>NZ_JBVBEF010000099.1:0-27822 GCF_055456055.1 Bradyrhizobium sp. LeoB3
CCCTGATCCGAAAAAGCGCCCCGCATGCGAACCCCCGACGATCCATGATCGATATAGAATCATCAATCGCAGCCCCTCACGAGGGCTTTTTCAGCAGACTGCTAAGTCAGGCCACGCTATAAAGTCAGCCTCAGCCTCGTTCTCTTCTAATACGCGGATGCCTGCGGGGCGACCATCAACGGGACCCCAGCGAACTCTCTGTGAGACGATCATGCTGTTTGCCATGACCGAGAGCCTACAACATCCGTGTGATTTCAGGGTGAATTGTATACATCCGGGCCGCGCTAGGTTCGCATGCCCGATGGAAATGATATCTGTACTTTCGCCATCGTCGAAACCAAGCCGATTGGCACGCCAATTGCTGGAATATGCTGAGGAAGAACACCAAGATAGCCGAGAGGATTCTATGTCAAACCCTAATTGGTTCTCTTGGTTGAGTTTTCCATTTTTCGCGCCACTCAGCGGGTCGGTGGTGCAGGACATCGCACCGAATTTTCACCGGCAAGTCGATAATGACGTAAGTGCTGAGATTGGCTTAGCTGAACAGCTGGTCATTCTTTGCAATGCCGTTAAAGAGCTTAGGGCGATGCTCGTAGGCATCGAGGAGACACCAGGCGCGAAGCTCAAGATCGCATCCGAGGATGTAACAACAGCAATGGGGCAGCTCGCAGGGATGGAAGCGAAAGTAAACGAGATCAAACAGCGTCATAGCAAGGCCGCCGATCTGGAAGCTGAGCGCGCGCTAGATCGCCTGAAGGAGGTTAATCCGGAGGGATATGAGACGTTCATTCGTAAGCGCGAGAACCGCGCGAGCGCTGGTTAGAGCGCGAGCTCAACCAGCGACTGATGCCGCAACTCTTCTCCCACGCACCTGCCTTCAGATTCGAGGTACGCTGTCAGCATGGTAAAACGGATTGGCTCGTGCAGCTTGTCGATGATCGGGGCGATCGGTTTTGCGATGTGTGGTTTGGCGTCAATCCCGACGACGGCTGGGCCTTTGATGGATTGGCGCACTTCGGAGACCCCGATGCCGATCCGCACGTCTGGCAGAGCTACCAACGCTACTCGGATGGCACCTATCGGCGGCTGCCTTCATTCGCATCCAGCCTCGATCAGTTCAGGCGAGCGACTAAGGGATCATGACAATCGGCCCCGTGCTATACTTCCAGGATGGCTAAGAAGGAGTCCGATTTCGACAAGCTTGCTCGACTTATCAAAGAAGAAGGTGAGGATATTCGAACAGAGATTCGTAACGAGATCGGTCGACTGGAGAAGAAAGTCGACGCTGGCTTCACCCGCATTGATCGCGAGCTTAGTGAAATCCACTCGGAATTGAGAACGCTTCGTCACGACCTCGATGATCTTCGACGAGAAGTCGAGAATATTTCCGGCTACCGCAAGGGGATAGACCACGCACTCGAGAGAATCGCAGCGATAGAAAAACATCTCGGAATTGGCAAGAAGGTGGTTGTGACATTGGCAAGCGATCTTTGAAGCGCTCGCCCGCGGCGGCAAGGACGGCGTGACTTTGTCCATCGACTCCACCTCGATCAAGGCGCATCGCTCGGCGAGCGGCGGAAAGGGGGGAGCATGAACAGGCGATTGGCCGCTCGCGCGGCGGGCGGACCACGAAAATCCACGCGCTGAGCGACCCTGATTGCAAACCTTGCGCATTTCATCTCACTCCGGGCCAAGATGCAGATATTGCCGCAGCGCCGGCCCTTTTGGACCTCGCGCCGCCAATGTCTGCCCTCATTGGGGACAAAGGCTACGACGGCGACGGCTTTCGCGCCGAAATCGTCAATCGTGGTGCGAAGCCCGTCATTCCAAACAAATCCAACAGGGTGACCCTCCACAACTTCAGCATGCGCGCCTATAAAGGGCGCAACGTCATCGAGCGTTGCTTCTGCCGGCTCAAGGATTTCCGGCGTGTCGCAACTCGTTACGACAAACTCGCCAGAAACTTCTTGGCTGCCGTCCACATCGCCGCAGTCGTCGCCTATTGGATCAATTGAGTCTGAACCCTAACATTACAGTTGGTGCGCCGGGAGACCGGCAAGGAGTAGGTGGTGGAAGTCCACGACGATGAAGGAGTAGCGACCCACATCGGCCCCGAGCCGTGCGCAGGCATCCGCGAGGATGTCGGCGAAGCGTCGGCAGGGGAGCGCACAGGCCAGCCATTGAGCCGCGAAAGAGTGTTTTCCCGAGAGCCGACGCTGTCAACTGAGCGGAAGGCAACACGAAGGGGTGCGATATCGCGAGCGCCCAGTCGTTTCGGCGTGGTCGCAGACCCTGGCATGTGCAGAAGCTTCTTGTACGGGAACCGGGAGGTCTCTTGGTCGGCCAGATGCTCGCTGAGCAGCCTGGTCCGCGGTGGGAAGGCGAGGAGCCATAGCCGCCGATGAACGATCAGGAGAAGTCTGACTCGGCCATAGTAGCGACGAAGTCGCCGAATAAAGCCGGGGCTCCGGTGGCAGAGGCGATGGAGCCAAGGGCTGGGACCAGGAGGAACGCGGGACAGCAAAGCACGCACCGGACGCAGACCCGGGCTCGCGTGACCCAGGCGCTGGACCGCGTACGGCAAGCGGCAAAGCTTGGGAAGAAAGAGCGGTTCACGGCGCTTCTCCACCATATCAACACTGACACGCTCCGGTTGGCGTTCTACGCGCTCAAGCGCAAAGCAGCCCCCGGCGTGGACGGTGTGACATGGCAGGACTTCGAGACAGACCTGGAGCCTCGGCTTGAGGATCTGAACGCCCGGGTCCACCGAGGAGCGTATCGGCCCCAACCGTCACGCCGGACGTATATCCCGAAGGCTGACGGCCGGGAGAGACCGCTGGCGATCGCAGCTCTGGAAGACAAAATCGTCCAGGGCGCGACCGTCATGGTGCTCAACGCCATCTACGAAAGCGACTTCGTCGGCTTCTCCTACGGGTTTCGACCCGGCCGGGGGCCACATGATGCGCTGGACGCCAGCAGGCGATTCTGGGCCGAGGGCATTGGGATGCCGACGCGCTGCGCGACATTGTGCGTGAGTACGCACTGGAGACGCTTGGCGATGAGGACGCGGTCCTGGTCATCGATGAGACCGGCTTTTTGAAACAGGGCAAGGCCTCGTGCGGGGTCGCACGCCAGTACACTGGCTCGGCGGGCAAGATCACCAATTGCCAGATCGGAGTGTTCGCCGCCTATGTGTCACGGCATGGCCATGCCTTCATCGACCGGGCGCTCTACCTGCCAAAAGAATGGACGGACGACTCCGCTCGCCTGAAGGCAGCGCATGTACCGAGCGATGTGAGCTTTGCGACGAAACCCAAGATCGCGCGTCAGATGATCACTCGCGCGACCACGGCCAACGTGCCGTTCTCGTTCGTGGCGGCGGACAGCGTGTATGGCATTGGAGAGATCGAAACCCTGCTGCGCAAGGCGGGCAAAGGCTATGTCCTGGGTGTTGCGTCCAATCATGTGTTCCGCTCCTGGGGCAAGCAGCGGCCTGTCGCCGGCACCGCCGCCGCGATCGCGCGGAGCCTTCCCAAAAAGGCCTGGCGCCGCCTGTCGTCCGGCGGAGGGACCAAAGGTCCGCGCTGGCGCTCGAATGCTTCCGTCTGCCCGAGTGCCGCAGCGCGCAGGCCACCTGATTGATGTGGGACCACGAACGCTTTTGGCCGATGAGATGCAGTTGATAGGCCGGACCTGCTCGAAACTCAGCCGGTCCGGTCGGCTAAATTTTGCGATCGCATAGATATAGGATTGCTGAGTCGACGGCGACAGATTGCGGACCGTCATGTCCTCGATCATGCGTTGGCGAAGAGGGCTCATCGTAGCCATCTGGGTCTCCTGTCTTGAGAGGGGTGGTGCGAAGACCAACATCCTCTCAGACAGGACACCTCAGTTCAGCAGGCTCCTCCCCACTCCCGCGTAGCGGGTTCGTTCAATGAGTGATCACGATGGCCTGGAATTGGTGATCACCATCGTCTGGAACACGCAGCGGCCCAACGATGTCAATCGGCTTGCAAATTTGACCCCGCATTGCCTCATCAAGAATGTTACCGGAGAACTGACCGTCAGGGTTGGGGCGGCGATACCGAATCGGATCGGTGTCGCCGATGGCAGGACGGATCAGCATGGGTGCGCGGCGCGAGCTCACGGCGGCGGTGGTAGAGCGCTACCCGAAACAAAGTAGCCAAGGCGACGGTTCGGCCAATTCCATCTACTCGTGTATGCGTCAGTGCTGGCCACCATCCGAGTCATTGGCCTGAGCGGGCGTGAGCAGTTGATCTTATAGACCTGGGCTCGACCGGTCCAAACCACCTCTGCCGAACAGGAGCAGATCAATTCCCCGAAGCCGCTGAGAGGGCACTCAAGCAGCACCAGGCTCGGAAGAAACGAACAATGGCGCAAACGTCAGAGGGACACACTCGAGAATGATCGGGGAGCGAGCCCGAAGCGAGATGTGGCGCAGGACCTGACAGATAAAGGAAGAAGAAACGTGGTGAGACAATAACGCCAATGAAGTCGGCGAGAAAAACCTATCCAACATCGCCGAAAACTCGCGCTGCTCTATTGCTGGGCTAATGGCATGGGATAGCATTCCCGGAGTCCAGAAGATGGACAGGAAATCCGCCCGGAGCCTTGGTGTCTCAGCATCAGTCTACAGAATCAGATCGCCCCCCAAAACGAAATCTTTGTCCAACGCAGGCGGGGCGGCCAACGGGCCCGGTTTGAAGCTAGTAAAGGGAGCGAAACGAAAAAGGCCCTCAACGAGGGTGGGCTTGGCGGCATCGCATTTGAGTTGGGAACTTGGGCGCGGGTACAACTGTGTCCGGCCGAAACTCGTCAGTTTCCTGAAAGCTAAGCTCCTTAACATGAGAACGTGGTTTCTTGACCACGGATGCCGCCCATGCGTCAACTGGTGACGAATCCAGCGAAAGCTCTGGCGGTTTTGAACCCATGTTCCAACCAATAGGAGAGCTGTATGGACAATCGGATCGACGGTGCTGGGCCTCCAGGGTCCCCAAGCGCCTACGAGTGGACTCAAGAAGATCATGACCTATTTAGTCGAGTGATCAATGAAGCCGGGCCGTCCTCATCTAGCGAGCCAGAGGAGACCGTATATGATGTCTCATGGGCCGCTCCTGAAATGTTTTCGCACGGCTCCCAAGTCGCCCCGCTCCCAATGATCGAGAAACTGACCCACCACGGTCTCCTGCCAGACTCGGAGCAGCCGACGGTGAGCTACGAGATCCGAGGTCACCGCTACACGGCCGCGTTGGTCCCGTCTCAGGGCGTACGCCTCATTCATAACCCACCGGAAGCTCAAATGCTGCGAGTCGGGTCGACGGGGGCGCCAGATTTCGGAGCGTTCTTCGTTGAGACCCGACGCCATCGTGCGCCTCTCCCGGAGCAATGGGCCCCCCTGGCGCTTATTGAAAAGCTGCGTGAACAGGGGCTCATGCCAACCGCAGACCACCCAACAACCATTTCGCTCGACGGCAAGCTTTATAACGCCGAGCTAAAGGAAGGAGGGTTCGTTAGGCTTACACGTCAGGCCTGAGATCTGTGGTGGCTGAGCCAACTTGGTTGGGCGGAAGCACTCCGGCCCAGCCGACTTGGACTACCTAGACAATTCACCGTTCCCTACTGAACGGTCCGCATCGCCAGCGCGCATTTTGCAAATCCGCTGGCAGCTGGCGAACATGAACGCTGTGGCAGTTGAGTGGCTGCGCAAGCTCATGGCGGTCCGGGAGTTTCCTGAATACAGGACCGGCCAACAGCGATGCTGCGCTAGCGTTCGCGATCGCTCTTGCTATCGCTCGGTGTTGACCCGGTGAGTATGATGAAGCATCCTGCGCGGCAGGCCTGTCGAACATAAGATGTGAGAAGGTGATGCCAGCCGTGGTCGGAGCGAGTTCGATTTCATATCGCTCCGCCGAAGAGTGGAAGCGATAACATCTAATCGGCGGTTTCCGGAATATACCGTGCTGCCCAGATTCACTGGACGATGCTCCTGACGCGTACTCCCCGACTGGGCTAAGTCGGCGACCATTAGATGCAGAATCGTGTTCCGGCGGATAGGGAATTCACGGCCCACCTGCGGCATCGATCCCGGCGACTTTCGTGATCAGCGGCTTGACGGTGTTGACGTGTCACGAGGCGGCAGCCTAACGCGTTTGAGCTGGGCGAATACGTCCATTCCATCTTTGAGCCATAACGAATGGAAGGAGAAACTCGTGATGAGCGCCAAAATCGCCCCGCGCGCGAGCCGGTGGTGCCGAGCGCAAGTACTAACGTGGCGTCGGAGGTCTCGTGTCCTTAAGACGGCAATGCCGGTGACCTGACAATTGCCTTGCCAATCGAAAATCAAAAGAGATGCGCCCACGCGATCACGAGGGCGAGGGAGGTGGTGAAGCCGACGTGCCCGGACGGAGATGGATGATGTTCTGGTCGAGAGCCGGGATCGTAAAGCGGCCAAACGCCTGCTGTGTAAACTGCTGAAGAAGAGTGACATGCCCTGCGCGTCATGATCACGGATCTTGGGTTATATGGCGCTGCTCGCAGGGCCCTTCCTCGTGCTCTGCGTAACACCTGCGCCCGTCAGCTTGTGATCAGCTTGTCTGAGTAACATTCGCAGCACCGCCTAAGCAGCCCGACGCACTCGGGAGAGACTTACGTCGAAGGGAACGCGAACCGCCATGGATAATCGAATTAGTGGCTCATCCACACGCGCCAGCCAAGCTGACGAACCGAGGCAGTCGGTGGACAGCGACAGCTTTACCGAAACACTTGCGGGCCTGCCGTCCCGAGCGGCGCCGGATCCCCATGCTGGTTTGTCATTGGCGCCAACACAGCCGTACTCGCTCGTTTCCCAACCTCGTATCGTGGAGCTCGAAACGTCTTCATTCGCCTGGGAGTTGCCCGACAAAATGGGGCTCTGCGCCAGTAAGCCACATACCTCGGATGCAGATTTTCACAGTTCAACCTCTTCCAGCTCCACTACATCCCCTCCACCCAGGCCGCTGTTTGAATACAGGACGGTCGAATTGCCTCAGGCGAATGTAGACGGCATCTGCGTTGGGCTGACTGCGGAGTGGCTCCGCAATCTGAGCGGCAGCCCGTCAGCCCGAATGGATGCGCTCATGCCGGAATCAGAAGGGCACCACTCAGCGGCTGAGCGGCAGCAGCAGTATCAGGACCTCAAGGATCGGTTGCGAAGTGAGGGAGCAGGAGCTTCTCAGGCCGACCTTGAGGCACAAAACACCATTTTGCGGGAAGCGGGCCTGGCACCGTCCGGAAGAGAGAACAAATACGGATTCGGCGAGCCCTCGAGGTTCTCGCGCGTGCTGGACAAAATTACCGGCGACGGATCGAAGTATTTGCTGAGTTTGTATTTCGCCGAAGGCGGCGCACACACAGTTGCGACGTCGGCGTCGAATGGAACAACCACGCTCTTCGACCCTAACTATGGAGAATTTACTGTTCCATCAGACCAGATGGGGTCATTGTTCCAAAGCCTCGCCAATCGTTACAGGAATCCTCCCAACGGGCGGCATTTATCGACAGTCACCACACAAAAGATGTACTGAGTCGGGCCTGAAGGCCGCTGGCGACTAATGCCTTCTTGTGGCGAACGAGTCGGTCGTGCTGACATTGGCTATTCCGGCTGTTGTCCCCTTGGGGCCGTCATGGCCGCCTCAAGGTGTTCGAGGATGTCCCGGATCTCGGCCGCCAAAGATGCTCCAAGCGGGGGCAACCCGACCAGTCGGCTCCTACTTCTGATGCGAGGTGTTCCGCGAGACTGCTGACGGAGCGGGCGACACGGGATGTCTCGTGGAGGACGATTGGCGATCGAGTTGAACGAGGCCCTGCGCATCAGAATGTGCGCTCCGTGAACGTCGGACGCCACAGGTGTTCAGCACGATCTCAAGCCGGGTATCCGTGTTGCGACCGATGCCGGATCACCGGCTAATGCGCCTGTCATCGCCGGCAGGTCGCCGACATAGCGATCGATCACGCGAAACCGTCAGGGCGATGGCCGACTGGTTGGTCGTAACGGAATAGAGGTTACACGTCGGACCTCCTTAAAGATGCGCGCTTGCATCGTCTGAACAGCCGGGCGGACGCCGCTGCAACCGAATGAAACCACGATAAAGCCGTGGCTCAACCTAGCTACCCCACCAAAGTCCGCGGCCGGCAAGTTCTGCATCGCCTTGAAATCAGCAAGCGAGGGCCGCATCATCGAGCCCGGAAAGCTGTGAAACGGTGTTGTGATGGTGGGCCGCGGCAATATCAAGGGTAGGGCTGTAATTCTTCTAAAGAACCCGAGATCTCGGCTCGCTCGCGTAACAAGGTATGGCACCTTAGCCGCGAAGCGGAATAAGCATAGCCGTAGAAAAGGCCAGCCGCGGGGAAAATGCGCTGCCCCTCGCCTTGCAAAGCGTGAGCACCGCGCCCCCTCTGTGCGTCAGCTTATTGTCAGCTCGCGCGCCTATCACTGTCCACAGGACTCGAGCAGGCCAGTACGGTGCAACTTTTGCGATAGGAGACCAAACGTCGTGTATAACAGAATCACTGGTTCTTCCAGCCAATTTCCAAGCGCGAGCCAAGCCGATGAATCGGAGCTGTCAGCAGATGGCGGGAGGTTTACCGAAACGCTTGCAGACACGGCCCCTGGTTCCTCCTCGGGGGTGGCACGGCCGTACTCCCTCGTTTCAGAACCTCCCATCGATGAGATCGACAGGGAGTCGTTCAGGCAAGAACTGAGAAATTTCTATGGTAACGACATCAAGCACATGGCCAATAATCCGCAAGAGTACTCGGATTTCGTTTCCGAAAAAGCTGAGCGCACAGCGATGGTCGCCAGAGCCGGATCCACCGTACAGGATTCGGACCAGGCGCGATATTTCAGCTATCAATTGGGTGACAAGAGTGTCGGGCTTCTAAAAACCGAAGGTCGACGTCGCATGGGAGGAGAGGCGTGGGAGCAGCACTTTCCTGGGCGGAAACACGTCTCGTCCGTTGTCGATCTCCGGGTTACTCATCCGCTCGTTGAGAACGCAGGCGATGTTCTGCTGGAACACCAACTTCGGCTTGACGGTAAGCGGGCGTTGGTCATGTCGCGTCCTGCCACGGATGAGGTGAAGCCCCGTCTAGAGCAGATGGGTTTTGTTCGCGTTGGTGACAATGAAGATGACAATGAATATGTGCTTGACCCTAGGCAGCATCCCGACAAGTGGACGCTGAACGAGGAGGGAAAATGGCAGCGGGTGGACAAGCCTCGCCTATATCTCTCCAAAGCTGAGAGTAGCGATGAGGAAAACGAAGGAAGTGTCGAGGAATATTCGGGCGAAGAATACATCGAAACGGATTCATCTGGGGACGATCCTTCTTGGTACTTCGACCGGCTCAATTTAGGCCCGGGGACCGGCTAGCAGAAGTCGCGCCGGGTGCAGCTTGACTTCTCATACCGGCACGCACCGGGGCCAAGGCGACGCTGCAACGGGAGCACCCGGCACGCGCGGGTGTGCTCTCGTTGCGGCGCGCGAGCAGAAATAAATTAGAAGCGGCGGCGGTTCCCGAATTCGCAGGCAGAGCAACTTCTTTGAATTGCTAGTCAGCTGCTCTGAGCTGCCTTTTGGTCATTGGCAACTCTCTGGGATTTGAACGCTCCACAAGCATCGTGCGCAGCGCCGACGAAGTCGCCAAACGATTCTTGATGCTTATCGTGATTGATCATCAAGTTGTTTTCATCGTCTTTGAATGGCGTATTCAAGCTGGCGTTTAGTGGCAACCGGGAGCTTTTGTGTAAGCAGCATCCTACACGCGCGGTCACGAAGTGATCTGAGACTGCTACAGCTGTCCTGGTTGGCGCATGTCGAATCATATGATGAGCCGATTGGGCCAGTTGCGTGATTCTTGCAGGGCGCTTGGCGGGACGATCTAATGAGGTGTGCCCCCCTGACCGAGCAACGGGCCAAGCCGAATGTCGCGGTCGCCTATGCGATCTGCGCTTCAATAACATTAAGTCGGCGCGCTATGGACTTCCGCCTGACGATCATCGACGAAGACGGCAGGCACAGACCATGGCCCATTGTGGTGGTGCGGAAGGGTATCTGAGGAGCAAGCGATGGAAGCAGTCTGGCTCTATATCGATGAAAAAACACCCGCGTTGGGAGCCACATCGGCCGTTCGCGGGATAACCCCAATCAGTGTCTCAAAGAGCATGATGGTGAAGTGTCGCCTGGCATACCCCGTTCTTGGCAGCAGCGATGATGGGAGATCAGTCGATAGAAAGTCGCACAGCGAACCGCCTTTTGAAGGCCTAGGCCGATTTGAGACTCATGGTGCAAGATGGCGAGATGCTTGGTGAACGTGCGAAAGCTTCTTCGCCGTGATCGATCGCGCCACGATTGGCAATCAGAATCCTAAATTCGATGACCTTGACCAGCGCGGGGTCAAGCTTTGAAACGGTGGCCTATTACGTGGGCCTTGACGCGGCTCACTCCGTAGCCTGGCCGTGACTTTAGTGGAAGAGGAGCCGTTTCCGACGGTGCGCGGCCGACGGATCCCTAGGCTCGTCGCGAGGCGAGCCCTCGGCCGCAGCTTCGCGGCATGCTGCGGGAACGATTAGGAATGTGGTGAGGTAGAAAAGCAAAGGTCTGGTGCTGAAACCAAAATTGCAGGTTAGAAAGCATCCTTTGGAAAGCTTGTCCGGGCCTCGCAGTGGAGGTGCTTTACCGGCTCAAGGAAAACCGAGCGCCCGGTTGCCGGCATTGGAAGCGGAAGAAGAGAGATGATCTACATCTACGGTTTGCTCAGCAGTTTGTTCGAATTTCAGCAGACAATGCACGGGCGAGCATGGCACTCGGACGCTGCGCAGCAGCGCTGGCTGGAGGCGACGAGGGAGCCAGAGAACAAGGTGGTCTACGTCGATTTCAAAGCCATTCGCGAGGCAAAGGAGGGAACGTGAGAGCACAAGTTCTTGAAAAACTCGAGGCCGGCCGCGTGCGATACGGCGAATTTGCTAGCGCGCCGGGATCAGGTCCTTGCGGCCTGTTTTTTGTTCAGGGGCCTTGTGGCTGCAAACTCAGGATAGTCGGATTTGTTCGCCCAGGGTGGGAGCATGTCTCCGTCTCGACGCCTAGACGTTGTCCGAACTGGGAAGAGATGTGCTTCGTCAAAGACCTGTTTTGGGATGAAGAGGAGTGCGTGATGCAGCTGCACCCACCTCATTCGCAATACGTGAATAACAGCCGGTATTGCCTGCATCTCTGGAAGCCGACTCGTCAAGAAATTCCGATGCCACCAACGAGCTTTGTCGGCCTCGTCGGGCTCGGGCCATCGGAAGCGGCAATCCTATTTGAACGGATGAGAGCGCTGTTGTGAAAGCCCCGTCGCCGAAGATGTAGCGATGCCCGCAGGCGTGCGTGAGCATGTCCAGACATCTTCGGCATGATGAGCAAAGCTCGTAGCTGCGCCGATGAGAAAAGGCAAAGCAAAATCCGCTCCGAGCGACGCTCGTCAGACTGACGTCAGGTACGTTGCTTAAGCGTTGAGCCGCCAATCGGCAGTAAGCACTTATCACCCACCGAAACGAATATGTCTGGCTCTATGGAGAATATGGTACGGCTCGATTGGGTGCCGTGCTGGTTGCGATCGGCGTGTGACATAGCCGCCTTGTGCTGCGTCGCCTGCCTCTTGATGATGGCCCTTACTGTCATAAGTCTCATTGGTTGCCTATTGCTGCTGGTTCAGGTGAGGCGGCGTTTTTGGCCAGTGCAGCTGGAGAAGTCCGTTGACGCGAGGCGAACCAAACCGCTTTCAAGCCAAAGCTGAAGACATTCCCGCCATTGGAACTCGGCGATTGCCCACATGCGAGAAGGAGACAATGGCCGTGGGCGCACTTGGCGCGTGAGACCTTCTACGAGCATCTCGGAACGGAAGAGAGTTGAAAAGGGGCCCATGCTTCAACGCTGCGTAGGAGGGCACGAAATCACTCGGGCATGCTCTCGGTGCCGTGCCCACCTTTGGGCATTGCGCTAGAAAATCGAGAATGCGCGCGAGCCGCGGCGGTCTCGAGGGCAACCGGAACAGTGCACCTATCAACGCAAGCTAGGGATTTGGCCGTAGAACAGCCAGACCTCAATCTACTGGCGGCCTAATTGGTATCCGTCCGGTGAGGCCTTCACCGGATGCGTACTCGACCAGCGGATCAAGAACGATGCTTTGGCCGAGGCCGCGATCGCGTTCTTTGGTGCGGTGTGGGCACGAGAACGGACGACGGTCATTGTGGCGAAGGCAAGCATGCCCTGTGAGACATGGCGATGCCCGCCTGCCAGGAGCGGGTTTCTTGTGATCAAGACCAAGCTCGTTCTTGGTCGTTTCCAAGCCGTCCTCGACGGCCCAGCGATCGCCTTCCACTGACGCCAGCTTTTGAATGGACGTGCCTTGGTCATCACGTGGAGTAAAATGCCAAGTCGCCGTCGGCAATGTTGCGGCGGATCAGAAATCCTTGCAGATCGGCATCGGGCGAAGCCGACGAGGCTGCTGATAGAATCCGCTCGCCGGCTTGCTCTTCCCGCATTCCTGGCAGACGAGCGTCATGCAGGCGCCTCCAACAATCCGAGCTGGTTGACGCGGTCTGATACGGTGCGACCGTCATGGGTCAGCATGAACGGGAGAAAGACGGCATCGAACGACAGGATGCCGGTCTCAATCGCCATGATCTGGCCCTTGACCCAGTCGCGCAGGATCGAATTGATCGCGATCTGTCCCTGCGCCAGCGCGCGCTCGCGGTGCTCGCGCTCGGTGCGACCCCGAATCCGGTAGCTGTACGGATGCTCTTTCAGATACAGCGCGGCCCAGCCGCTGGCGCTGGCGCGCAACTGCATCTGACGACCGCGATGACGAAACGCCAGCAACAGCTCGTGCTTTTCGAAATCATCCATGAAGCCGATGCTGTCGCAGCCGACCCGGCGCAACACCTTGATGATGTCGTCGCGAGCGGCGACGCCGCTGGTCGCGTTCTCATAAGGCGTCGTCATGACGCGGGCTCCTGTCCCGGATTCTTCTCCGGCAGCAATTGGTCGACGACGGCGCCCAGGATCGAGGATGGCGTCTCGGCGCCGTCGCGGGTGATCGCGGTCGCCACGTTCTCGATCTCGGCGCCGTACTGCAGCGCCAACGAGAGCACCACCGCCGCGTCGCGCGCGATGGCCTCGACGGCCTCGCCGGATTTGCCGCCGGTTATGAAGACCTCGCCAAGGGCGCCGTCGTCATAGAACCCGAGCGTCACTGCAAAGCGGCGACCGACGCCGCCCCATTCGATCTCGAATGTTTCGGCGCGGCGACGTTGCGGCAAGATCCGGCGCTCTCCCATCACGCCACCGCCGCGACTTTCGGCTTGCGCGGGCCGCGCTTCTCAGCCTCCAGCGCGCCCGATACCTGCCGGATGCAACCGATCAGCTCCGCGGCCTGCGAGCGCGTGGTGATCGCCGCCGTGATATGCAGCTCGATGTTGCCGTCATTGGTCTTCAACTGGACGTCCGCGCCTTTCGGAATCTTCATTGCGATCCTCCATGCTCTTGATCCGCCAGCGGCGTTTCGTATCGCGTCACCAGCTCGACCACGCCGATCACCTCGCGATGCCCGACATCGTTCGCGATCTTGTCGGCAAGCCGTTTGGCGATGCCGAAGTCGCTCAGTTCGGCCTCGATCTCACCCGTGGAAAGGTTGATGACGCGATAGGTCATGCCGATCCCTTTGCTTTGGAAAACTGCAACTCCCACTGCTCGGCGAACCTGCGCAGCTCCTTGTCGATCAGGTCGATCTTGCGCATGTCGGCCTCGGTCGGCTCCTCGCCGCCCGGATCGAAAACCGTCATCAGGCTGCGGAATAGGTGCTGGGCGCCAGCGAAAAACGCGAGCTTGCATTCCTCAAGCTGGACCAGCGGCGCGTCCGGCGGCACGACCGCGATCCGGTAGCCGATCCAACCGGCCTCGATCAGCTTGCCCGCCTCGGCCAGCTCTTTCGACAAACGTTCCAGATAGCTGCGATCAGCCATGGTCAAGCATCCAAGTTGCGTTCTGCTTTGATAAAGGCGGCGTGGACCCGCTGCACGAGATCGCAGAAATCGTCTTCGATTCCAGCATCGTGGTGAATCTTGACGGCGCCCGTGAGCAAGGCGCTGATAGCGAGCACCGTCCGGCACGTGCCGCAGAGCGAGGTCGGCACAAAGGCGCAGTCGGCGACGGCGTCGGCAAGGATCTGGGAGAATTTCACCGCGATCCGGTCCTGTTCTTCTTGAGCGCAGGGCATGGCGTCATCCTTTCTTGGTCCGGCGCCTCCGGCGGGGCGCGGTTCGCTCGCTCCTATCCTCGCCGCGCGGCGGGATCGTCATCACCGCCTCCGGTGGCTGGACCGGACCAGGGGTGAAGCGAGCCAGCAACTTGCGCACGCGATAGGCTTCGCTGAAGTGATCACCGGCATGACAGTGCATCGTGTCGGTGCGGCAGACCTCGCCGCAGCAGATCGCCTGCGCAATTTCGATGTCGCTGGGTCGCTCGTTCTTCATCTCAATGCTCGGTTGATGCGGCTTGACCGTTGCCGCCGTTGCGCGGCAGGAACTGGACTTCGGAGCCTTCGACCGAGCGGCGCTCGTCAAGCTCGCGCTCGGTGTCGTGAAACTTCTGCAGGCCGTGCATCAAAGCCGCGCCAGTCTGATCGAGCAGGCTCTTGATCGCTTCACCCCTGCGCATCATGGCGTCGCGGTCGGCGTTCGCGTTGGCGAGCTGACGGCGCAGGCTCTCATTCTCGAAATCCAGAATTGCCTTGTTGTGCTTCAAGGTCTCGTTTTCCGAACGCAGGGATTCGATCTCGGTCTGCATCGTTGAAATTTCGTTGGCGAGGTTCATGGGTGGTCTGCTCCTGTTGTGGCGCGTTTAGGTGATCCTCGGCCCGCTGCCGCCCTGGGGGCTGGGGGCTTTAAGGCAGCAGCGGGCTTTCGGATCGAGCTGCAGGCGTCGGGGGCGCCGGTTCCTGCAGCGCTCGATTCAATGCGGCGGCGAATCTGCGAACGGATTCCCGCGACAAAGCGCCGGTTGGTGGCATGGCCTTGCGGAATCAGCAGCATCAGACGCCGGCCGTCTCGGCTGGTAAAATGGATGCGCGTGTGGCGGGTGCCGTGCGTTACAAGAACGTCGGAGCCGCCGTAGTCCCGAATAAGCTTGATCGTCTCGCGCATCAGTTTTCTCATCGGCTACTCGACCGGCGTCAATGCCGTCCGGATGGCGTGCTCGTACTTCTTGCAGGCATGGATCACGACCGAGTGGCTGCGCTCGAACTTCTCGCCGATCTCGTGAAAGTTCTTGCCGGTGACGACGCGGACGAACGCCATCACCTTCTGGCGAATCTCGACGACGTCGGAGCGATCACTGAGCAGGACGGTCCGCGTGACGCCGTAATACTTGGCGCAGATACCCATCGCGTCGAGGATCTGGTTGCTCCAGGGGCGTGCAACGCGATAGCGACGGAACGCCCGGTCGGCCATGATCAGGAGATTGATCTCGACGGCCGCGAATTCCGCGGGTCGCTCCGTCTGCGGATGGCCCGTCAGCGACGGCATCCGCGCCGCCGCGATCCAATCGAGAGCAAGGGAAAGGGAATCGTAATTGGTGGTGAACAAGCGTCCGTGCAGTGCCATCACTTCCATAGTATCCTCCCCGTCTTTCAGGCCTCATCCGACCCTGCGTCGGATGGCACCTTCTTCTGTGATTTCGCAGCATGCTCATTGGCGTAGGCGTCGAGCGTGGCGACTGCGGCCTGACCGATGGCGGGTGCATTGCCGCGCAGCCGTTCGGCGAGGCGCGGCGAGATGTCCTTCGCGGTCTCGCTGGCGACGACGAATCCGGCGTCTTCCATCTCATCGCGGCCGTACATGCCGCCGATGATGTCGGGGCAATACATGCGCGCCCAGTCGCGCGACATGTTGTAAAACAGCTGCAAATCCGGTTTCAGGTCCCAGAGCGGCGACCCCTTGACCTTGCCGTATTCGTTGCGCGCCGGCCGCAGCTTGCCCAGCGTGAACTGGCCAGGGTCGGCGCTGCGCGGCGGGAAATAGCGCGGCTCCCTCTCGCCCTTGAAGGTCGCATAGACCCTGCAGCGGCGGTCGTCGCCTTCGCCCTCATATTCGACGTTCAGCCGCGTGGTGATCGGCGCGCGCTGCTCGATGATGGCATGGAAGAACTGGGATTCGTAGGCGACGCGCTTCTCGCCCTTGTTCTCGACGATGTAGGTCCAGCCCGCCAGCGTCAGCGCCGAGATGCCCAGCTCGTGCGCCTTCATGCAGACGCCGAACATGCCACCGACATTGCCCTGCAGCCACGGCGGAATCATCGGGCCAGCGGTCGACAACAGCTTGGCCTCATCGATCATGTCGCGCAGGTTGGCGACGTCGACGCCGCCGCCGCCTTTGAACAACAGAACCTGTTCGGTGCGCTCGTTGACGACCTTTTCGGCGTTGCCTTCCGCCAGGTCGCGGCGCGTCACGCGCTCCGGATGCGGACGGTCGGATTCCATGGGACGGTCGCCGGGAAAGGATTGATCGCTCATCAGGCAGCCTCACGCAGGGAGAATTTGACCCGGTCATCGACCGATTTGCGCCACCAGTCGGGCGCGTCGATGTATTCAGCGTCGGCACGATCGTCGCCCGGTCCGGGCCACACGCCGCCCTGGTAGCACTGCCAGAACATGCTGTAGGCGAGCTGATTGAGCTGATCGCCGCGCGCGATGTCCTCGTCCTTCAAGGTGCAGGCGCGCACGCAATAGGGCGGCCGGTTCTCGACAAACAGCACCGTGAACGATTGCACCGGAAGGCCGAGCGCGCGGGCGCCTTCGATCACCATGGCCGCCTGCTGGTAGTAGCCGCGATCGGCCATCGTCCGCTGCAGGTTGCGGTATAGCACTGGCGGGTGCGTCGTCTTGATCTCGGCATAGTCGCCGCTGGCGTTGGGAATCTCGTCGGGCCGCGCCTTCTTCCAGAATCCGCGATCGTCCTTCCAGATCAGCGAACGTTCGGGGGCGCCACCGAGCATCCCGGCCTGGACCAGCGGGAAGCTGCCCAGGGCGACAATCATGCCCTTCGCATGCGACGCCATCTCCGGCGTGATGATCGTTTTGCGATTCCGAATCTGCTCGGCCTTCCACTCCCGCCATTCCTTCCGGTTCCCGTTGTACGGGTGTCCGGCAATCGTCGCGGGACGGAAGACGCAATCGCTTTCGAACGGCTCGGCTGCGACGGCGGCATGCAGGAAGCGGCCGAGCGCCATCGCCTCGCTCTGCTCTTCATCGTCGACGTGATCCGGATTGAGCCTGGATTTTTCCCAGGCGTGGCGCGGCGATTCCCCGATGATGCCGCGCAGCATCGTCGAGGACACGCTGACCTCCGAGCAGAGGTCAAACCGATGGTAGTCGGTCAGCGGGATGCCGCGATAAATCCCGGGCTCGGTTATCGTTTTCCCATCCCAAGGAATCGACTGCATGTCCCATCCTCCCGCGCAATCGTCGGGCGTTCCTCGCCCTCGCGCCGAGGACAAGGCGAATGAAGTCCAGTCTGAGGAACCGATACGGGCCGCCCGCTAAAGGTCGCGAACAGTAACGCCGTCGTGGTTAGCTGGGCGTGTCTGTTGGTGCTCTCACCGCCCTAAATCGTGCTGCGATTCCACGCTCACGAAACCAAGTTGTCAACAGGCTCGAACGTCAGCGCATGAAGTTTCCGGACACGATGCAACCTCTGGGATTAATGCGTGTTCGCCTGCATATTTTATGAGGCAGTCAAACCGTCGCAGCTACAAACTCTCTGGACATCGAACAACGGCGAACAAGTGTAAACATGGACACGCGTCGCGTTTGGTGACAATTAAAACGACCATCGATCGTGCTCATGACGATGACACCAGATGGTCAATCCAGCCACATCGACATGGGATTCTGAGGCCGTCTCGGTCCTGCAAAGGATGTGGGGCGCAGGCAATTCGGCGTCTGTGATCGCTGCGGCGATGCATCGATCTCGCAATGCGGTCATCGGCAAGGTCGTTCGCATGAAGCTGCAACGCGCGAATGGATGGCCGGTCACCATGAAGGCGCGAACGGCGTCCCAAACCAGGACAAAGGCGCTGTCGAGCCGGACCGAACCGGCGCGGCCGGTCTCCTACCTTAAGGCGCGCGACTTCCATTGTCACGTCGTGCTCGATCAGCGCGGCGCGGACGGTCTTCGCATGCGCTGCGGCGCGCGGCACCTCAAGGGCGCGTCGTGGTGCCAAGCGCACTATCTCGCCTACTTCAACCATAGCCGGAGTCCCTGATGCCAACACGCGAGGCCCGCGCAGCACATCCCAAGCTCGCCGAGGCCCAGCAAATCACAACAGGGATAGACGATGGCCAAGGCAGCAGCAGTCGCGAACGACTTCGATCCGCAGCTCGTGCAGGAAATCCTGGCGAAGATTGACGGCTACAAATCCGATTTGCTTTCCGAGCGCGGCTCGTCGATGGCGCGGTGCCGCAACATCCGCGAGTCGATCAGCAACGTTTACAAGGAAGCCAAGGCGCGCGGCGTTCCGACCAAGGAATTGCGCTCGCTGGTGAAGATCCGCGACAACGAGCAGAAGAACCGCGAGATTTACGAGGAACTGGAGGCCGACCAGCAGCAAGTGCTGGCTATGCTCGCGGTCGCCGAGGGCGTCAAGGACCTGCCGCTCTGGCGCGCCGCATCGGCCGCCGCCGCTGAAAGCCGCCCCGCGACGTATCAGTAATGGGGGCGGCCATGGATGACACCGCCCAAGCCAACCAAGCCTTCGGCCGTCTGACCACCGGCATCCATGTTGCCGGTTACACGCTGGAACGTGCGTTTCAGGAACTGGAGTCATTGCTTGAAGCTGACCGCTGGAAACTGATCGGTGATGGCTTCGATAATGTCAGCAAATTCATCGCCAGCATTAAACTCGACACGCTCACCGCCGCCGCGGCCGAGCGCAAGAAGATGGTGGCGAAGATCAAGGCGCTGCAACCGGACACGTCGAACCGCAGCATTGCGAAGATGCTCGGGGTGAATCCGTCCACGATTGATGAGGACGTTGCCGGAAAACCGGCAGTCGCGAAAAAAAACTCCAAGGAAACCAAAGCCTCCGAGAAGATAGCTGCCGGAAATCCGGCACCCCCCGAAATCAGCGGCGCGCAAGCTGCAAAGATTGTAGACCGGCGCACCACCGACATTGCCACGACGCAGGCGAGGCGCGCGGATAAGGAGCAACGGCTTGGTGCAAAGATCGCCGCGCTCCCGGACGCCAAATTTGGCGTCATCCTCGCCGACCCGGAATGGCACGACGAAGTGTACTCAGAACAGACCGGGATGAATCGTCACGCATCCCGCGTCTACACGACCAGCGACATTGAGAACATCAAGCAGCGCCCGGTCGGGGACATTGCCGCGGATGACTGTGTGCTGTTTCTCTGGTCCACCAATCAGCACCTCGATGTTGCAATCGAGGTCTTGCGAGCTTGGGGTTTTGAATACGCTTCGCACTACATCTGGCGCAAACCAACCCTGGGCCTTGGATACTGGAATCGAAGCGTTCACGAAGTGCTTCTGATCGGGACAAAGGGTAGTCCGCCATGCCCCGCGCTCGGCACGCAGTGGGACTCTGTGATCGACGCGCCCCGTGGCGGTGAACATTCCGCAAAGCCCGAAATCTTTCTTGAGATGATCGAGCAGTATTTCCCGACCGTTCCCAAGATCGAACTGAATCGGCGGGGCGTTGCACGACCGGGTTGGAGCGCTTGGGGGAATGAGGCTGACGAGGGAGCAGCCGCATGATCCGAGACCCGGTGAAATACTGTGCGGCCCTTTGGGATTGGGATTTTTTGAAACCGTGCTTCAACGGCACGGCCATCCGGGTTGCCGACCTTGATGGTCTGCTGGATGACGAGGGCATCGTCCAAAAGCACGGCTACGTCGAGAGGTACGGCCATCATCTCCTGTTCGAGACGACGGTGCCCGACCGGGAAATGACGAGCGGGCAATTGAGAAGCCATAGCTCGTTGGTGAAGGTTGGTTTTTGCGTCGTCTACTTGTGGGGGGTGCCGAACAGCTTTCCGATTCACAAAGTCCAAGTCTGGAAAGAATTTGAGGCGCAGCGCGGCGATGTGAACGTCAACGTCAGCGAGGCCGGACTCGTTGGCTGGGTTTGTAAGTGGTTCAGATGGTCAACACAAAATCCGATCACGCCGCCACTGGAACCCGCCTTCTTCGATAGGGCGGAAGTCCAATGACCTATTCGCCGCGCATCCTCGCGCTCGATCTCGCCAGCCGTTCCGGCTGGGCCTGCGGCTATCCCTCCGATTTGACGCCGCGCTCTGGCTCGGTGCGCTTTGCCCGCGAAGGCGCCAGCATGGGCGCTGTGTTCTCCGGCTGCAGGCAGTGGCTGAACGATTTCCTCGCGACCGAATCCGACGTCAAGCTGATCGTGTTCGAAGCGCCGATGACGCCGCAGCACATGTCAGGCCGCACCAGCGCCGACATCATCCGCGTGCTGATCGGGCTTTGCGTCGTCGTCGAGGAAGCAACCTATGGGCGTGGCTACGATGTGCGCGAGGCGCGCGTCTCCGACGTGCGGGCGCATTTCCTCGGCACCAACCGGATCAAACGCAAAGAGGCGAAGGTCCTTACCATCGATGCATGTCATCGGCTCGGTTGGGCACCGGCCGATGACAACGCCGCTGATGCGCTCGCGCTCTGGCATTACCAGGCATCGCTGCTTGAGCCGAGGCTCGCCGTACAAACGTCGCCGCTCTTTCGCCGGAGGATTGCGTAATGGCCGAATTTCCCGCGCTGCCGCTTTGGACCGATGCCTTCCTCTCGGACACGATGCACCTCAGCGCCGCTGAAACCGGAGCCTATCTGCTGCTGCTCATGACGGCATGGCGGCGACCGCATAACGACCTGCCCGACGATGATAGCGAGCTAGCCCGGTTTGCGCGCGTCTCGCCGAATAACTGGCCCCGCATAAGGCCGCGGGTCATGGCGTTTTGGACACTCTCAGATGGTCGATGGCGGCAGAAAAGGCTCGATGAGGTTCGGGAGCAAGTGCACAAACGGCAACAAAAAGCGGCTGACGCCGCGCAGTCCCGGTGGGGTTCCAACCCCGCCAGTGTTTCTCGCTCAGCGAGAAGAAAAAGTGTTCTCTCAGCGAGAACGAATGCGTTCTCACACTCTGATGCTAACTCATTGGAAAATAACAATGCGGCAGATGCGGGCGCATCACCCGAGCATTTGCTCGATCCGCCTGTTCGCATATCCAACCAAAACCAAAACCATATAAGAGAAGATTCTTCTTTTAATGATGGTAGTAAGAAAGATTCTGAATCATCAGCAGGATCGCAATCCGACTCTGGTGAGCGCCGCGTTCTCGGGAACTTCGACTTTCTGTCCGACGACGGATCGGTCCTGATCGACGCCGAGGAATTCGCCGCCCTCGATGCCGAGCTGCCCTTCATCAAAAACGTTCGCGGCCTGGTGCGTCACGCGTGCCGGTCATGGCTGCTCGACACCAAGGAAGCCTCCCGTAAGGAAACGCTGCTGCGCTGGCTGCGGCGCAAGAATTCCGAAAACGCGCTCAAGTCGAGCACAAAGCCGCCGGCCGGATCATCGCCGGCGCCCGGTTACAAATACGCCACTCAAGCGATCCTCGACGCGCACGATGAGCGCGCCAGGATGAAAGCGAGAAGCGATGCGGCCTACGAACGAGCGCGATTGCGAAGGGAGGCAAGAGCAAATGGAGAACAGCCCGCAGACGAATTTCCAGATCCTAGCTCGGACCAACGCCACTAGACCGGGCGTCTTTCGATGCCCGGTTTGTAGCCACAAACGGAAGCACCACCAGTCGCAGAAATGTCTATCGGTAAAGCGAGCGGACGACAGTCATGGGATCATCTTCAACTGTCACCACTGTGGATTTCACGGGTTCGCATCGGACGCTGGCACCCAGCGCCGTCGAATGGGCCAGGGCCGTGCGCAAGATAAGCCAAGAGACTTTGGCGAAGCTGCCCGTCGCATCCGGAACGGCATTCTTCCCTGACCTACAATCCAAATCGGAGGCGCTGTTCTTCCGCTATCCCGACGGCTGGAAGGCGCGTTCCTATCCAGCCAAGGCGTTCACGCAGAAGCAGGGCACCAGCCCGACGTTCTGGAATCTGGCAGCTGTGCTCGATGGTCCCCTCACCGACGTTTACATCGTTGAGGGCGAGCTGGACGTTTGCGCGTTGGTCGAGTGCAGCATCGCAGCCGATCAGGTTCTCGGCGCTCCGTCGGCGAGCGGAGATCAGCAGTATGTTCGGGATGCGCTCGCGGCCGGTTTGAATCGCGCCAAGCGTTTCATCTGGTGCGGCGACCAGGACAAGGCCGGCCTCGAATTGCGCTCGACCATGGCGCAATTGTTCGGCACCGCGAAGTTCTATTTCATCGACTGGCCTGAAGGTTCGAAAGACGCAAACGATCATCTGCGGACCGATGGCGCCAAGGCGGTGCATGACCTTGTCGTCGACGGCTCGACGCCGTGGCCAGCCGAGGGTCTGTTTCGGATGGCCGAAATTCCGGAGCCTGCGCCGATGACGACGTGGGACCCGGGGTTCAACTGGGGCCGCAAGTGCATGTTCGCCGCCGGAACGCTCTCGGTGACGACCGGTCATCCCGGTATGGGCAAGACGCTGCTGTTCGGTCAAATCTGGTACAACATCGTCCAGGCCTATGGTCTTTTGGCATGCGTTGCGAGTTTCGAGACGCGGGCCAAGCCGCACATCCGCCGCCAGCTGCGGACGTTGCATTCGCGGAAACTGGAATCGATCTTGACCGGACCGGATATCGCGGCGGCCGACCCATGGATCAATGATCACTACCTGTTTCTGATTCATCCGGAACGGCGACCGACGCTGGCATGGTTGCTTCAACAGGCGGAGACCGCCGTCGTTCGGTACAAGGCCAACATCCTCCAGGTCGATCCTTGGAATCGGCTTGAGGCAAGCCGCGAGCCGCGCGAGAGCGAGACCGATTACATCGGCCGGTGCCTGCGCGAGCTTTACAACTTCGCGAACGACTTCAATGTCCACGTCCAAATCCTGGCGCACCCTGCCAAGATGGAAACCATGCGACGCAGCGAGCCGCCGGAGCTTGAGCACATCGCTGGTTCAAAGCATTGGGACAACATGGTCGACCAGAGATTCGTCGTGCATCGCCCACGCTTGTTCAACGACAAGGGCGAGCGCGAGACCTACGTCGAACTGCATCACAAAAAGGCGCGGTTTGACGAACTCGGATATGCCACCAAGTTTGCCCTCGACTACGATATCGGTGTTGGGCGTTTTGGTGTGTGCGAGCTGAAGCAGAAACGGAAATCGACCCATACAGCCGCGACCATGGAGGACGACAGTGAATTGCGATGAACAAGCCGCCATTGACCACGAACGCGCAATGCTGATGGCGCTTTTGCTCGATATGCCGCTTGGACCGCCGCACCGGATTGAGGGCCTCAATCAGTTCAGCACCGAGGAAAAACTGTTCAGCCTAACGGCGTGCTGCGCCACCATGATCGTCACGGCTATCCGGACGCTCGCACCTAACCGTGAAGCTGCGCTTGATGGATTGGATAAGCTGGTCGTCGATATGCGGCGGCAGATCGGGGGAGATAAGCAATGCTCAGCCTGATCAGGCACGACGATCTCAAGTTCAACCCGCTGGAGGACATCGAGATGGAGGACATCGCGCCGTCGGTCTGGAGCGGACCGCATGTCGGCAAGCGGCTGTCGGAAGCGATGCGAACGCTGCGCATGCTGCCGATGCGCGCGGTCCAGGGCTACTGCGGCGCCTGGCCTTCCTACGCCTACGAATTCGAGGATCTTCTCGCACAGCACGAGCAAGGCGAGCTGGAGAAGACGCAGCGCATGCAGAACCGCGCCCGGCTGTTGCCGAGCTACAGCGACGTCACGCGGATGGAGGCGGCGGTCTATTGGCCCGCGCGCTTCCTCGGTCAGGCGGACTGGCTGATGCGCGCGGTCAACATGGTCGCGTTGGCGCATTCGCTGGAGCGCGACGCCGGATGGGTCGCGGCGCAATGCGGCGGCTACGCCGACACCTGGCGCGATCGTCACGACAAGGGATGCGAGGTCATCGCGCGCGGTCTGGGCACCGCATTCGTGCCGGTGTTCTGATGGCAGAGGATTGGCGGATACGGGCCTATTACGCCAACCGCCCCGCGGAGGCGAAGAATCACGGCGAGCTGGCGCTGGAGACGTGGCACCGGGGCGACGTCAGCAAGGAAATCGAGCTGATGGTGTTTCACGATCGCACCGACATTGCCTATTTCGATCTGGTCGATTGCAACGCGCACACCACGACGCGGCTCTATCGCGACGGCCGGGGCGGATGGTCGCCGAGCCGATCCGCCGCATGGGCAGGCGGAGGCAAACGATGAGGGAAGCCGAAATCGACAGGGAGGAATTCAACGGCCTGTTGCGGCAGCTGGCTCCGATCATTCGCGATTATCTCCAGGACGCGCAGGACAAGCGCGGCCCCGATCCGATCAACAGTTTCACCGTGTTGAACGCGCTCGCGATCTGTGCCGCTCTGCCGCTCAACGGCGCGCCCGATGAGGTTTACGATTGGTTCATCGAGGCGCTCGATACCGCGCGGTGCGATCTCGATTTGCAGGCTCGCCTCAATGGTCATTGAGTTCGATCTCCCGCGCGGCGCCGAGCGCGGCTATTTCATCGCCTTCGGCGTGGCGGCGGTCTACATCGCGACAGCGCCGAGGGGCGAGCCGTGCGTCGTCGCGGTGACGCGCGATCTCGGCAAGAGCCTGACGGCGCTGCAGCGCAAATGGCCGGATTGGGACATCAGCTGCGCCTATTGGGTTCGCGATCGAGCGCGCGCCCAGGCGCTGGCAAGCGAGGTCAACCGCGTGTTGCCGCATGTCGATAAGGTCCGCCTGCTCGCGCGCGGCGAAGATGCGGCGCGGCTGATCGTCAAGGCTGCCGTCGAGCGTGGCATCAGCCTGACGGGCCACAACGCGGCGATAGCGCGCGTTCGGGATGCCATCGCCGAGATTGAGCGTCGAATCAGCGACGCGAATGGGCGCGGTGAACTAGCGTGGTTCAATGCCGCTTACCGCCAATGGCGGCTCCGGGCGAAGGGCACCGGCATCAGCATGAGCTATCATGCCGCGCGGGCGCGGCTGCGAAACGAGGCGATCAAGCAATTGATTTTGCAAGGTGTAAACAGCACGCGGACAGATTTGGAGCGCCGTGTGTTTCCGCGGCTTCCGAACGCCTCCAACAGGAATGACGTTGACAAGCTTGACAAACAGGGGTCCTCTTCGCCCGCGCCCCTGCGGGGTGAGGTGCGCGCCGATGACGAAACGCCAGCAAAAGCTTGAACGTCTTGCGAGCGCGATCCTCGCCGACGATGCCACGCGAGGGATCGCCCGCCCCAGATCGGCAAACGGTGTGGCGGTGTCAAACCGTAGCCTTGCCCGGCGGCTTCTCCGCGAAAACAGACAAAAGATCGTGAGCCAGTACCGGACGCTGCCTGATGTTGCGCGCCGAGAGCTGACGTCGCGCTTCAAGCGTGAACGCGAGCGAAATCCAAAGCTCGACTGGACCGACTGGCTCTCGCAAAATCTCCGATTGACCGATGCCGCGCTTCCATCGTTGAAATCACCGTGACGCTTGCCCGTAAGCCTTTCGAGCCTCCCGGCTTTTGGCTTGGGCATTGGTCGTGGTTACACCTGACTTCGAACCGATCTCGTAAGAGGTCGGTTCTTTTTTGGCCGGAGCCATGACCGAGCACAACCGCATCAAGATCGAGTATCGGCCGCTCGGAGCGCTCAGGCTCAATCCGCGTAACGCGCGGCTGCACAGCGACGATCAGATCGCCGAGATCGCGCGCTCGATCAGCCGCTTCGGATTCCTCAACCCGCTGCTGGTCGATAAGGACAGCACCATCATCGCGGGCGAAGGCAGGTACCTGGCCGCGCGCAAGCTTGGCCTGCTGGAGGCGCCGGTCATCGAGCTGGCGGGCCTTTCCGAAGCGCAGTGCCGCGCGCTGGCGCTGGCGGACAATCGCATCGCGCTCAATTCGAAATGGGATGAGGCGATGCTGCGCGCCGAGATCGAGGCGCTGCGGTCAGCCGGCGAGATGATCGACGATCTGGGTTTCAGTCCCGACGAGCTGCAGGGCCTTCTGGTTGAAGAAGCCGCCCCACTGCGCTGCTGTGCCGAAAGGGATGGCCGGGTTTACTTCGTTTCTGGATCGCTCTCCGCATCAGACCGGATATGCTCGGCAAGCAGCCGGCACTGGTCGCATGAGCGATATCGTTTCCACGCCGAAGCGCAGATCATTGTTCCGGCCGCGATGATGTCGCTGGTGGTTGTCAGCCTGCTTCTGCTTGCCTATTCGGTGGGCGCGCTCATCGCGGGCTGCGCCGGTGGCTGAACAGACCGTGCCAAGACAGGGCGTCTTTGACTCTCCGCATAGATGGATGGTTGCGATTCTTCTTCCAGTCACAAACCGCGGCCGCCGCAGCCTGTGCTTCGAAAGGATTCCTTCGAGATTCATCCGGTAGGCTCGAATGGCCCGGTTCAATCTCGCCTCCTTCGAAAGGGCCGCGCAGCCTTTTGGCCGACTGGTCAGCAGCTTCGCCAGCTTTGCCTTTCGACTGTCGGATTCAGCCTCGCACACAAGGTCTGGCCGGTGTCGGCGAGAGCCGCTTCAGCCAGTTCTATCGACACAAGCCGACCTCAGCTCCTGAGCCGGTTTTGCAGGGCCAGCCGACTGACCCTGAGGTTCTTAAGGTTCAGCAGGTCCGGCTGTCCTGTTGCCAATCGCCTGACCAGCTCCCGGGTGCCGTCCACGACAAAGACGCCGCAATCATAGGTGTTGCTCTGCTGGCGCATTGCGGCCCGTTGCGGTTTGGCCCCCAGCCGTCCTGCGAGCTCCGCTGCGGGCCCGTCATTATATCCCACCTGAGAGCCGTACCCATCGTCTACCATCAGAGAATCGTAGTAATGGGCAACCGGCGGCCTTGACCGATCGCTGCGATCAACCAGCAGCAGCGACCAGTGACTGCCGCGCCGCTCTATCTCCGCGCCGGCATCGTTTACCGGCAGGAACAGGAAGTCGTCTGTATGGCCAATCCAATTGAGTGCTTGTGCCGCGAGCGCGTCTGACCGCACCATTTGGGCTATCAGGGGATTCACGAACTGCGTCCGGGCGGCGAGATCCGGATTGCTCTCCTGCAACTCCTGTGTCAGGAGCTCATAGTCCCGCTGGATATGCTCGTTCGACAGCCAGTCCGTGGCACCTAGCACGCGTCCGCTGCGGCCGGCGGAAGAGGCGCCGGTAACTGACGTACCGGTCCGGGCATCTGGGACGGGGGAAGGGCGAGGATGATGGATGAATTGCGCATCGCGGCGTCCTCGCGTCCGCAATGTGATCGAGTAGGTCTCACCGTTGATGGAGACCTGCCTTGGGCCGCTGAACTGGGTCGGCAGGACGCCGATGTTATCCAGGGCATCGAGCAGGAAATCCGGCACCGGCCGGGAGCCATGCTGCCAATTCTCGCCGACGAGAGGTCCAATATCCTCAAGCTCCACAAGCGAGCCCGATGCGCCGACGACAAAGCCGGCAGGGCCGAGCACCGGCGGTGATTGAGCATCGTCGCGCAATTCGGATGGCGTCGGCGCATTCAGGTCAACGAAAGAGTCCAGACCCGCGTAGGTATTTGA
>NZ_JBVBEF010000100.1:0-27146 GCF_055456055.1 Bradyrhizobium sp. LeoB3
GATGGATTGCGAATGCGGTAGGCTAGCACCAATTGACTTGGCGACCACAGGTGAGTGACTGCAAATGTCCCTGCTTTTCCATCGTGCCGTCGAGCACATGGAAATATGGAGCGCCAGCAGCGACGGCTATTCATTCGTGATCAGCTTCGAAAGTCTTACCGGCCCTGGCTTTCGCGGAAGTCCCGGCTATGTCGCGTCATGGCGCCCGTTTGAACAGAGCCGTGGCGCGATCAAGGTCGTTGGCTCGCCCTTCAAAACTTTTGCCGAGGCGGAGGCCGCCTGCACAACTATGCTAAGTTATCTAGCCAGCGAAAATTGACGCGCAGCCCGTTCGGCTCCGGCACATACGTATCCGTTCGGGGAAGGCCGCCTTGCGGAATGAGGCGTGTTGTTGAGAACTGTCCTTATGGACAGTGATAGGGGCAGTGCCCAAGTCGAACGGCTTGAGGTGGTGGACACGGGCCGGCGGCGGCGCTGGTCCGGGGATGAGAAGCTCAAGATCGTCCTGGAGAGCTTACAGGCGCCGCGCCAAGTCGCGGCAACAGCGCGGCGATATGGCGTTTCGCGCTCATTGCTGCTGCGATGGCGACGCTCGTTTCAGCCTGAGCCAAAGGATGTCGCCCATCAACCCGGCTTCATACCGGCGATGGTGGTCGCGGAATCAGGGCCGACGCCCTGTCCAGTCGCGCCGGCCAGCAGCGGCGGGTGGATCGAGATCGAGTTTGCTGCCGGGGCTCGGATGCGGATCATGGGTACGGTCGCCGCGGCGACGCTGAAGGCCGCCGCGGCGGCGCTGGCAGATGGACGCCCACGGTGATCCCCATCGCGTCGGGCGTGCGGTTGTGGATTGCGACCGGCCACACCGATGCGTCGCGGCATGAACTCGCTGGGCTTGCTGGTGCAGGAAGCCTTCAGGCGAGTAGGGCGCCCCGGTTGGTTCCTCATTTGGAACCAGCGACCAATACCCGTGCTGGGACGTTGATGGGCATCACCGCACGGCTCTTGGTATCTATGGGAGAACGCTCGATAACGGTAGCGCTCCCGCCCACTCAGGCATAGGGAGTAGCGCTATGCTTAAGCGGCATCACTTCAAGGTGACTCAAACACTCGAAAATCGTCTGATCGAAGAGGCCAAGTGCCTACGCGAGGAAGCTAAAGCGCTCCCACCTGGCCATGAGCGGGACCAAAAGTTGCGGAAAGCGCGTCACGATGAAACCGCCGCTCACGAGGAGGACACTGACCGCGAGACCGTGCTGCGTCACCTGATGGAGGGCCAGTACCGCAACCCCATCCGGATCCAGCGAAGGCTGGTCGCAGGACGCCGCGGAGGAGATCGCCGCCGAGCTGCGCCAGCGCTGCGCGGAACGGCGCGAAATTCCGGAGCAATTGGCGGCGTTCATCGGGCGCTATAGCGAGCCGTCCGCGATCCAGCTGGCGCTGCCGATGCGGCTGTAGCCTTCAAGTCCGGTGCGGTGTTTGCGTTTGTGATACGCTGAACCGCCACAGCGCCGAACGGCCCTTGCCTTCACGCGCGACCATGCCGGCTTTTTCCAGCCGCCACAGACTTATGAGAAGCGAAGAGACTTTGCCGGGCAGCGTTTCGTGAACGGACACGTCATGGCCGAGTTTCAGCATTTCCCGGACCATGGCTTCTGCTGTCATCGGCCCGTGCTCGGCAAGGATTTTGCGTACCACTACCAGCCGCGTGCTGGTCAATTCATCCCCCGTGAAAGTAGTCGTAACGCGCTATCGCCAGAACATCCCAAGCGCGACCATCAACGCAACACTTTAGCGCAATGAAGATAAACGCTGCCGCTTGCTCATTTGTTTCGACTGCCCCGCCGCAGACCAAAAGAAAGCCCCCAGAAGAGGGGGCTAGTCATTCGGGTTTAAGAGCAGCTGACAGAGAAACGGCACTTTTCTCCACCAGCACTGGTAGGGTGCCATGCCGACCGGGGGGATCAATTACCTAGATTAAGAAAGCCACCACGGTGACCTGGATGTCAGGCGCGGATTGTGCCGTTGGGCCTTACGGCATCGGCCTTGGCGGCCATGCGGCTGGAGGGCATCGGCATGGGTGCGGGGAATAGGTGCTGATGCGAGCGGGCGGCTCGTCCCAAAGGCGGGCCTCTCTCTTTTGACCATGGGCCGTGGGGCTGGTGATCGGTGTTGTGACGGGAGTGCCCCGACGCCAACCGTGCAGGATCAACGCCGGGGCGTGCCGTCTTTCGGCCGACCACTGGGGCTGGGGGCTGTAGGTGATCGGCGAGAGCCAGCGCCGCACGATAAGCACGCCGACGCCGCAAGGGCAGCGCAGTTTGTGCCGCCGTCCCGGCGTTTTTAGGTTATACCCCGATATGATCTCATTTCGCCGCGCGAACAGCGGGCTGCGCGCTATCGCCAAAACACAGCAAACGCGACCATCATTGCCGCCGCCACACAGCGTGGACAATGTAGGGCATGTCGCGTTTCTCGCGCGGCGTCATCATCATGTCCCGTCGTTCACTTAATCCGAACCAGCGCTTGCGCATCCGTTTCCGTCGATAGGCGAGAGCGCTGCCCCGACGCGACTTTCGTGGGGGAGCACGCCGGGGCTGCGCTTCCTCTTCGGCCGACCATTGGTCTGGAGGAATCGAGATGATCGGCCAGGAGGTTGCACGCCGAGCCAAGCGCCGCGTGGGCAGGAAGTCTGTCCACTTCTGCACACAGATGGCGCAGAAATTCGTGAGATCAATAATGTGGGTTAGGATCGGACGACGGTGGGGCTGGTGATCGCCCCCGCGGGGCGGCTCTTAACCCAGGTTGTTGATCGCGCCGGTCGGCATGGCACGGCTTGCGCGCCGGTTGGAGAAGTCCCGTTTCTCCTCCAGCGTTTCAGAGCAGTAACTTCGACAGCCTCCGAAGGGAATCCCTTCGGGGGCTCTCTTTTGATCGGCTTAAATCAGTTGAATTGCTCCCGCCATCGACGTAGCACCATGCCTTCCCTCCGGAATTAGCTACTGCAGACCTCGCTCCAAGGATGTATATTTCACAGCTCACAATTCGGGCTGGGGATGTGTCATGCTGGACACTGACCGTTTTTTCACCGCGTTCGTTCTCACGGGCGCTCTCACGACAGTCATGACAGTGTTTGCTCTTCTCGCGTTTTGAGCGAAGTCTTGGCGATCAGACCCACGTCTCCACGACCTGCGGCTCGTCGTCGGCCGAGTGCGACCTGCAGTGCAGGCCTGCAGCTTCGAACGCGTAGCGCAAGATTTTCAACCTGCGGTCCGACCGTACGCAGCATCACGGTGGTGGGCTGCGGCACCTCGCTGCCGCTAGCTTCGAACAGGCGTGACGTAGCAGCCCGGGAATTCCATCTGCTTCGATCACCCTAGACTTGCTAGCAATGACTCACTCCAGGCAGGGCCGAGCGCGGCATATTCGATAACGTCGGGCGGGGGCGGCGTCGCAGCGTATCGTCGAAAGAAGGCAGCGAGGCTAATGCTTTACGGGCGGGGTCTCATCGAGGACCTTGCTCACGTCCGGTTCGTCGATGCCCTCATCGTCAGGCCGGTTGCACTTCGCATGGCATCCCCGCGCTGCACTGACAGCCGAGCTCTTCACTCCAGGCGAGTTTCGGATGGTTCTCGCAGACCCAACCGAGGCCCAAGCAGATCGGACACTTAGGATTCGTCACGCGTTCCCCATCGATAATGGCTTGACCGGGGATGCCAAGGGCACCGGCGATGACCGAGAAGCGTTTGGTCCAGTCCAGGCGGTTCGAGTGTAGGCCTTCGCCTTTCCCTTATTCAGATGGAGCTGGATCCGTCGTAGATATCGCGCCTGGGAATCCCGGCCTTGAATGGAATAGCAAGCGAGATTTGCCCCTGCACTGCCGCTCGTCAGGAACTTCCGGCGGTCCATCATAGATCCTCCCGCAGGCCTTTAAAGAATGGGTGCCGCACCTTGCCCGCGGCCGACTTGGCGCGGTACTCGATTTCGGCCAGCAGCGACGGCTCAACCCAGATGCCCTTGTGCGCGATCCGCTTGGTGTAGGGTTGCGTCTTCCGGATCAGCGGCGTCAGGCGCTTCCGCAAGTCGGCCGCGGATGCCTTATCGAAGCCGTGGTCGACCTTGCCGGCGTAGATCAGCTCGGCGCCCTTACGCCGGCCGAGATAGATGCCGTCCCATTTTCCTTCGTCCAGGGCGAAGCCGGCGATCGTCAGCGTCTCCCGCTGCGCGCACGGCTTCTTCAACCAGTTGCGGCCGCGGCCTGAAACGTAGGGGCTGTCGGCGATCTTCGAGACGACGCCTTCATAGCCGGTCTTGCAGGCGTGTTCGAACATCGCACGGCCGTCGACTTCGAAGCTCTTGCTGAACTGGACATCGGTGCCGGCGATCAGGTTTTTCAGGGCAGCCTTGCACGTGGAAAGCGACAGCTTCCGCAGGTCGTGGCCGTTGAGGTAGAGCAGGTCGAACGCGACCAGCACGATTTTCTTTAGATCAAGGCCAGCCGCCTCACCCCAACCGGGTGGGCGCCACTATGCTGATGTTTCCTGACACCAAAACACGGTGCGGGCCAAACCGCAGGCCGGTGTCAGGCTGCCAGCTTGTCTTCTTTGTCCGGCCCTCTCAGGACGATCTTGAGCGCATGATCCGGCAACGGACGCTGCAGCGCTTTAGCTTCATCCCACGGTGCGCGGAGCCAGACGTCGCGTTCCTCGTCGGTCGTCAGGACCACGGGCATCGCCTTGGGGTGGATCGGCGCGACGATCGCATTCGGCTCGGTGGTGAGGAAGCCATAGACGAGATGAAGACCGGGGACCGGTTTCGACTTGGTGCCCCGGTCACCCTTGAACTCGGTCCAGATCCCGGCAAACGCCGTAAGCGGCCGATCGTCGTTCAGCGCGAACCAGACCACGTCCTTTTTCTTGGTAGCCGGGTTCGGCTCCGGCGCGTATTCCGCGAAGCTGTTGAAGGGGACGAAGCAGCGGTTCTCCGGCTTCAGCCAGCCGCGCCAGTGCGGCGAGCTGGTATTGCGGATGTTCGTCACAGGCGGCCCGCCGGTCCGCGGCGGTGGCGGCATGCCCCAGCGCATCAGCACCAGCTCACGGCCGTCGCTGGCATTGCGCACCACGGGCGCCGGATAGTCCGGGAAAACGCCCAGCATCGGCGGCAGGTTGCCGACGTAACGGTTGAGGACACGGAACAGCGCAGCGATGGCAGCTTGGTTGGTGGTGATCGAGTAGAGGTTACACATACAGACGGTGCTCACTCTTCCATTCGACTATGGCCGTCAATGAAGTCGAAGACCATGCGAAGAAACCCATCGGTCAAGATCGACACAGTCGGAGGCATCCCAAGTTCCGCAGTTCGCGCCTTCTGGGGATATCGAAACCTATGTTCAAGATGGTGGGGAGACATGTCGTCGATCAGTGCATCCATCCTTGGGAGTAGCTGAAATCCAGCCTGTCGCGTTAACTCCCTCAAGTGCTTCAGATCATGCGAATGAAACCATTTAAGAGACCGGTCAACCTTCCGATGCTCCAGCACTGCCTTCAGCCCGTTTTCGAGCGCAAAGCCAATCAGCGCGTAGAAAGGAACAACGAGGCCGTGGTTATCCGTCCAGTTTACTGAACGGGCAATCAGTCCCGCTGCCTCGGAAAACGAGACAGCATACGCGATAGTGTCGATTTCGTCGCTTGGTCGATCAATCACGGTTACCGCTCCCCAGGCCACCACGTCGATGGCGGATCGCTCGCCGTGATCTTGTTCGGCCGCAGCGCCACCAGATGGCTGCGCTTGTAAGGATAGCCGCGCTACTCCGAGCACAGCTTGCAGCGCATGTAGCGCTCCTTCGTGAATTGGTGTCGTCTTCGCTCGGCGGACGATGTCGAGCGCGACCGTCTGGTGCGTGTTGCAGCCCAGGCATTTGACCTCCAGGTAGAGGTAGCCGGCATTGAGCGCATCCCCGAGAGTGGGGGAGGGCTGGGCAGGGCCCTGGAAAGCCAGCATGCGCTTGTTCCAAGCCTCACATGCCAGTTTGTCCGCCTGCCTGCGGGCCTCGGCCGCACGCTCGGCTGAGGCGCGTACAGAGGCTCCGTAGATGCTCTCTCGGGACTTCGTACCCATGCCCTGAAGCATCGCGCCCGGGCGTCGCCAGAGCAAGCCGCTAGGGGTTGTGGATTGACGTGGAAAAGGAGGCCAAGGCAAGTCCAAAATCCGAGACTGGCTTGTGCCCATGTTTCGCCCCGGCAGCATTAGTCCCGGAACCTGATCGACTTGTACCCGATACTCCATTCGAGCTTACGCACATCGTCGATGCGCTCGGAAAGCTCCGGCGCTGCCCAGCAGACACCGTAGCCCTGTTGTGGCGGGATGATGTGGTCGTCATCGTAGGAGTGGAAGCGGGCCAAATCACTGCTTCGTTGCGGCCGCCGCGCGACAAAGGTGAACGAAACCTTTTCAATCGTGCGCTCAGAGTTGTTCCCAACGATCACGTGGAGCGGCCACTTATCGTCCGCGCATTCCTTACGATCCGTCGAAATGATGAGCTCCACGTTCCGGATGTGCCGATCGTGTATGTACCATCCGTAACCGTAAAGGCTGGCCCAGGTGACAATCGCGAGTCCAATGAGCGAGCCGCTCGCGATGAGAACCCATTTGAAAATCAGCCACGATATCTGGCGGAACGCTTCGACAGCCTGAGACATGCACCCCCCACGTAAGTATAGCCGCAGTCTTGCTCCGATCCATTCGTCCGTGGTCAACTTTGGGCGAAATCTAGCGCGAGGGCTAGGCATCGTCCGTCACATGCCAGCTACCTCTACAAGTGGGTGCCGCCGGAGGAGGATCGTTACGAAGATGGCTTCAAGAATCCCTTGATCATGTCGTCCAGATCGCGCTTTCGGATCGCAATGGCCAGAGGTCGGTCAACCTTCCAGATACGAGGTTGGGCAAACTTCCATCGAAGGTCGAGGCGCAAATAGTTATCCGGATCGATCTCGTCGTAGTTGCGCGGATTGAGAATCGGTAGATAAGCTTCGGCACCAGGACTAAGGCAGACAACTGACTGTCCTCGGACGAGAGTGCGCACAATTCCATGAATCGAGTTATCCCTAGCTATACGCAATTCGGTTGCGCTTCCATTCTCCCAAGCAACGAGAATCGGTCGGTCGCTGACATTCTTTACAAATAGGAATGGATCTACGTGCTGGCTTACATCGGTCAACGGGCGTGCGACAACAATCGCGATTGGGAAATGCTTGATGTAACGGTCCCACACCACGAACCCGGCGGTCAGGATTCCAACGACAGAGCCGATCGTTTTTACAAATTCGAGAAGTCCGTCGCCGATCATCTAGTCCACTCGTTGATGCGCCTTCATGTACGGCCCGAAAAGTCGGGGGTGCTCTTCATAGAACTTCGTTACCGCCAGGAAGTGTTGGTGCCGGTTCTTGACCCATCCGGGACGCTGAGGATCCAACTCGTTTTCCATAAGCGTGTTTGCTAAGTCTAGATCAATGAGGTGGATCCGCAGCGCGTTCAGATATCGCTGCACTTCTTCGCCAAAGAAATAGGGTGCCCGGTCAATCGCTTTATCGTAGCGGAAGAGCACGTCGTGAGGGGCCCGCCCGGAGCGCGTCACTTCGCCGATGACGCTGCGAATCTCTTCGAAGATCGATAGCCGCTTCTCGAAAAGATCAAGGACGATTTTCTCGTTCGACGTTTTCCAGTTTCTTTCGGCAATGTCCGCTTGGGTCTTCGCAACGGCAACCTGGCTGATCCCAATGCGATAAGCTATCCAACCCGCCGTCCCTGCAGCGAAGACGGTCGCAACGGGGCCAGCGACGTCCGTCACGTTTATGGACTCACCAAGCAACATGGCGATTACAGCCCATATTGCCGTGGAGAGGAGCGCACCCAGCAAGAGCTCCACCGACGATCGTCCCATCATTTTACCGCGTAATTCGGATGTCTCCGGCGTCCGGCGGAAGCGTGCGTTCGCCATCCAAGTCATGATGCGGGAGAGGGGCGCCAATGCCGAACAGGACCATGCCGCCGATCCAGATCAGAGCTGTGGCAGCGAGATAGGCAGACGTCCCCACTCCGATCGATCCGGTCAGCCCCATTAGCGAGCCGCCGTTGAAGACCAGGCCGATGCCGCCCCAGAACCAGAAAAGGACCGTTAGCAGCCCGCGACCGCTCCCGACGCGGCTTCGCAGCCGAAACGTCGGCTCCCATTTCTGGTCGTCCGAAAATAGCCCCATATCACTTCCCCAAGCGTCCGCGCTATCCAACCGCAACCGCAGGGCGAGGGCAAGCCGACGTTCGTCTTATCCAGAGGTGCTTGCGACGGGCGACGATTTGCTCGATCTTGGTTGAGGGCAAGCGGGGGCGTGCGGTGGGGGTTTCAGGTTTCATTGCTTTGGACGTTGAAACGGCCAACGCCGATTCGGCCAGCATCTGCTCGATAGGACTGGTGCACTTTCGGCAGAATGAGGTTTTCAAGTCGCTGACGATCCTGGTCGATCCGCAGGACTATTTCGATCCGATGAATATCTCGATCCACGGCATCAGGCCGGAGGACGTCGCCGGCAAGCCAACGATGGAGAAGGTGCTGCCGGTCATCAGCTCGGTGCTCGAGGATACGGCGATCGTCCACCATAGCGCATTCGATCGGACGGCGCTGGTGCGGGCGGCCCAGAAATACGGAGCCAAGGGCCTCCCCTGTGTGTGGGTTGATACTCTGCAGGTCGCTCGCCGGAGTTGGGAGCACTTCCGAGAAGATGGCGGCTATGGCTTGGCCAATCTGGCTCGAGCGTTCGGCATCGATTTTCGACATCATGACGCCTCCGAGGATGCTCGGGCAGCCGGTCTACTGCTTCTCCGCGCCATTCGCGATCGCAGCAAGACCCTGCAGGACTGGGTCGACGAGATCGGGTATCAGTCGACAAGCGAAAATGCGGTACCGCAGCGAATAAATCCGGCCGTAGCGCGCAGACAGAAGGTGGCTCGCGACGGGAATCCAGATGGGCCCCTCTGGGGTGAAACCATCGTGTTCACCGGCGCCTTGCAAATTGCGCGATCCGAGGCTGCTTTAGCCGCAGCCGAGGCCGGTTGCACGGTGGCAGATTCTGTAACGAAAAAGACCACCATCCTCGTCGTCGGCGATCAGGATCTCCGGCTTACCAAGGGCCAGGAAAAGACCTCAAAGCATCGGAAGTGCGAGAGTCTGATAGCAGCCGGCGCGGCCATTCGGATCGTTGGCGAGAGCGATTTCATGCTCATGGTGGGGCATTAAGCAGAGCGCCTTAATCGAGCGCTTCGGACTTCGCGCGAGCATTCTTTGAACATAAAGCGATTTGGGAGGGGGTCTTGGCAGGATCACCCGACTTTAGCGAGACCATTCCATGGTGGGGCGCACGCAAGTTTGCGCGTGGCCTTCAGAAAAAGCTTGAAGCGCTCGGCCAGGAACTCGCGACTGAGAAGGCAAAGACCGACAGACTAGCTGAAATCGCACAGGACCTCGTTAGAGATGCGAAGGAGCTTCAAGCTGAGAATGAACGGCTCAAATCTCAGATGCGGGACCTCGAGTTATTGCCGATCGTCGAATTAGAGAAGAGGCGCGCAGATCTGGTCAGCGAATTGGACGATCTGACTAATCTTATTGCGTCTGAGCGAACATCGATCGAGCAAGAGCGTGCGCTGCTGCAAGAGCAGGTATCCAGTGCCCGAAAAACGATCGTCGAGACGCGCGAGATCGCTCTTCTTCAGGAGGCCGGGATCTATGAGTATAATCATCCGCTAAGGGATGTTGTTGCCTACGAAAGCGCATTGAAGCGGCTCGACGATGCGATCAAGGTTGCCGTTAGGTCCGACGGCGGCGCCATACAGTCCGCCACAAGCTGGACGGTAAACGGTTCTCAGTCTGAGGGAAGGAAGATGGTGCGCGAGATGTCAAAACTTATGTTGCGCGCCTTCAACGCAGAGGTTGACGCGATCATCCGCGCGCTCAAGCCCTACAAGCAAGAAAGTGCCATTGAGCGCTTGCGAAAGGTGGAAGAAACGATTCGACTACTTGGACAAACCATGCAGATACAAATTTCGCCAAGCTATTTCCAATTGCGGGTCGACGAGATCAAGCTCACATGCGACTTCCTTCAGAAGGAGGCTGAGGAAAAGGAGCTTGAGCGTCAAGAGCGAGAGCGGATGCGGGAGGAGCGCAAAGCCCAACAGGAAATGGAACGGGAGCGAGCTAAGCTGGAGAAGGAGCGGCGGCACTATGAGAATGCTCTGGAAGCGCTGATGGAGAAGGGGGACCAAGAGAGTGCTAATCGCGTAAGAGAGCATCTAAACGAAGTTGCGAAGGCAATGGAGGAGGTGGACTTCAGAGCCGCAAACACTCGTGCCGGATACGTCTACGTGATCTCTAACGTCGGCTCGTTCGGCGAGAAGATGGTCAAGGTTGGAATGACGCGGCGACTAGATCCAATGGATCGCATTCGCGAGTTGAGCGACGCATCAGTACCGTTCAATTTCGATGTCCATGCTCTATTCTTTTCGAAGGACGCAGTGGGAATTGAGGCGGCCATGCATGATCGATTGGCCGGCGCGAGAGTGAACGCTGTCAATCAGCGCCGAGAGTTTTTCCACGTGACGGCTACGGAAGCGAAGACGCACCTTGCCGAGTTGGCCGGCGAATTGTTGCAGTTCAACGAAACCGCGGAAGCGCTAGAATATCGCCAGACCCTGAGGCTGGCGCAGAGTGCGAGCAGGAGCATTGCCAGGTAGGGGTGCGCCCGATTTCATCACTCACGGGCATCTACTTTTCTTTATGCGAGCGCTCCATTTGCGTGCGGATAGCGGCGGCCTTGGCGGCAGTATCCTCCGATCCCTCAGAGGCGTTCTCAGCCGTGCACTTCGTTGTGGGAGGATTTCCACACTCCCGGCCGAGTGCTTCCCACCCCACGCACTTTCCGGCCTTGCTGCGATATCCTGGACCACCTCTGTCGCCGCAAGCGGCGAGTGCCGGGTCGGCACCTTCCGGCGTGATCTTCACGTAGGGTTGGCTCTCGCGCATAATAGCCTGCCGCGGCTTAGCGCGCGCTCAGTGCCGCCAGCCCTTTTCATCGAAGGCTGTCGTGGAGCCCTTCGGAAGACGTGGAGCTTCGCCGGTTTCCGGGACATTGCAGGCCGGGCAGGGCGCGCCGGCCCCGCCGCAGCCGGAGGTGCTCACGTGGTTCTCGCACACCCAGCCACTATCCTCGCACAGAAGGCACTTCATCTTATGTTCCAAGGCTGGAACACATTGGGGCAGAGGATGTTAAATCTTCAGTCCCAGTCCGTCGTCCGGGAGCGCGGGGGACAAAATTCATTTGCGAGGCAAGCAATTATGAATGGCATTTGGATGTCTCGGTGGAGATCATTTTGCAGAGAGATGGCGTCGAATGCGCGAACCATGGGTATCGGGGGATACGCCTTAGTAGGCATCCTACTGATGTTGCTGGCCGCCGTGATTGTCCTTGCGATCATGGGGTGGTCGTCGGCTGAAGAAGCAGATGTTACTCCCTTCGGATATTTCGCGATGGCAATCGGGATACTGTTTTCTCTGGTGTTTGGTATCGGATTAATGGCTCTGCTCTTTTACAGCAGCCGCGCGGGCTACGACGAGCCCGCCAGGCTCGTTCCGCCCGACACTGGCGAAAATCCCGAGTCTCGAACGCAAGATTGACCTTAGAACGGATTTGTCTGCGTAGGCTGATCGCGCTCCTGTTTCTTTGGCGCCAGGTTAGGAACGGACCTTTTATGGCGAAGTTATGTGGGGCACACACGATCCTTAACCGTGAAGTGCAGGTCGCGCAAACAGCAGCTCGGTCTACCCCCGGCCGGGCTGCTTTATTTTCGTCATTGGGTGGTGTCCGCAATTAACCCTCGGCGTTAGCTTTGTCCTAATTTGGGTTTTTGAACCAAGCGGCCGGCCATTCAAACATCCTGATATCGCCAGGCAGCCTCACTTGGCGCCCCCCTCTCGGCGAACAACTCCGCACCGGCCGGCGTGATCCCTAGGCCTCATTCGGATCGTTGGCTGGGTCGATGGGCATCGCACGGCTCCAGGCTTGGGTTCCGGTGGAAAGGGAAAGGGAGAGGGAGCGGTGGGCCGGTTTCCATCACGTTTCCCTCTGACATCCACCTCGATTTGCCCCCAAAAAAATTGTCTAATCGAATTGTACCTTACCCGTTTTTATCGCACCAAACGTGCCGGGCCGCCGTCCTAACGGATTGAAACTACAACAACTGCGAGTAACCTCCGAGCGCACCATAAGATCGCAACTCGCGGCCTTGGATCACTCGATTTGTTGTCGGACCGTGGCGTGCGCAGGCTCGTTTATCGCAGACCCTGGCCAGACCGTTTCCTGTGATTCCGAATTCCTCGGCCTGCCGGATCATTGGCCTATCCAATCCATCCGGTACGCTCTTCGCGTGCGACGCGCCGCGCATGCAAACGTATCGGTATTTCCACCGTTGTTCGCTCCTAGCCAGGTGTTAGTCGGGAAAACGCTGGCCCAGCTTGCTCTTGACGAGAGAGGGGCTGCAAGCCCTTGGAGCCGTGTGAGCCAAACCCATCAGACACTCGACGACGATCGCTGGCTACAAAGGCCCACTTGGCCGTGCGCACAGTTGCCGTTTCCTAGGCGTCAAGTCGGGGAGCAGGACACGAATTTCGAACGTCGTCGTTCGGGGGTGGGGACGACAGCTGACCGATCCGGTCATGTCGCCAATGATGGTGATCCGAGGATTGCAGATGGCCCGAAGCAAACGCTGCGTCTGCGCCCGGCGGTCCAGTTTGAAACACTTGTAGATACTGGCCACGAAAATCGAGCCGATCAAGCACCTCTTCGTGAAGCACGCGATGACCGGCGAGGCAACGCGCTGTGCTGACGACCTATCTCATCGCCTTGCGGAAGACGGCGAAGATGGCAGCCGTAACCTCGTCTGGCGTGGATGGGCCCGTGTTTGAGAACCATTGCGGCGCCCAGTTGAAGGCGCCGAATATCGCGACGGTAAACATTTTTGGATCGTCCACGCGGATGGTGCCGTCCGCGCGGCCTTCATCGAGGATCTTTTGAACTTCAACCTCGAATTGCTTCTTCAGCGAGCGAAGCCGGCGTCTCGATTGCGGATTCAGCGAACGATCGCTGACGAGCGCCAGGCACACGCCGAACTCCGATAGAATGAGTCTGCCGTACATTGTGAAAAATCGTGCGAGGCGATCGATAGCCGAAAGTGGCTCGTCCTGATCGCGAGACAGAGCGGCTTTGAGGTCGGCGAGAGCCGTGTGCGCCACCTCATAGAGCAGGTCTTCCTTGCTATCGATGTAGTAGTAGATCGTCGGCTTGCTCACCTGCAGAGCTTCAGCAATCTGATCGATCGTCGTTTCGTGAAAGCCACGATCGGCGAAGAGGACCGCAGCCTGCTTCAGAATGAGACGGCGCTTCGCGTCATGCTGTTCTTGGCGCAGGTCGGCGCTTTCCCAAATGTTGGGACGCTTTCTCCCAATGAGCTTTTTCGACATTCGAGCACTTCCCAAGTTGCGACGACGCAGGGGCGGCATACCGTCGCGCTGCGGTTTCAATGCACATTTCTTAGGTTTCGATCAAGCCGCAGTTGACCGATCCCCTCTCGCTTGACATTTACTGAAAGGTAAGAGATAGCCTACCCGCCAGTAAAACGAAAATAAGCGTTAGTTTTGGGAGGTTTCATGCATCGTCGAATGTTTCTGATGAGCTCCGCCGGCGTGGCGCTTTCGGCTCTGGCTCCTGCATCAGGTGTGCAGGCTGCGGACGAACCAGCCGATTTCCACATCGCCGGCATTCTGGCTTTCTCCGGAGCCTACGGCATCATCGGCAAGGACATGCGGCAGGGCGTCGAGCTCGCCATCGCCGACCGCGGGGGCAAGGTGCTCGGCAAGCCGATCCGGGTCTCTTGGGAAGACGACGAGACCAAGCCGCAGCCCGCCGTTCAGAAGGCGACGCGCCTGCTCGCGGGCGGCGCCCAGATGATGTTCGGCGCCGTCGGCTCAGCTTCGACGCTGGCGCTGCAGGGTCTGGCTGACCAGCGCAAGATTCCGCTGCTCGTGACCATCTCGGCGGACGACAAGATCACCCGAACCAATGGTTCGCGCTATACATTCCGCACCTCGAACACGCTCGGCATGGAAATCCGCATGTGCGTCGAGTTCGCGAAAGTGAAGGGGCTGAAGAAGATCTACGGCGTGACCGCCGACTACCAGGCGACCCGCGACGGCTGGGATCTGTTCGTCGCCGAGGCGAAGAAGGCTGGCATCGAGATCGTCGGCAACGACTATGCGCCGCTCGGCAACCGCGACTACTCGGTCATCGTCGACAAGATGGCCAAGTCGGACGCCGACGGCATTGCCGTCATCGTCACCGGCAACGACGCAGTCACCTTCCTCAAGCAGTCCGGCCAGGTCGGTCTCAACAAGACCAAGACCCAGTTCGGTCCGGTGCTGCAGGACGAAACCCTGGCTGCGGCCGTCGGTCCCGCGGCTGTCGGCGTTTATTCGGGCGTGCGCTATCACTTCACGGTCGACAATCCCGCCAACAAGAAGTTCGTCGAGGCCTACCGCGCCAAATACAACGAATGGCCGTCGAGCTTTGCCGGCGAGGCTTACGACGGCATCAGCTGGTGGCTCGATGTGGTTGAGTCCACCGGAAGCTGGGATCGCGAGAAGTGGGTCGATGCCTTCGCCAAGAGCACCCGCGAGAACTCGCTTGAGGGCAAGAAGGTGATGCGCGGCTGCGATCACCAGGCGGCGCAGGTCGGCCTGTGGGGTATCGTGATCGAAGGGCAGGCGCCCCTGCCGCCGCTGACCATGAAGATCACCGACGTCTTCGACGCCTCGAAGCTGTTCGACGTCTGCTCGTGAAACGAAAGCGTGTCCCGGCGTCGGGACACGCCTCACTCCTTGTCTATGAACCGCGGACCAATGGCGTGTCGACGATCGTTATCGGCCTGAGCTTGAGCTTCCTGCTGTTCCTGCTGGCGGCGGGCCTGACGCTCATCTTCGGCATGCTCGGCGTGATCAATTTCGCCCACGGCGCCCTCTATATGCTGGGCGCCTATGTCTGCTACCAGATCGTCCACTGGACCGGTTCGTTCTGGATCGGGCTGGCGTTCGCGCCGCTGGTCGTCGCTGCGCTCGGCGCGGCGATGGAGGTGATCACGCTGCGGCCGGTCTACAATCGCGATCATATTTATCAGCTGCTGCTGACATTCGGCTTCATCCTGGTGATCGAGGAATCGGTCCGCCTGATCTGGGGGCTCGACTACAAGCAGGTGCCGACACCGGCGCTGTTCTCGCAGCCGATTGCGCTGTTCGGCAGCCAGATTCCGTCCTATCGCCTGTTCATCATCGGCTTCGGCGCCCTTGTCTCCGTCCTGCTGTTCCTGCTGCTCGACCGCAGCAAGCTCGGCATGGTGATCCGCGCCGCGAGTTCGGACTCCGAAATGGCCCAGACACTCGGCGTCGATGTGGCGCGGGTGCGCACCGCGGTGTTTGCGCTCGGCTCGGGGCTTGCCGCGCTCGGCGGCGTCGTCGCGGCGCCGCTGGTGCCGATCGAACTCGGCATGGGTTTTAGCGTGATCATCGATTGTTTCGTGGTGGTGATCATCGGCGGCCTCGGCAACATCAAGGGCGCAATCCTTGCCGCGTTGCTGCTCGGCATGGCGCGCGCGGCCGGATTTACCTATGCGCCGGAGTGGGTGGAGCTGATCACCTTCGTGCTGCTCATCGTCACCCTGATGACCCGCCCATCGGGCCTGTTCAGCCGCAAGGGACGTGCGGCATGAGCATGTTCCGTCTCGATCAGATCCTGATGGCCGCCGTCGTCGCTGCCATGATCCTCTTTGCGACCGTCTCGACCAGCGAAGAAAGCCTGAACCTGATCAGCCTGATCCTGATCTGGGGCCTGTTCGCGATCGGCTTCGACCTGATCTTCGGCATGGCCGGCATGCTGTCCTTTGGCCATGCCGCGATGTTCGGCGCGGGCGGATATGCGCTGGCGCTGCTGGCGCCGCAGTTCGGCTTCGTGCCGTCGCTCCTGGTCGCCGCCGTGGCCGGTGCGGCGCTGGCTTTCCTGCTCAGCATCTTCGCGCTGCGCGTCTCGGGCCTATTCTTCTCGCTGCTGACATTGGCGTTGGCACAACTCGTCTACATCCTGGCCAGCACCAAGCTGCGGGCGTTCACCGGCGGACTCGACGGCATTCCCGGCGTTCCGCGGCCGGCCCTGTTCGGCATCGACTTCTACAGCAACCGCAACTATTTCTTCTTCCTCGTCGTGGTGTTCGTGATCGGCGTAGCGATCATGGCGCTGTTGCGGATCTCGCCGTTCGGCAGTGCGCTGAAGGCGGTCCAGGCCAACGACGTTCGGGCCGAGCAGATCGGCTACAACGTGCAGCGGCTGCGCCAGTGCGCCTTCATGATCTCTGGCGCCTATGCCGGAATTAGCGGCGCGCTGCTGGCCTCGCTGATGTTCTATGTCAGCCCGCAGATGCTGCACTGGAGCACCTCCGGCGACGTGCTGATCATGACGCTGCTGGGCGGCAAGGGCACCTTGCTCGGGCCGGTGCTGGGTGTCGCGGTGTTCGAAGTGCTGAAGGAAGAGTTGAGCCAGTTCACCGAGCACTGGTACGGAATTCTCGGCATCGTGTTCATCCTCTGCACGATCCTGCTGCCGAACGGCATCGCAGGTCTGTTCGCCGCACTCGGGCGCGCCAGGAAAGGTGCGCCGAAATGAGCACGGCCAACGGAATCTCCCTGCGGTGCGAGAATATCCAGGTCGCGTTCGGCGGCCTCAAGGCGGTCGCGGGCGTCAGCCGCAGCTTCCAGTCCGGACGGATCTACGGGCTGATCGGTCCCAACGGCGCCGGCAAGACCACGCTGATGAATGCGCTGTCCGGCCACGCGACATTGGCCGCCGGGCAGGTGATCCTCAACGGGCGGGACATCACGAAACTTTCCGTTCACGCGCGGACGCGCGCCGGCCTCGGCCGCAGCTTTCAGATCACAAAAATCTTTGCCGGCATGACGGTGCTGGAGAACCTGAAGCTCGCGGCGTTCGCGCACCTGTACCGGGTGCAGCCGTTCTGGTTGCCGGCCGGCCGTTTCGCCGATGTTCGGCAGAGCGCCGAAAAGGTCCTCGAGCAGATCGGGCTCGAACGTCTCGCTCACGCGCCGGCGGAGAACCTTTCGCACGGCGACCAGCGGGCCCTCGAGGTCGGTCTCGCATTGCTCAGCGATCCCAGCGTGCTGCTGCTCGACGAGCCGCTCGCCGGTGTCGGCCATGAGCGCCTCGAGCAGGCAATCGAACTGATCCGGCGGATCGTGGCCGGGCGAACCGTGCTGCTGATCGAGCACAACATGGACGTCGTGATGCAGATATCCGACGAGATCGTCGTGATGGTGCAGGGGCAATTGCTGGCGTCCGGCTCGCCGGCGGAGATCAAGGTCAATCCGGCGGTGCGCGCCGCCTATCTCGGGAACGACGAATGAGCGCGCTGGCCCTGCAGGATTGCGACGTCTTCTACGGCAAGGCCCAGGCGCTGCATCACGTCTCGCTCGACGTCGTCGCCGGCGAAGTCGTCTCGCTGATCGGCCGCAACGGCGCCGGGAAGAGCACGCTGCTCAAGGCCGCGATCGGTCTCAATGCCGTGCGCAGCGGGCGGCGGATGATGGGCGATCGCGACGTCACCGCGCTGAAACCCTATGAACTCGGGCGGCTGGGGCTCGCCTTCGTTCCGGAAAACCGGCGCATCTTTCCGAACCTGACGGTCGAGGAAAACCTGAAGATCGCGACCGTGATGGGTCGCAAGGGGCCGTGGTCGCTGCAGCGGATCTACCAGCTTTTCCCGCGGCTTCAGGAGCGCGCATCTCAGGGCGGCGATACGCTCTCCGGCGGCGAGCAGCAGATGCTGGCGATCGGCCGCGGCCTGCTGACCAATCCGGAAGTGCTGCTGCTCGACGAGCCGACCGAGGGGCTTGCGCCGCTCATTGTCGACCAGCTGATCGAGGCCATGCGCATCATCAATGCCGAGGGCATTGCCATGCTGCTGGTCGAACAGAACCTGAAGGTTCCGCTCAAGCTCGCACGCCGCCAGTTCGTCATAGACAATGGCCGCGTGGTCTGGTCGGGTACGACCGCTGAGCTGCAGGCGGACCGCGCCCGTATCGAGTCCCTGATCAGCGTCTAGGAGGAAACCATGGCCGACGTCTACATCATCGGGGTTGGCATGACGCGGTTCGGCCGCTACCTCGACGACCGGCTGGAGACGATCGCGCGCGGGGCGGTGGAAGAGGCGCTGTCCGATGCCGGTGTTGGCCGCGAGGATGTCCAGGCCGCGTTCTTCGCCAACACTGCGCAGGGCGTCGTGGAGGGGCAGCACCTTGTGCGCGGGCAGCTCGTTCTCCGGGCGCTCGGTTTCGAAAGCATTCCCGTGATGAACGTCGAGAATGCCTGTGCCAGCGCCTCAACGGCGCTCAATGCCGCCTTCTCCTACATTGCGTCGGGGCAGGGCGACATCGCGCTGGCGGTCGGCGCGGAGAAGATGAATTCCAAGGACCGGGAAAAGTCCTTCGCCATTTTCGACGGCGCCTGGGATGTGCACGATGTCGACGGCAGCGTCCGCCGCCTGACGACGCTCAGCAAGGACCTCGCGTTGCCGCCGGGTGCCGGCCAGAACAGCGGCAAGCGCAGCGTGTTCATGGACGTCTACGCCTCGCTGGCGCGCTATCACATGCATCGTTTCGGGACCACGCAGCGCGACATCGCCGAGGTTTCCGCGAAGAACCACCGGCATTCGTCGCTGAATCCCAAGGCGCAGTATCAGGACGCAATGACTGCCGACGACGTGCTGGCGGCCCGCGAAGTATCGTGGCCCCTGACGCTGCCGATGTGCGCGCCGATCAGCGACGGCGCCGCCGCGGCCATCGTTTGCTCCGCGGAGAAGGCGCGCGCGCTCGGCGCGACGCGGGCAATCCGCATCGCCGCCTCGGTGCTGGCTTCAGGCTCCGACCGCGAAGCCGACGATCTGGAGCGGCATCTCTGCCGGCTCGCATCCAACCGTGCCTACGAGATCGCCGGCGTCGGCCCGGCTGACATGTCGATGGCCGAGGTCCATGATGCCAGCGCGTTTGCGGAACTGCACCAGGCCGAACTGCTCGGCTTCGCCCCGATCGGCGATGGCGGCCGCCTGGTGCGCGACGGCGACACCACGCTCGGCGGCCGGATACCGATCAACGTCTCCGGCGGCCTCGAGTCGCGGGGGCATCCGATCGGCGCCACCGGCCTTGCGCAGATCTACGAGCTCGTCACCCAGCTTCGCGGCGAAGCAGGCGCGCGCCAGGTCGAGGGAGCGCATCACGCTATTGCCGAAAACGGCGGCGGCTTCCATCATTACGAGGAAGCGACGGCCTGCATCACGATCCTCGAACGTTGAGAACCGACTCATGCGTCTGATCGATTTTTTCGACCGCGGCGTCAGCATCAATCCATCGCGTACCTGCCTGAAGGATGCGACGGTCTCGCGTACCTTCCGCGAGGTACAGCTGCGCAGCTACCGGATCGCAAACGCACTTGCATCAGCCGGCCTGAAACCCGGCCAGATGGCCGCGGTCTACTGCCCCAATGGAGCAACGGCTTTCGAGTGCATTCTGGGCATCATCCGCGGCGCCAGTATCTGGGTGCCGATCAACGCTCGCAACTCCGCGGAGGACAACGCCTACATTCTCGACAATTGCGACGTCGAGGTGCTGTTCTATCACAGCGAATTCGAAGCCAACGTACAGGTCTTCCGCAAGGAGTGTCCGAAGGTCCGCCACTATATCTGCATCGACAAGGCCGGTGCCGACGCGCCGTTTCTGATGGACTGGATAGTGGATGCGCCCGAGACGGATCCAGACGTACCGGCGGATCGCGACGCGCCGATCTCGGTGTTCTCTTCGGGCGGCACCACCGGCCGGCCCAAGGGCGTGCTCTGGACCCACCTGGTCTGGGAAACCATGATCTCGAACTTCTTCACCTCGATGCCGGTGAAGAAGCCGCCGGTCCATCTGATCGTGGCACCGATGACCCATGCAGCAGGCGGCGTCGGCATCATGCTGATGGCCGTTGGCGCGACGCAAATCATCCTGCCGGGCTTCGACGCCGCCGAGGTGGTCAACGCCATCGAGACCGAAGGCGTGACCCATATGTTCCTGCCGCCGACGGCGATCTACATGCTGCTCGCGCATCCCGGCATCAAGCAGCATGATTTCTCCTCGCTCGAACACTTCATCTATGCCGCCGCGCCGATGTCGGTCGACAAGCTGAAGGAGTGCCTCGACGTCTTCGGACCGGTGATGTCGCAGACCTTCGGCCAGGCCGAGGCGCCGATGCTGTGCACCTTCCTGTCGCCGCAGGAGCATCTGGTGATCGGCGATCCCGACAAGGAGAAGCGGCTGGCGAGCTGCGGCCGTCCGACGCTGCTGACGCCTGTCGAGATCATGGACGATGACGGCAACCTGATGCCGACCGGCGAGCGCGGCGAGATCGTGGTGCGCGGCAACCTGGTGATGCCCGGCTACTACAAGAACCCCGAAGCGACCGCAGAGGTATCCACTTTCGGCTGGCATCACACCGGCGACATCGGCTTCAAGGACGAGGACGGCTACGTCTATATCGTCGACCGCAAGAAGGACATGATCATCTCGGGAGGGTTCAACGTCTATCCGAGCGAGATCGAACAGGTGATCTGGGGGCACCCCGCGGTGCAGGATTGCGCCGTGATCGGCGTGCCCGACGAGAAATGGGGCGAGGCGGTCAAGGCCGTCATCGAACTGAAAGACGGCGCGAGCGCCGAATCCGACGAGATCATCGCGCTCTGCAAGAAGAAGCTTGGCAGCGTGAAGGCGCCAAAGTCGGTGGAATTCTGGGACAGCCTGCCGCGCAGCCCGGTCGGCAAGGTCCGCAAGAAAGATATCCGCGAGACCTTCTGGAAGGGACGCACGCGCGCGATCTGAACAGGGAAAAGCCCATGAACATCGCCATGGTACTCGCCAATGCGGCGAAGGCGTTCGCAGACCGCCCGGCGGTCTGCCTCGGCTGCGAGACCGTTCACAACTACGCGCAGCTTCTGCAGCGCAGCGCCGCGCTCGGTGCCGCGCTGCGTAACAAGGGCTTAGCGCCGGGCTCGCGGGTCGGCGTCTTCCTGTCGAATCGTCCCGAGTATTTCGAGATCCTGTTCGGCGCCTGGTTCTCAGGGCTGGCGGTGGCGCCGATCAATGCCAAGCTGCACCCGAAGGAGCTCGCCTATATCATCGACAATTGCGCGGCCTCGGTGCTGTTCACCGACATCGAGGGCGGACTTTCGCAGCCGGGCAATGTCGTCGATGTCGACGGCGAGGCGTATCGCGCGATGCTCGCGACGACGCCTCCGGACTTGCGGCCGGCCTCGGCCAAGCCCGACGACATCGCGTGGCTGTTCTACACCAGCGGCACGACCGGCTATCCGAAGGGCGCGATGCTGACCCATCGCAACCTCTACAACATGACGATGAGCTTTCTTGCCGACATCGGGCCGGTCGACGAGACCGACGCTTCGCTATACCCGGCGCCGCTGTCGCATGGCGCGGGTCTGCTCGCGCTGGCGCATCTTGTGCGCGGCGCGGCCAATGTCGTGCCGGAGAGCGGCGGATTCGAGCCGGGCGAGATCGTCGATCTGATCAATCGCTATCCGGGGAGTTCGTTCTTCGCCGCGCCGACCATGGTGAACCGGCTTGTGACATCGCCGTCGTTGGCGGATCTGAAGGTGGAGAATCTCGATCACATCTTCTACGGCGGCGCGCCGATGTATGTCGAGGATCTCAAGCGAGCGCTGTCGGTGCTCGGCCCGCGGCTGTGGCAGGCTTATGGCCAGGGCGAGTCGCCGTGCACGATCACTTATCTGCCGCCGCACATGCACCTCGACAGCGGCGACGGCCGTCTCGATGACCGGCTATCGTCGGTGGGCATTCCGCGCACCGGCGTCGCCGTCCGCGTCGTCGACGCCGAAGGCAACGACAGGCCGCCGGGCGAGAACGGCGAGGTCATCGTCGCCGGGGACGTCGTGATGGCCGGTTACTGGAACAACCCGTCCGCGACGGCGCAGGCGCTGCGCGACGGCTGGCTGTGGACCGGCGACATCGGCACCTTCGATGCGCATGGCTTTCTCTATCTGAAGGACCGCTCCAAGGACGTCATCATCTCCGGCGGCTCCAACATCTATCCGCGCGAGGTCGAGGAGGTGCTGCTGCGCCATCCCGCCGTGACGGAGGTCAGCGTCATCGGCCGCCGCCATCCGGACTGGGGCGAGGAGGTCATCGCCTTCGTGGCGTCGTCGGCACCGGTGACGGCCGAAGAACTCGACGCCTTCTGCATCGAGCACATCGCCCGCTTCAAGCGGCCGAAGTCCTACCGCTTCCTGCCGAGCCTGCCGAAGAGCAACTACGGCAAGATCCTCAAGACCGAAATCAGGAAGATCATCGAAAGCGAAACGGCCGCATAATCGGCGAAGGAAACAAGGAGAGCGCACAATGACCACGATCGTTGCAGGCGTCGGCATGATCCCGTTCGCGAAGCCGGGCGCTTCGGCGCCCTACGACGCGATGGGCGAGGAGGCGGTGAAGCTGGCGCTGGCGGATGCCGGGCTCGGCTACGACGCCATCGAGCAGGCCTATGCCGGCTTCGTCTACGGCGACTCCAGCGCCGGCCAGAAGGTGCTCTATCGTGTAGGCATGACCGGCATCCCGATCGTCAACGTCAACAACAACTGCTCCACCGGTTCGACTGCGCTGTACCTGGCGCGCCAGGCGGTCGAGAGCGGCGCGGCCGATTGCGTGCTGGCCGTCGGCTTCGAGCAGATGCGCCCGGGCGCGCTGGGCTCGATCTTCGAAGACCGGCCGTCGCCATTCGCGGAGTTCGACCGCGTAACCGATGAACTGGTCGGCCATGGCGAGATTCCGCTGGCGCTGCGCTATTTCGGCGGCGCGGGCAAGGAGCACATGGAGAAGTATGGCACGCAACTCTCGACCTTTGCCAATATCCGCGCCAAGGCGAGCCGCCATGCCTCGAAAAACCCGTTGGCGCTGTTCCGCAAGGAGATGACCGAGGGCGACGTGATGCAGGCGCCGGTGATCTGGGAAGGCGTGATGACGCGCTCGATGGCGTGCCCGCCGACCTGCGGCGCCGCCGCCGCCGTGCTGGTCTCTGAGGCCTTTGCCAAGCGCCATAACCTCAACGACAAGGTCCGGATTCGCGCGCAGGCGATGACGACCGACCGTCCCAGCACCTTCGAGACCCGCGACATGATGCGGGTGGTCGGCTTCGACCTGTCGAAGTCGGCGGCGGAAAAAGTCTACGAAAAGGCCGGCGTCGCGCCCGACGATGTCGATGTCGTCGAACTGCACGACTGCTTCGCTCAGAACGAACTCATCACCTACGAGGCGCTCGGCCTCTGCGGCGAGGGCGAGGGCGAAAAGTTCGTCGTCGACGGCGACAACACCTATGGCGGGCGTTTCGTCACCAATCCGTCCGGCGGCCTGCTCTCCAAGGGCCATCCGCTCGGCGCGACCGGCCTCGCCCAGTGCTACGAACTCGTCCATCAGCTGCGTGGCACCGCCGAGGCGCGGCAGGTCGACGGCGCGCGGCTCGCGCTACAGCACAATCTCGGCCTCGGCGGCGCGGCCGTCGTGACGCTGTACGAAAAGAACTGAAACCGGTAACAGGGAAAGCAAGGATGTCGCAGCGGCTCAAGGACAAGATCGCGTTCGTGATGGGAGCCGGCTGCGTCGGTGAGGGCTGGGGCAACGGCAAGGCCACCGCCGTTCTCTTCGCCCGCCAAGGCGCGACGGTGATCTGCGTCGACCGCGATCTCGCATCGGCCGAGCGTACCGTCGCCATCATCGAGGGCGAGGGCGGCAAGGCCAGCGCGCTGCGCGCCGACATCACGTCGGCGGCGGACATCGATGTGGCTGTCGGCACCGCCGTTACTCGTCACGGCCGCATCGACATCCTGCAGAACAATGTCGGCATCGCCGAACCCGGCGGTCCCGAGAATATCGACGAGGCGAGCTGGGATCGCGTGATGTCCGTGAACCTGAAGGGGTTCTTCTTGACCTGCAAGCGCGTGCTGCCCGAGATGGTACGGCAGGGCGGCGGCGCGATCGTCAACGTGTCGTCGGTCGCATCGATCACGACGATCAGCGTGCCGATGATCTCCTATTACTCGTCAAAGGCCGGCGTGAATCACTTTACCCGTGCGGTCGCGGTCGAATACGCGCCGAAGGGGATTCGCTGCAACGCGGTTCTCCCGGGCCTGATGAACACGCCGATGATCGTCGAGCCCTACAAGCATGTCTATGATTCCGTCGACGACATGATCGCCAGGCGCGACGCCATGGTGCCGATGGGCAAGATGGGCACCGCCTGGGATGTGGCGCATGCCTCGCTGTTTCTGGCATCGGACGACGCGAAATATATCTCCGGCGTGCTGCTCCCGGTCGACGGCGCGCTCACCTGCCGGACGGGCTGATCGGCAGTTCTGCTATGCCGGTCATCCGGTTGCGGCGGACGGTCGAATAATCTGCGGACCGGACCAAGCGCCCCGCCGCGCGAGTTCCGGATCTCGGCATCTTTTCACCCGAGTTGGTCGAGCGGACAAGCGGCGGCTGGAGGATCACGTCCAAGGGACGGGCAGTGCTCGAGTTCATCGGAAGCGCTCCCCGCGCGGTCAGGGTAGGGCGTGTCCTCATCTGTGGACGCCCCGCGAGATGCAAGCGGTTTTTGAAGAAGATCGGCACGTCGTCGGATGCTGCCATCTGTCCGGCCTCTGATGATGCAGCGATGGAGCTGCGGGCCCGTATGGGAGTTCGCAGACCGGAACCAAATCATAAACGCGTGCTCTGGGCACGATGAGTACACCTGGTTCTTCCGGCCCCATCTCGCCGACTGTTGCGCCACACCCTCCTTCGACCGACTACACCTCTGACGTCGGTTGGATCCATCTCGCAAACAACGTCATTACGCATTCCGCCGATCTCCAGCGTCTTTCGCTGCGTTACGATCGGCGTGGCAACCTTGTTGTTGTGCTTCAGAATAGGGCGTCTCAAGAGCCTATGTGCGCCACGCCGCGGGGCACCGGTTGTCTCTTTGAGTTTGCCCGTGTTGGGGGCCACTATCGTTTTCCGGCCTTGTTCCCTCGTCCGGGCGCACACACCGCTTGACCTACTCCTGGCCTGTATCTACATTGTATCATCAATGCCGGAGTCCGAACATGAAGGTGGCCTTTCAGAAGTGGGGCAACAGCCTGGCGCTGCGCGTGCCAAAAGCATTCGCTGATGAAATCGGCGCCAGCGACGGCAAGGCCGCCGAAATGACCGTAAGCGACGGTAGACTTGTGATTGAGATCGCGCGGTCGGCCCGGCGCAAGCGTCGCTACACACTCGACAAGCTGGTTGCCGGCATAACGCCGGACAACCGTCATGAAGAGGTTGATTGGGGGCAATCCGTTGGCAACGAAGTCTGGTAACTACTGTCCGGAGGCCGGCGATTTCATCTGGATCGATCTTGACCCCACGGCCGGCCACGAACAAAGTGGTCGACGGCCAGCAATCGTATTATCACCGCACAACTACAATGCTGCAGCCGGCCTTTGCGTGATCTGCCCAATCACCAGCCGCGTACGCGACTATCCTTTCGAGGCCAAGCTGCCCGACGGCGCCAGCTTCCGCGGCGTCGTGCTGGCTGACCAGCCCCGCAGCATCTCGTGGGAGAAACGACCGATCCAGCATGCCGGACGAGCACCTGACGTCGTGCTCACCGAAGTGCGCGAGCGCTTGGCTGCGTTGCTCGGAATCGACTGAACTGCTTCTTCATCTCCGACGGGGACGGCTTTGGACGCTTCCTCTTGGCGGAAGAAGCAGCCATAGAATCTACACATACCAGCTCGATACCCTTGACTGCGATTCAACACGATAATCCGGATAGCCGAACTTTCTTGAGTCGAGCTGCGTTGCGGGAAGGTCGATAGAGGAACCTATGGCAAAGAAAGCGAAGAAGGAGACATCACGCGGTCGCAAGCAGGACCGCGCGCGAGTCGCCGGCGGCCAGCGGCATGAGGTTAGCTACGAGTCGAAGAAGACGGGCCGATCGTCGTCCGCAGTCAAGAAAGCGGTGAAGAAGGTCGGCAACGGCCGACGGAAAGTAGAGCGGCGGCTCGCGCGTTAGCGCCGCCAGGAGGAGATGGACTCTTGCCCAAGGAAAATGACTTGGAGGGGATCCAAGACCGAGGAGGCAAACACGGTGGCCAGGCGGGCATGCCCAAGTCGCCTCCGCGCCCCAGGACGAACGACAAGGACCAAGATGTCGTCCGAAAAGATGAGGACGGCGAGAACAAACGCGAGGAGCCGGAGAGGTGACCGGCCAACTCGCATAGGTCGGCCGGTCCCGCCTCTCAAACGACAGGAACGCCATAATATTCGTTCACCATGCGTCCGGCGGCCGGATCACTCCAGTTCCACGCATTCTCATCACGATACTTTGGAGCCCCGCGAAGCTGGTCTTCGGTGATCCCAGTAACGTAGCCGCCTAGGTTCGTGTCGTATTTCAACGATTGCCATGGCAGCGGGTAGTGATCATCGCCGATGCCAAGGAAGCCACCAAAGCTCAGGACAGCGTAAGAGACGTTGCCGCTAACTTTGTCGATCATCACGCGTTCGATAGTTCCGATCTTTTTATTCTCGGCGCCGTAAACCGCCGTGCCTTCGACCTTGTCGCTTCCGATCAGATTGACTGTCTCGCGAGACTCTACTGCCATTTGGATCTTCCTGTGTCAGGTTATAGGGATCAATCGCAGCAGGACGCTTGATGTTCCTCTGTGCAGGCTGCCCATCATTTCGGGTCCTGGTAATGGAGTTGAGAGCTAACCGTGTAGCTCGGCGCCTTCCAGCGTGATCTTCACGTAGGTGCCGCTCTCGTGCAGCCCCAGCCAGCGGCGCTCGATTGCGAGCTTAAAGTCTGCGCCCGCGACCGATTTACATTCTGTTCGCCGTCGGCCAAATGCCCTTATTT
>NZ_JBVBEF010000101.1:0-26960 GCF_055456055.1 Bradyrhizobium sp. LeoB3
GAGACACACTTGATCAAGAACGCTGAGGCTCCGGGTGGCGTTGGTGAAGCTCCGACAGCCATTGTCAGTGCTGCAGTAACCAACGCGATCTTCGCCGCGACCGGCAAGCGTGTGCGCAGCCTGCCGATCGATACAAATTCCCTGAAGTCGTCGTCTTAGTCCATGCACGTCATCCCGCGCGCGTTGTAGCGTACGGGATGAGAGTCGGGAACTAAAGCCCCGGCGCATAAAGACTATTGGAACATTCGCGTTCTCCGCAGGTCCAAATTTCGTCTAATGGCACGAAACGAGGTTCAGTGGTACGAACAGCATGGCAACGCCCCGCTAATCCTTGGAGAACAGGTTTCGGAGCACTATCGGTAGCGGTAGCCGGCAGTAAAGGGCCACCAGTCATGCACACTTCGAAAGCGGTTCCAAAGCAGGCTCTCGTCGGGCAGAACGTTTCGCCGCCCGCGGCCGCCACTGTCAAATTGTCTAAAACAGACCTCAACAACTTGATGCAGGCGCTCGACATCGATGTCATCGCGCTGACTGAGATTTTGGTGCCGCGCGGCCATCGAGTTGAATTTGGGACGATTGACGTACCCGGGATCCACTACAACTTAAGTGGCGTGGGCCGCATATCGATCAACCGCGGACCGATGATACCCTTGAGGCCTCATTTGCTCATCATCGTGCCGCCAAACACTCCGTTCATGATCGAGGTTGACGGTGGAAGTGGCCCACCGAAGCTCATTTCGAGAGACTGCTGGACTCGTCAAGACGGCATCCTCCGCGTCGCAGTGCCGAACGAGAAGCCCGAAATAGTCCAGATATGCGGCTTTTTTAACGCATCCTTTGGTCGGTCTGTGAGGCTGTTCGGAGAACTCCGCGAACCGGTCATCGAGCAATTCGAGCCGGCGGACAGGATCGATCTGAAGCTTCGCGAGGCTATGGACGAGTTGCTACAGCAAGAGGTCGGCGTTGGGGCCATGACAGCGTCTCTGCTCAAGCAGATCGTTGTCTCGTTGGTGCGACGGTCCCTCAAGTCATCCCAGCGGTGGACTGAACGATTCTCGATACTTGCCGACAGACAGGTCACTCGTGCTTTTGCGGATATGGTGGCGCGGCCGGGAGCCGCCCATTCAGTTCAAAGCTTGGCACACAGTGCAGGATTGAGTCGTTCGGCGTTCATGGCGCGTTTCTCTGACATCTTTGGACAATCCCCGATGGCCATCTTGCGAGACTTGAGAATGCGCCAGGCTGCGATCGATTTGACGACGACTACGATGTCGATCGACGTCGTTGCTCTTAATGCGGGGTACGAGAGCCGTTCAAGTTTTGTGCGAGCTTTTCGAAAGGCGTACAATCGGGATCCGAGCGACTATCGGCGGATAGCCAAGGAGGGTAAAGCCCAGAAGGATAACTGAGAACGGCGATCCCAAAGCAAGAAGGGGCTGCCGCCCGCGACGGCGCCCTCTGCTTTGCCTCACGCAGAGCGGCGCTCAGAATCAGGTGCTTCTCCGCTCGCAACATTTCGCTTCAAGTTGGCTGCGGCGAAGGCGTACCCGCCGGACGCGCCGTCAACGAAGTGCACGTGATTAGCTCGCATGGGTGATGGCACAAAGCACGTAAGATTTGCGGCCAACTGTCGATGCGTTCCAAAAAAGCATGCACCTCGTCGCTGAGCCTCTTCCAAGCGCGCGTCTACGACGTCAGCGAGTTCAGATGAGCAGTCCACTGTCATACGCAGGCCGTCATCGAATTTTCGGTAATCTGTGTTCTCCACAAGCTCTCGTCGGAACCGGGTTTCATCAAAGTTACCAACAGGAACTCCTAGTGGGGTGCCCACCCACGCAAGAATGGCGTGCAAGCGCTTCGCAGCCCGAGCCGCAAAGGGACTCTTTCGACTGCCTTTCTGGATGGCATGATCAAGATCGTCGCCGGCCCATGCGGGAATCGGGCCTTCGGCAGGCAATGGATGTAGGCCGGAGTCATTCGAACGGAGCGTCCGCAGGAGCTCCTGTATGAACTCTACAAACGAAGTAGGATCATCGCGCGGAACGACGATAAGAGAAAAGATGACGCCGTTCTTGGCGCTGATCGGCGCAAATCGGCACGAAAGACCTGTGAGGTCGGCTGTTACTCCCATGGGCGCGCGCGGAAAGGTGTAGCCGCCTTGCTTGAGTTTACGCTCTGCCCAGGCAAGTCCGCCACCGTCGAACATCGCGTAGGTGACGTTCGAGGATGGCGCGAAGCGAGCTACCAGGACGTCCAAGTGCTGAGCGCGAATGTCCGCGACAGGAATGACCGCAATGCGCAACGTGAGACCCAATGCGTCTTCAGCCCAGGCGGCGGTTTTTGCCAACGTATCCCTGATGATGGACGAATAGGCGCCGGGCGCGGCGAAGCTCGCGCCATCTCCTCCGAACGTGGACGGAAACTGTAGGTCGGGTAGTGCATTGCTGACGGCAGCAAGAACCGCCGCACCGGCCGCATTCACCTCACGGTACCGTCCTTGTTCAATAGCTTCGGTCGAACGGCTGACGTCCGTAACAGCGACGATCCAGTCATCAGGTAGAGGGCGATACCGATCTCGCCGCACGACGTCATCGAAAGAGCCGAAGGGCACAAGCGCCTGATAGAAGCGCTCGTCTTCGGCCTCTCGGTCAACCTTGATCTGGAAAAGACCCGCTTCGAAGGCTGGCTCTGATCTATCCACCATCATTTGCCCTCCCTTCGATCGTCGTCGGGGTTCAGAGTGGGGCCGCATTGAGAGTCAGCGATCGCCAAAATGGCCAAACCACGCGAACGAGCCTAACGTCAAAGCCCAGGACGGGATTTTGCGGGAGCGTAGGCAGTCACCCGAGCTTCACGGGTGGCCATGCGCTCGGGGCTAAGCTCTCCTGGTCGCCTCGAACAGGAACCATGAGCGACTTTCCGCCCCGTCGATCCAGTTTTCGATCAGGCTGGCCGTGGAGACATCGCCATGCTCGTCGCAGACGTTGTGGGTCTGCCGCATGCGCTGGCTTAGCGCCAGATTATCCTCCTTCAGCTCGGCCAGCATGTCTTCGGGCGTGACGTAGCCAGCATCATTGTCCTCGATATGCTTCACTCTGGCGATGTGGCCGATCGAACGAATCGTTGTGCCGCCAATCTTGCGAATTCTTTCCGCGATGTCGTCCGTCATCGCAAAAATCTGCGCGGCCTGCACATCAAGGAGTAGGTGATAATCCCGGAAATGCGGGCCTGATATGTGCCAATGGAAGTTCCTGGTCTTGACGTAGAGCGCGAACACGTCTGCCAGAAGCACAGTGAGCGCCGCCGAAATATCCCTGGTGGCATTCGAGCCGAGATGGCTCGGCGTGCCGAGTGGCGCCTCGCGGCGCTTCCTCGCGTCTTCTATATCCATTTTGATCCCTCCTTCAGGGCTCTACCTGGGCCACGTTGGCCCGCGCCGGGGCTCCTGAGCTCCGCTTCAGGTCCGCGACCAGCATCGCCACGGCATGGCGCGCAAGCGCCTGGGTCGGGGCATTGGTGTTGCCGCTGGTGATGTTGGGCATGATCGAGGCATCGATTACCCGGAGGCCGTCGACCCCGTGAACCCTGAGCCTTGCGTCGACCACCGCTCGCGCGTCCTGGCCCATCCGGCAGGTGCCGACCGGGTGCCACATCGTCGTCACGACACGCTTCACCCATTCGCCGATCTCCGCATCCGACTGGATGTGTGGGCCGGGATCCATCTCTTCCTCGATCACCGGCGCCAACGACTCCTGGGCCATGACCCTGCGGATCGCGTGCACTGCCTCCACCGCAGCCCTTAAGTCTTCCTCTTCGCCGATGAAGTTCGGGTTGATGAGGGGCATCGATGTTGGGTCGCTGTCGGCCAACCGCACCCAGCCGCGGCTCTTGGGCTGAAGCACCACGAGTTCGAAGGTGATGCCCGAGCGGTCGCCCGCCGGGCCGAGTTGCTCGGACAAGACGGTAGGAGCGTGATAACATTGGATCGTAGGCTCGGCGGTGAAATCGGACGGATTCCAGTGTGTCACCGTCTCGATGCCATTGCCCGACGCCGGGCCATCCTTGGTGACGAGATAACGCAAGCCCGCCTTCACGCTGCCGAGGCCCTGCGCGGCAGCCTGATAGCCGAGATCGCCCTTTACATAGACACGGACCGGCACCATCGGGTGGTCCTGGAGATTTTCGCCCACCTCCGGAGAATCGACGACCACCGCGATACCATGCTGTCGCAGCTGCTCGGCCGGCCCGATGCCAGAGTGCATGAGGATCGTCGGGCTATGGACGGCGCCGGCCGACAGCACAACTTCGCCGGCCGTGATCCTCTTCAGGCTCGTGTCCATGAACTCAACGCCGACAGCCCGATTGTTCTCGATCAGGATGCGAAGGACGGTCTTGCCGGTGAGAAGTGTTACGCGGCCCGAGGTGAGGTGCGGACGCAGATAAGCGTCGACCGCGCTGCATCGGCGCTGATCTCCGACCGTCGACTGCACCGGCGAGACGCCGATCTGGCTCTTACCGTTATAGTCGGGATTATAGGGAACCCCATATTCCTGGAATGCCTTGAGGCAATATTGGTTCAGCTTGTTGATGCCCTTGGGCAACTGGACCGCCAGACCACCATTTATGCCGTGATACTCGTCGTGGAAGGTGTCGTTGTCTTCCTGCGCCATGAAGACGGGAAGCAGATCTTGATACGACCATTTGCCGGTGTCGCCGACCGCGTCCTGCCACGCAGAGAAGTCGCGTATCTGACCACGGACGTAGCACATCGCATTGATCGAGGATCCGCCGCCGAGTACCTTGCCTGAGCGATATGCGCGCTTTCTACCGTGCTGGGGAACCGTCTCGTATTTCCAGACATGCCGGTCGTGGGCCAGCAGTTTGGCGAAGCCGGCCGGAATGTGGATAAACGGATCGCGGTCCATGTCGCCCGCTTCGATCAGCGCGATCGACGCATCGGTGTGTTCGGCGAGATAACTCGCGACAACGCAACCGGCCGCGCCCGCACCAACAATGACGATATCGTAGGCTTCCCGGGACATCAGTGTCGTTTTTCTTTCATAGTTATCCTTCAATCAACGCCCCGTCGCTGACGCAGCGCCATCGCGGCTCCTGACCCTGAGATTGATCGGACCACTCTTTTGGAGAGTGACGTTGCGATGCCGGCGAGGGAAATGACCTCTCGCCATAGAGTCGATAGACGATCGTTATTGTCGTTGCCCGAGGTCACCCTGCCGACCTTCGCCTCGCCGGCATCGGTGACTTAGCAGAGCAGCGTCGCAGCGTTTCGCGAGACGTGCTCTCGCGCTCAACGAAGCGAATAAACGGTGCGCGTGTCACACCGGCTCCTGCCACGTCGGATGACTCGGGACCGACACTGCCGACGTCGCCTATCCGATCCGAACCCCGCACATACCCGCAATGATCGCGGCCGAGATAGCCGCGCTTATTGCGACGCCGCCGCCCCAAATACGATTTGCGGTGCGTCGATTGACGCCATGCGCTATCAGCACCATTCGCAATCCCGACGTAAGATGGCTTAGGACAAAGAAGACGCCGAGCGCGTAATGAGGCAACAGCCGGATATTCCATGCGTCATGAATGAGCCCGGTCGGCGCTCCGATCGCGAAATTCCAGTCCGTCGGTATACCGAGAAAGCTACGAGCGTAGATGAAAACGGAGTTCATATGCCCGAGGATGTAGAGCGAGAGGTAGGCCCCCGAGCCCACCTGAAATGTCCGATGGAAGTCCTGCGGGGCGGCACTCCAACGCCATGCCAGAAACAGGCCGGTGCCGATCTGGAAAACCATGGCCGCGACCAACAGCGGTTCACCCACCTCAGAGCGGTAGAGAACGCGGCCGACCTTCATGAGGTCCGCATGTGCATCGGGGCCGATCAACCCAAACAAGTGATTGGCTAGATGGAACGCCACGTATAGAGACAGGACCGCCGCCGTCGTGCCGTGGACGATGCGCAAGCGCCCCACGGCCGTCGGCGTTGCAGCGACCGGATTGCCGGCGGTCTGTGACCAAATCGCGATTGCGAGCCAAAGCACGCACCACACGAGTTCGTCTGGGATGGGGCTATGAGTCAGGGCCTGAACGACGCCAAGAAAGACAAAGAGCGTTGGGGTCGTCACGCCGGCATAGGCCAGCCGCCGCGCTCCTGGATTGGCGCCGGGCCGCCAAGCGAGCGCGAGCGCGAGAAACGGCACAACGAACGCCACGGCCAGGATCAAGGTCGCGGCGACAATTGCGAGAGGCGAAGGCATTGCGGCCTGCGTGCCAACAACGGCATGGAAGGCGCGGAGTAGAAAAGGGTAGCAGATGGCCGCCGCCGCGGGAGCCAGCGCCGAATAGTCGAAGCGTGGCCCAATCACGGCTCTTTGGTCCCGCGGCTGAGCGAATACGTTCATCTAAGCCCCTTAAATATCAGCCGCCCGATCCGGCGAGTGCTCGCGCCGTATTAGCCCTCCACCATCGGCGCTATCAAGAATGATCGAGGCCCCAGCCCCAAGCGCGTCGGGTTCGTGACCGACCGCTGCAGGCGAGCATCGGCGACGTCTCGACGACGCCTTCGCAGCCTTCAGCCAGCTGCGCGCCTGCCCAATTCCGGACGCATCGCGACCGGCTCCTCAGGCGCGTTCAGGACCGACGTCGTGAGCAGGACAGCCGCAGCGAGGACCCAGTAGTACCAGGCGTCGAGCCCAGCGAATTTGAAGGCAAACGGTGCGATGACAAAGACCACCCCGACGGCGCGATCGACCCAAAGGTGCAGCCAGTAGGGAATGATGTGGACGAGACCGGTGGGATGATCCGTCAGGGCGGCCAAGAGCAGCGCGGCCACACCGACGACAACCGAAAGCTCCACTGCAAGCGGTCCGCTTTGGCCGAGCTTCAGCACGAACGGAGCTGCGATCAAGACGATCGCGACAGGATAGTCGATCAGGTAGGCGTGGATAGACTTGGTGATGAAGCGAAACGACATCGGAGACTCCTTTGCTTGGTTGCTCGAGCGCGTGCTTGCGACGTGGAAAGTGCATCCACCCAAGAGGGCGATTTCGCGATCCTGTGATGGCAAGCACTCCGTCACGGGCCAGCCCGATTAGACGAGCAGTAAGGGTACGCCGGCACGCCTACCATTAGAAATGCCCGGTTGTTATCGTTTCCATTCCACTCGCCCGGCGTCATGGAAGCGGGTTAGTTTGGCGCGTCGACCGCGAGTGTCCGAGGGCGGTGCTTCACCGTCCGAACGACGACCGACCAGTCGCGAAGCCGCGTGACCTTGACGAAAGCGTCCAGCGCCGGCGAGTAGCGGCGCCCCTGCACAGCCAGTAGCCGCACCTCGCGCGAAATTGGGTCGCCTTCGAGCGGAATGGTCTTGAGCGTCGGAAGGCGCGGCATGTGCTCAGGCGCGAGTATCACGCCGAAGCCAGCGGCGGCCATGTGCTGCAGGTGCAAGTCGTGACCGCTGCAGTGGCCGCGGTTGGGTGGTTCTTCGGGGAAATACGACTGCTGGATCTTAGGAGCGACGTCGCATTCGACGCGCTCCAGCAAGACAGTCTCACGGAGGTCATCGATGCTGATCGAGGGACGATTTGCGAGCCGGTGTGTCGGCGCGAGAACCACGACATAGCGTTCCTCGAACAGAGACCAGTCGTCGATACGGGCGGGCACGTCCCGCACGTCTCCGACCATTGCGGCGTTGATCTCCCCTTCAAGCAAGAGATCGACGAGCTCCTCCGCCACGCCCTCGCGCAGTTCGACGTGAAGTCCAGGGATGCAGTTTGCGATCTCCGCGATCGGATCGAGGACGAGCGACGCTGAGATGGAAGGGGCCAGGCCAATCTTCAGTGGCGCAACCTCCTTTCGTTGGAACTCCTGGGCCCTGCGACGCACCGCCTCCGCCGAGGCCACTGTGCGCTCCAGCATCGGAAGGACCTCCTTTCCGAGGTCGGTGAGTTGGGTCAGCTGGCGCTCGCGGTAGATCAACTGGCCGCCGAGTTCCTGCTCGAGCTTCTGCACCCCTTTGGTCAGCGCGGGCTGCGTGACATTGCATTGTTCGGCGGCGCGGGTGAAGTTGAGTGTGGACGCGACGGCGAGGAAGTAGCGAACCTGATGAAGCTCCATGGGTTGTTCTCCATCAAGTTGCTGCGAGCCCGGGGTCGACGATCAACCGATGCCTGGCGCAGCCATCACGCAGCGCGGACATATGAACCGTGAGGTTCGCGGGCTCAACAAGGACTTTGGGCCACAATCGAGCCATCAAGTCCTGCTCGCTGATCAATTCACCGCGATGTTCAAGCAAAGCAGGCAGGATCTCCAGGGCTCGAATTCCGAATGGTAGGGGCTTCTCGCCTTCCAGAAAACGGAGCTGCATTGGAAGCAGGCGAAACGGTCCGAATGACACTTTAATTGGTGGAACAAAGAATCCGTGGTCCGTATCCGGAGTTTGAGAAGCGCGATTTACGTCAAATCCCGGTTCGGGATGCGTCAAGCGACCAATAAATGCGCGCATTATAACCTCGCGTGACTTGGAACGGCGGTTTTCCGAGGACAGCCTCGTTGGGCACATTTTGATGGCTTGGAGCGCTGCGGTCGATTGCGCGGGGGTACTGTAAGGTTCGCTTGTCGCTGTCTGTGCTAAGCGATCGCTTAGAACTGAGGGCAAAGACTTCGCGCCTCGAATCCGTCAACCGGATGGGCGGCGCCTAAGGGAGGGACTCAGCGATGCGACAAAATGCGGTTGACGCAATTTGCGAGTAGATGGCGCCCTCGCGCGAAAACGACTCAGGATATGCCTTTCGGCTCAGAAATTCCGCGGCTGCAGTAGTCTTATATTGAGGCGGTCCGCCATCCGGCTGAGTTCGGGAAGCGAACGTGCCTTCATCTTCCGCATCAGGTTCACGCGATGCACCTTCACCGTGGATTCGGCGATGCCGATATCGTTGGCAATCTGTTTGTTTAGGCGCCCGGCCACGACGCCGAGCATAACTTCACGCTCACGGGAGCTGAGCATGTCGAAACGCTCCTTGAGCGCAGCCCATGCGCTATCACTCTCTCGACGGGCACGGTCGCGAGCGAGGCCGGCCTCGATGGCGTCAAGCAGATCCTGATCACGGAATGGCTTTGTAAGGAACTCTATCGCACCGCCCTTCATCGCCTGCACGGTCATCGGCACGTCGGCGTGCGCTGTGATGAAGATAATCGGCACTTGCCTCTTTGCGGCGACAAGGTCGCGCTGCAGCTCAAGACCACTTCGTCCCGGCATTCTCACGTCGAGCACCAGGCAAATGGGACCGTCCGGCGGATCGGCCTTGAGAAATTCGGGAACAGACGAAAATTGTCGGGCAGGTAAGCCGACTGTCCGCAACAGCCGCACGACCGAGTCGCGAAACTCGGCATCGTCATCGATAACCAAGACACAGGGATTTGCCTCACCCATTCTCGGTATCCTGCGTGGGGAAGCGCATTTTCCGCTATTCGACGTTACTCTACGCACAATCAGTCGAAATGAACAGGTATCTTTTGCCTAAGCGTATAGCCGGATGCCTAAGCCATCGCTTACGGGCGCGGTCATTGCATTATTGGGGAATGTCCCGGACACTAGAAATTGCATGCGGGCGCGAGGTATGCCGCCAGTGGAGCGAGGAAGGTGCCTGGAACCGGCAATGTTGAACCGAACACTGATAGCCATCGTCGACGATGATCAGCTCTATCGTGAGTCAATGCGAAAGCTCGTAATGTTAATGGGCTACACTGTCGAGGCGTTTCCGTCAGCAGCCGATTTCCTGGCGTCACGCTTTTTGCCGGAAACCACCTGCTTGATCGCCGACGTTCACATGCCCGGAATGACTGGGGTCGAGCTACACAGGCATTTGGTCGATGCAGGGTACGCAATCCCGACGATCCTCGTTACCGCCTACCCCGATGAGGTCGTCAGGGATCGGGCTCTAAAGGATGGGATTGTTTGCTACCTCGGCAAGCCAGTCGACGACGACTATCTCGAGCGATGCCTGCGTTCGGCTCTGCAGCCGGGTACGCCGATTGAGGACAGTTCATGAGTCGTTGTCCGCCGGCAGGGTGAACTGAAAGACGGCGCCGCGAGGTTCGTTCGCTTCCGCCCACAACTTGCCCCCATGAGCATGGACAATGGAGCGGCATATCGACAACCCCATCCCTGTCCCACTGGACTTCGTGGTGTAAAAGGCGTCGAAGACTCGATCGAGATGCTGCGCATCAATGCCGGGCCCAGAATCGCGTACGGCTACGTGGACGCCTGCCTGATCCTGCCCGATACTGATCAATAGCTCTCTTGCCCCTTCCTCAACCGAGCCCATTGCTTCAGCCGCGTTCAGAATCAAGTTCAGCATGACCTGTTGCAGTTGAACGCAATCCCCCATAACCGGAAGCAGTCCATCTGCAAGCCGAGTTTGGACCGAAATGCCATTCCTGTGAGTCACGCTTTGTGCCAACACAAGCACTTCGTTGATCGCCGTATTAAGATCAAAGCGTTCCTTTCGCAGAGGCGCTTTCTTGATGTGATCGCGCATCCGTCCGACGATATCCTTGGCTCGGTCCGTATCCCTGACAACGCAAGCGAGCGCTTCCCTGGTCTCATCCAGACTTGCCGGGTTCATTTCCAAAAAGCGCATCCCTGCACGGGCGTTGTTACGAGCGGTCGCAATCGGATGCAGAATTTCGTGAGACAGCGAGGCGGCCAATTCTCCCATCATGCTCACGCGGTTCATGTGGGCGAAATCCAACTCGAGCTGGCGCAGCTTTTCACGTTCGTCCTGTGCCCGCCTTCGTTCCGTCACATCGACGGTTGTGGTGATAACCTCAGCCAGCGCACCTTGGGGGGAAAATACATGATGGCTGGTTCCTTCGACCCATTTTAATGTTCCATCAGGTAGAAGGATTCTGAACTCGGCCATGAAATCTCTTTTCTGGTGCACGGCCTCCTGAATCGCTCCCCACACTCTGTCGCGGTCCTCTGGGTGAATGCGTTTCCACATACTTTGTCGACTTGGAAGGCCCTGCAGCGGATCAAACCCCCAGATCCTGTAACTCTCGTTCGACCAATAGAGGTAACGCTTCGTTGTCGCGTTGTAGACCCAATTGCCGGTGCGGCTCAGTCTCTGTGCTTGGCTAAGCGCTTCCTCGACGCGCTTGCGCTCTGTCAAATCGAGCACGAAGGCGAGGCCCTCGTCGCCTCCTTCTTTGAACAGAGCGGCGCCAATAAGCACAGGAACGCGACTGCCGTCTTTCCGAACATACTCCTTCTCGAAGGGCTGAACTCTGCCGGTTGAGTTCAGTTCGGCCCGAGTCAGTATGTCGCGCTCACGCCATTCGGGCGGGGACAGCTCGGTCCAGCGCACGCGGCCCGAAACCAAGTCTTCACGGTCATATCCTGTGATACGTAGAAACGCGTCATTGGCTTCAAGAATTCGACCTTCGCGGTCGGCAATGAGGATCCCAATGATGTTGGCGTCGACCAAACGCCTAATCTTCCCTTCCCGATCCGCGAGGTCGTCATAAAGCCGAGAGTTTTCGAGCGAGATTGCCGCCTGCGACGCAAGCACCTTCAACACTGTGACGCGGTCAGGTGTGAAAACGTAGGCCGTCAAGTTGTTTTCGAGGTAGAGCACACCGGCCAACCTGCCCTGTTTGAGCAACGGCAGGCAGAGAATTGAACGGGCGTGATGCTGATGAATGTACTTATCGGCAGAAAACGGGTTCGCGGCCGCGGCATCGTGGAGAAGAACGCTCTCTTTTGTCCGGAGCACGTAGTGGAGGATGGACTCCGGCAGATCTGCAGCGGTTACACTTGCTCGTCGTTGACCGACGGTCGTATTATTATTGCTGGTCGTGACTTCCGCCTCAATCCGATACCCAACACCTACCGCTAGGATCAACAGACCTCGCCCGGCCCCCGCGTGCTCAATCGCTGTGCGCATCAGCGTGTCGATCAGCTTTTCCAGGACGATCTCGCGCGACACGGCTTGCGAGACTTTGATGACAGTAGCTAGGTCCAGTTGCTCGACGGACGTCCCGATCGTGCTTGTGGGGCTGGCACCCGGCTTTTGCTCCCTGAGGTGCGGATACAACTCGTCGAGTTGGCGTACCTTGCCGTCGGCTGCCCAATGGATGTATGCGTGCCGCGCGTCCTGCAGATAGGCATGAGCGATCTTCTTGAACCCGCGTGCGGCATAAAAGCGTGCGGCGACTTCGTTGGCGAGCGCCTCGTTATGGACAAAGCCATGCGTGTGTGCCGAGTGGATAGCGTGCTCGTAAAGATGTTCGGCATCGAGCGCGCGGCCTTCGATCCGGGCGATCTCCGCCCCGACGAGCGCGGCGCGGTTCTCGAAGTTGTCCGGGCAAGCCGTCGCCCAGACCTCGAGCTGTCGGTGGTGCGCGGCTAGTGCCCTGACATGCTCCTGCCATTGGCCGGCCGCCGCGAACTCGCAGCATGCTGCTCTGGAGAGCGCGCTGTAAAAGTGATACTCCGCGCATTCGAAAAAAGACGCCGATGTCGGCTGCAGCTGTTGCGCCCTCAATGAGGCCTCGAGGGCACCCGCATAGTCGCCGGCAAAGAAGCGTGCCTGCAGCTTGCGGGTCCAATAAGAGCCCTCGGCCAACGCCAGATCCGGGTTCCTGCAGAAACGGGACTCCAGTAGGCGTTCGTCAAACTGCCCATCGTCAAAGCGACCAAAAATCGGCGTCAAGCCGCGGAGTGTCCGAATCAGCCCAAGCTGGCCGGCGATGGAGTCAATCGCAAAACCGAACCGCATGTTTCGCGCGAACGCGAGACCATGCTCGACCTCGACTTGCACGTTATCGAGCGGATCGCCCGCCGCGAGAAGATACGTGTTCAGGTGGGTGTAGTAATACGCCGCAAAAGTGAGGTCACCGATCTGGTTCGCCGTCTCAAACGCACGCCGCAGCAGATCGCGACCTTCCCGGACATGTCTCGTCCAGAACATGAGTAAATATCCAAAGTTCAAATAGGTCCTGGCCTGGAAGCGCTTTAGCCCGCGCTGTTCGACCAGTTCATAGCCGAGACGGCCGAATCGAAGTCCCGCCTGGTAGTCCCCGAATTCCGGTCCAGCAAGCCTGCCAAGCACTGCATAGGCGTAGCACGAGCCGTCACAATTGCCGCCCTCGAGGCTGAGATTGACTGCTCGACAGATGACCATCGAACGTAATTTCGCATCCGTGTAGTGGGCAGGCGGCCCGAGCTTCGTCAGGACGTCGAGCGTCGCGAGCGATGCGGCATTGCTCATCAAAGGTAGATCAACGAGGCTTTCTATCGTGCGGGAGCCGAGTTGGGACCAGATCCGCTTATATTCGCGCCGAGCCTCGTCTTCCGTCGGGTGCGGCGACCAGTCGATGCCCAGGTGGTGGAGATAGTCGAGACCGACTGCGATCGCGCGGCTGCCCTGATCCAGGGTCGTGTAAAGATCCACCTGCAGGCACGTGACGCGGGCTCGTTCGATCGTCGTCGCGGTACGGGCCGACAGCACCGCCAGGCGCTGCTCGGCTTCCGCCAGTGCACCAGTGAGGAACTCACATTCGGCCCGGTGCAGCTCCAGTTCAAAGATCAGGTCGTGCCGGCGCTCCCAAGAGTCCCGGGGCAGCAGTGCCGCGCCGGAGAGCAGATAGTTCAGCGCCGCGGCATACGCTGTCGAGGTTTTGGCGCGTCTACCTGCAATGAAATTCAACTCCGCGACCCGCTCAAGCTCTTCAATTGACGTGATGAGATGCGAGCCGCGGTTGAGCTGATTGACGATTTCGAAGATCGCCTCCTCCAGCTTCTCTGGAGGGGTCTGCGCTGCGAGCAGCATCCCTATTCGGAGATGGGCTTCGGCACGCGATTCCTGCGGGATCAAGGAGTAGGCGGCTTCCTGGACACGGTCGTGGAGAAACTTGTAGGAATCTTCCGAACGAAAGATCAGCCCTGCTCGCACCGCTTCCCAAAGCTGGCCATGCATCTCCTCGGCGGAGTCCTGGTAAACGATCCGCAACATGGTGAACCCTGCGTCGTTGCCCAGGCAGGCGAGCTTCTGCAATGCGTTTCGAGTTTCGCCGGACAGGCGGTTCAGCTTCCCTACCATAAGGTCCACCACATTGTCGGTGTAACCTTTGGCGTGAATGCGATTCAGGTCCCAGCACCATCGCGCCTCGCCATAATCGAAAGTGAGCAATGCTTCGTCGGCGAGCGCAGAAATGAACTGAATGGCGAAAAACGGATTGCCGGTTGTCTTCTCGTGGATCAGCTGCGCCAGCGGCGTGATTCTCTCTGGTTCGCTGTGAACAGAATCCGCGATTAGTTGTCCCAAGTCTTCACAGGTCAGGGGTGCCAATACGATGTCTTGCAATATCGCGCCAGCTTGGCGCATCGCTTCGAGCTTGCGCATCAGCGGGTGGATGGGATCGACTTCGTTGTAGCGGTAAGCGCCAATCAACAACAGGTTCTGCACATCCGGCCGGGTCAACAGATCCTCGAGCAAATCGAGCGTTGCTGCATCAAGCCATTGGAGGTCGTCGAGGAACAGGGCGAGCGGATGTTCCGGCCGCGCGAATACGCTCATAAATCGCCGGAACACCAGCTGAAAGCGGCCCTGCGCATCCTGTGGCGGCAGCTCGGGGACCGGCGGCTGTTCTCCGATGATGTGCTTCAATTCCGGGATGAGATCAACAATGAGCCGACCGTTCGGTTCGAGCGCCTCGAGCAGCGCCTCCCGCCATTGCCGCAGCTCCGCTTCGGTCTTGCTCAAAAGCGGGCGGATCAGGCTCTGAAAGGCCTGCGCAAGGGTGGCGTAGGGGATGTCGCGCTTGAACTGATCAAACTTGCCCGATGCAAAAAAACCGCGGGGCAGAACAAGTGGCTTATGAAGCTCGTTGACGACCGCGGACTTGCCGATGCCGGAGTATCCGGAAACCAGCACCAACTCCGGCCTGCCGCCGGCGACGATACGGTCGAAGGAGGCAAGCAGGGTATCGATCTCGGCTGTCCGACCATACAATTTCTCGGGGATCAACAGCCGGTCCGGAGTGTCGTGTTCCCCGAGCGGGAATTCGTCGATATCGCCTCGGGTTTCCCATTCAGCAAGGCAACGCCGTAGATCGCTCTCGGCGCCTGCAGCCGTCTGGTAACGCTCCTCAGCAGTCTTGGCGAGCAGCTTCATAATGATCGCAGAGACGGAGCCTGGGAGGTCTTTTAGCCGCTCGCCGGGCGGCGCCGGTGGTCTTGCAATATGGCAGTGTACCCATTCCATCGGATCGGCCGCCGTGAAGGGCAGAACGCCCGTGAGCATCTGGTACAGCGTGACGCCGAGGGCGTAGAGATCGCTGCGGGCGTCGACCGAGCGGTTCATCCGCCCGGTTTGTTCGGGTGCCATGTAGGCGAGCGTACCGGCGATGGTCTCGGCCGGTTCGGGCGCCTGCCGCTCGCGGGACAGGCGCGACGCGATACCAAACCCGGTGAGCCGCACATGTCCATCCGCGCAGTCCACCACAATATTAGCTGGCTTGATGTCTTTATGGATGAGCCCGTGCTGATGAAGCTTGCCCAGAGCCGAGGTAACAGCGATAGCCAGGCGCAGAAAGCGCCCTACCTCCATGGGCTCACCGAGCAAACGATCGAGCGGCTCCCCGCCCGGATCATCGAGCACCAGTATGGTCCGACCGGCGTCGCGCATGAGGGCCAACGGCCGCGCCGCCCATGCCCCGTCGAGCTCATCTTTCAGCTCGTATTCGTGCGTCAGGCGATCGAGTCTCGTCCGCGACGGGTGGTCGGCGGCGGGGGCAACAAGCAGCACGGCAACCCGGTTGCCATTGTCGTCCAGTCGCCAGCCGCGGCTGAACACGCGCTCGCCGTCCTCCCACAACACCTGAGAGCTGCTGTCCGAGTACGCGACGTTCAGCGACTGCCGCACCATCTGTCAGACTCCGGCGTCGGGCTACGGCTTGAAGCCGGCTGATCAAGCTCTTCGCCACACGCGCGGCCTCACTCCAGCCTGGAGAAATCGTACTCCATCGCCCGAGAAATGCCAGCCGCCCTCCGTCCTGCCGGGTACAGCGGATGCGGATCCTCCTTCGTTCAGCAGCAATTTGGAGCGATTTGCCCGCCCTGAGGGTGCAGAGGCTCGAGCTGGAACTCAGCCATCGCGAGCGCCAGCTGACGCAGCTCACCCACCTTGGAACGGAAATCCTTCCGATGCTGGCGGGCATGCTGGCCTCGGCAGAGACGGTACGTCGTCGAGCCCAGGCGCGTTCCGCGCTCCTCAGTGTAACGGAGATAGTATTCCGGCTTCATCGCGCATCGGCGCCGCCGCGACTCACTCCGCCGCGGCCGCGATCGCCTGGGTCGGCTTGCCGTCGTTCTTGCCTTCCGCGAGGTTGCGCACCACCATGTAGAAGATCGGCGTGAAGATCAGGCCGAACAGCGTGACGCCGAGCATGCCGAAGAACACGGCAACACCGACCGCCTGGCGCATTTCCGAGCCGGAACCGGTCGACACGACCAGCGGCAGCACGCCGAAGATGAAGGCGAACGACGTCATCAGGATCGGCCGCAGGCGGAGCCGGCAGGCCTCGATGACAGCCTCCAGCCGCGCCCTGCCCTCGAGCTCGATGTCGCGCGCGAACTCGACGATCAGGATCGCGTTCTTGGCGGCAAGTCCCACCAGCACCACGAAGCCGATCTGGGTCAGGATGTTGACGTCCTGGCCCATGATGCGCACGCCGATGGTGGCCGCGAACAGGCACATCGGCACGATCAGGATCACCGCGAACGGCAGCGTCCAGCTGCCATATTGCGCCGCCAGCACCAGATAGACGAACAGCACACAAATCGGGAACACATAGAGGCCGGCATTGCCACCCGTCACCTGTTGATAGGACAGATCGGTCCATTCGAGGGAAAAGCCGCTCGGCAATGTTTCGTCGGCCAGTTGCTTGATGGTGTTGAGCGCCGTCGTCGAGCTCACGCCCGGCGCCGGCTCACCCTGCAGCTCGGACGCCGCGTAGAGATTGTAGCGCGCGACACGATCGGGTCCCGATCTGTCCTTGAATTCCACAATGCTGCCGAGCATCACCATGTCGCCGGCTGCGTTGCGGGTACGCAGCCGCGCGAGATCGGAAGTCTCCTTGCGGAATGGGAGATCGGCCTGCGCGGTGACGTGATAGGTGCGTCCGAACAGGTTGAAGTCGTTGACATATGCCGATCCGAAGTAAGTCTCGATCGTGTCGGTGATGTTGGCGATGGGGACGCCGAGCTTCTGCGCCTTGACGCGATCGATATCGACGAACAGCTGCGGCGTATTCGCCGTGAAAGGCGAGAATACCGAGGTCAGATTTGGCGACTTTCGCGCGGCGGCGACGAGCTCGTCGGTCGCCGCTGCGAGCAGCTCGGGACCTCGTCCTTGTCGATCCTGGATGCGGATGGCGAAGCCGCCGCCGGTGCCAATGCCTGGCACCGCAGGCGGTGGAATGACGATGACGAAAGCGCCCTGGATCACTGAGAGCCGCTTGCGTAGATCGGCCGTGATCGCGTTGGCGGACAATCCCTTCTTCTCCCGTGCCTCCGCCTGGTCGAACACCGGGAACAGCGCCGCGGCATTACCCGCCTGCGTGCGCGTCGCGCCAGAGAAGCCGCTGAACGCCCCGACGCGGACGATACCTGGCGTATCTAGCGCGATTCGCTCGATTTCGCGCACCACCTCAGCGGTCCGCGCCAGCGATGCGGCGCCTGGCAATTGCACCGAGACAATGAGGTAACCGCGATCCTGTGCGGGAATGAAACCCTGCGAGGTGGTAGCGAGCAGCCAGCCGGCGCCGCCGATGAGCGCGAGATAGATCACAAGCATCACTACCGTATGCCGGATCACGAAGTCGGCGGCGGTCGCGTAGCCGTATGCCAGGCGATCGAAGATGCGGTTGAACAGCGTGGTGAAGCCGCCCCAGCCGCGCCCAATGATGTTCCAGCGTGCCGGCGGACGTTTCTCCTCGTGCGGAGTAAGGATCTGCGAGGCAAGTGCCGGCGACAGCGTCAGCGAGCAGAAGCAGGAGATCGCGGTCGCGACCGCGATGGTGACGGCGAATTGCTGGAAAAAGCGTCCGGAAATGCCGCCCAGGAAGGCTGTCGGCACGAACACCGCGCAGAGCACCAGCGCGATCGAGACCAGCGCGCCACCGACCTCTTCCATGGTCTTGAGCGCCGCCCCGCGCCGGCTCATACCGTGCCGGAGATGTCGCTCGACATTTTCGACAACCACGATCGCGTCGTCGACCACGATGCCGACCGCGAGGACCAGGCCGAAAAGCGTCAAATTATTGATCGAGAATCCGAGCGCGGCCATTACCGCGAAGGTGCCGACCAGCGACACCGGGATCGCGATGATCGGGATGACCGCAGGCCGCCACCCCTGCAAAAACACCAGCACAACGATGACAACGAGCGCCATCGCCTCGTAGACCGTCTTAATGAGCTCATGGACCGATTGGGCGATGAATTCGGTAGGGTTGTAGCCGATATTGTAGTCGAGCCCCTTCGGAAAACTCTCCTTCAGCTTCGCCATGGTGGTGGAGATTGCCTTCGCTGTGGCGAGCGCATTCGATCCGGGCCGTTGCGTCACCACCATTGCAACGGCCGACTTGCGCAATATGCGGCTGCTGGTGGCGTAGGAGAGCGCACCGAGCTCGACGCGGGCGACGTCGCGCAGACGTACGGTGCGGCCGTCGGAACCGGCCTTCACCACGATGTCCTCGAACTGCCCGATATCCTTGAGGCGGCCGGTGAAGACGAGGTTTGGCTGGAGTGCGCGATCGGCGATCGGCGGCTCCGCGATCTGTCCGCCGGTGATCTGCAGGTTCTGGGCGCGGATCGCAGCCAACACCTCGGTCGATGTCAGACCGACATCAGCGATCCGGTCGGGATCGAGCCACAACCGCACCGAGTAGTCGCGCGCGCCGAACATCTGGATGTCACCGACGCCGTCGAGCCGCAAAAGCTGATCGCGGACCTGCAGCAGCGTGTAGTTGGAGATGTAGAGCTGATCGAACGAGTCGTCGGGCGACAGCACGAATACGGCCATCAGGATGTCAGGCGAGTTCTTGCGGGTTACGACGCCGTTGCGCTGCACCTCCTCGGGCAGCCGCGGCTGCGCAATCGCGACGCGGTTCTGAACCAGCACCTGCGCGTTGTCGAGGTCGGTGCCGAGCTTGAAGGTGACGGTGATCGTGAGCTGGCCGTTCGAGGTCGCCTGGCTGTAGAGATATAACATGTCCTCGACGCCGTTGATCTCCTGCTCGATCGGGGCGGCGACGGTGTCGGCTACTGTCTGCGCCGAGGCGCCCGGATATTGCGTGGTGACGGTAACGGTCGGCGGCACCGCCTGCGGATATTCCGAGACCGACAGCGTCTGGTAGGCGATCGCGCCGACGATCAGAAGCACGATCGACAGCACCATCGCCAAGATGGGCTGGTTGATGGAAAGCTTTCCGAGATTCATGGCGTGGCACCTGCCGTAGACTTGTCGCCTGCCGGCGCCTGCGCCATTTTCGGTGTCACCTTTGCGCCGACGCGGGCACGCTGCAGCCCGTCGACGATGACGTGATCCTCCGGCTTGAGGCCCTCGCGAATCACGCGCAGCCCTTCATCGAGCGGCCCGAGCACCACCGGCCTTGCCTCTACCGTGTTGTCCTGCTTGACCACGAACACGATCTTGCGCGACTGGTCGGTGGCTATAGCGGCGTCCGGGATCAGCAGCGCCTCGTAGGGCGACGAGCCGATGATCCTGACGCGGCCAAATTGCCCCGGCAGGATCGAGATATCCTTGTTCGGGACGATCGCGCGGCTGCGCAGCGTCGCGGTCGAGATGTCCAGTCGATTGTCGAGGAAGTCCATCTTCCCTTCATGCGAGGGCTTTGTCTCGCCGGTCAAAGTCACATGCACCGGGTTCGGCGTATCGCGCGAACTCGGCCGCTTGCCTTCGAACCAGAGCCGGCTGTTGCGCTGATAGGTCGCTTCGTCGACGTCGAAATAGATGTAGATCGGATCAAGCGACACGATCGAAGTGAGCAACGTCGCGCCACTATCGGCGCCCTGCACCAGATTGCCCGGCGTCACCAGATGGCGACTGACGCGGCCGGTGATCGGGGCCAGCACGTGGGTGAATTCGACATTGAGCTGCGCGGCCTTCAGCGCCCCCTCGGCCTGCGTCTCAGCCGCATAAGCCGCCTGCAAGGCCTGACGGCGCTGATCGACGACCTGTACGGAGACTGCGCTGGTCTGGACAAGGTTCAGCCCACGGTCGAGTTCACGCTTGGCGAGCTCTGCCTTGGCTCGCGCGTCGTCGAGTTGGCCCTGGGCTTGCGACGCGACCGCTTCGAACGGGCGCGGATCGATGATGTAGAGCAGATCGCCGGCATGAACAATCGCACCGTCCTTGAACTCGACGCTGTTGACGAAGCCGCCGACGCGGGCACGAACCTGGACCTCCTCGACCGCCTCGAAGCGGCCGGTGAACTCGTCCCAGTCGGTGACCGTACGCTTGACCGGTTGCGCAACTGTCACCGGCGGAGGCGCCGCCGCCTGCGATTGCGCCCTCTCGCCGCAGCCAGCGAGCGCCAGCGCGAACAGCAAACCAACCGACGCGCCACCACGTCGTCGAAGGCGCCGCAACGAACCGCGATCGCGCCGGGGCACCGGAGCCGGATGCTCGGTTCTGTCAGTCGTACTCACTTCCGTTTCTCCGAAAACCTGAAATGTTGCAAACGGCGCGCCCACCTTCGGGCCCGGGACATGCGGTTACCAGGAGGAATAGTCCTGGCTGTGCTGCGCGGCGACGCAGGCGCCAGCGGAGCACGATCGCGCAGCCCATCTGGCCGCGTTGAAATGGACAGGTCATGGCGCGACAATTTCGATTGCGTCATTGCTTTGCATATCGTCTCCTGCCTTTTCAATTTTCCATCGCGGTCCGCGTGTCGATCGGGGCAAGTGCAAGCTCGGCACGACGGTGGTTTCGAGAATGACCTTGCAACGCCGGCGAAGAAAATCACGTCTCGCCATGGAGTCGATAAACGATCGTTATTGCCGCTCGCCCTGCGGCGTGATGCGGTGGCGAGGAATCCCACGAGCCGCATGGCACTTAAGCCGACACTTTTATTCTGCGGAGACTTCCAAGCCGCGTTCAGTGGCTAAATCGCACCCAATGCCGTCGCGGCATGCACAACTGGCGCCGCGAGATTCGCGCAGTGAGCTCCGAGAGAGGCTCGTACGCGGCGTACGAGAGCGGAAAAATGCGCGCGGGACACTGTGGGGCGCTCACGACCATCATGAATGCGTCAAACGCATTTTTATGTTTAACGCCTTTTCGCCGAATTGTTCATTTTGCGCGCCAAACAACTCAAAGATCATTCAGGAGGCGCGTCGACGGATTTCCTCGTCGCGGAGCTTCGACTGACTTCACGGTGCATTCCTGCCGGTTATGGATATGATAGCTTTACGCGGATGGTCGCCGGATTTAGCTGCTGAACGCAACCGCCGGAGCGGCCGCGGCGCTGAAATCTCGCACGAACTCTAAGACTTGTTCTGCGCTGTTGCTGGCGTACACACTCGTCGATGCTCGTGGATCAATCATTCGAACAATCGGGACCTAATCATGACCAAGACCCGCGAAGTTGTTGTCGCAAGCGACCCCACTAATCATGGCGCGCTGGTAGGCCATATCGGCGAATCTCAATTTCCTGTCGGCGGCCCGGATGGCACCGGCCATATTTCTTCCGGTCCCAATCCTTACGACCTTCTTAGCGCATCTCTTGCCGCATGCACGGCTATGAGCGTTCGTTTTCAGGCTCGACGCCAGAAACTTCCGCTGGAGCGGTTGGAAGTTGGCGTCAGCTTCCACCATGGCGCTCAGGGCGAACGAGATTCGTTCGTACGCACCCTAGTGCTGGGAGGAAAACTCGACGGGCAGCAGCGCGCCTTCCTGTTGGAAGCCGCAAACCTCTGTCCCGTTGGCAAAATGCTCGGCATTGGTGCGGATATTAACACACGGCTGGACGCTACTACTTCCGGCCACAGCCCAAGCACTCAGGCCAGCTACGATGATGATCTGGCGCAACTCCCGATCCCGAATATCACTCCGGATTGAGCGTCTCTCGCGCAGTCGATCTTGCACCGGGGCATCCCAGCCTATCATACCCGCAGGGCCTCCAGTTCGGTGGACCCGCGATGCGGGATGCCGACGGGCTAAAGCCTACCGGCTCCTGTCGTACAAGCTCTCGCCGAACCCGACCTTGTCGTCTTGGGGAAGACGAGATCCCCAACCTCGGATGGGCAACATTTCGCGCGAAGTCTGATCCGACGCGAATCTCAACCCGACGTTCTCGCATTCTCCGTCGCCCTTCCTTGTTCGAGCAGCATGGCCGCGGCATACGATGGCGCCTCGTTCACGACAATCCGGCCGCCTCCTGATGTTAGCCCCAACAGCAGCGGCATTCTTCCGCGCATTCCGGCTCTTTTGCGTACTCAGTGCCCAACGCGGGGCATTCGTTCCGCCGCGGCTGACGCGCTTTGATGTTTCGCGTCGTTGGCATCGATTCTATAGCCACAGGTGATTGGACCGTCGAGTTTCGCGATCGTATTTTTGTTCGTCCGCAAGGCAATCGGAAGATGACGACATACCACACACGAGGAGGTTGAGGATGAGGGCAATCGTCGTAACGGACCAGGCTGCGGGAAATGCCGGCATGAGGCAAGCGGAGCGGCCCCAGCCGCAGGCAGCGATCAACGACGTCGTCGTTCAAGTTCATGCCTCAGGATTCGTCGGGACCGAACTGTCGTGGCCTTCGACCTGGACCGATCGCCTCGATCGTGACCGAACGCCGTCGATCCCTGGGCACGAGCTGGCCGGTGTGGTAACTGCTCTCGGATATGGCACGACCGGTCTGTCGGTGGGACAGCGGGTGTTCGGCCTCGCGGACTGGTATCGCGACGGCACGCTGGCCGAGTATGTGGCGATCGAGGCCCGCAACCTCGCGCCGTTGCCGGGCGACGTTGAGTTCACAGTGGGCGCGAGCCTGCCGATCTCGGGTCTGACTGCGTGGCAGGGGTTGTTCGTGCACGGGCGCCTTCAGGCGGGGCAGAGCGTCCTCGCGCACGGCGCGGCCGGCGCAGTCGGGTCGATGGTGGCGCAGCTCGCACGAGAGGTCGGCGCCTACGTCATCGGCACCGGGCGCGCCGCCGACCGTCAGAAAGCGCTCGAATTCGGCGCGAAGGAGTTCGTCGACCTCGACAACGATGCCCTCGAAGACGTCGGCGGAGTCGATCTGGTGTTCGATCTCATCGGCGGCGACATCGGGAAGCGCTCCGCGCGCCTAGTTCGATCCGGAGGAACGCTGGTGTCCATCGTCGGGCCGGCCGAGGCACGGCCCGCCAAGGGCCTCGCGGTCGACTTCGTCGTCGAGTCCGATCGTGCCCAACTGAGTGAGATCGTCCAGCGGGTGCGGGACGGACGACTGCGCACGAACATCGGCAACATCACGACACTCGACGATGCCATCGCCGCCTTCAAACCGACAAAGCGGATCAGCGGGAAGACGATCATCCGCGTTCGTCCGTGAACGACCCGCATTCGATGCACGCGGCCGGCCACGTCCTGTCAGACGCGCCGGCGCAACTCAGGAAACTACCATGGCCCCCTGGCACGAGATGTCAGACGGGCGACATCCCTGCGCCATTTCGAGCAAAGAGAGCGAAAGCATTCGTCATCTCAGCTCATTCCTTAACGTATAGGAATCACCATGACTAACGGAATTACCATGACCAACGCCGTCATCGATTGTATCCTGAGCCGTAGCGCCACCAAGTACTATGACCCTGCCGCCACGTTGAGCGACGAACAAATCCGCGAGCTGGTGCGAATCGGCACCACTGCGCCGACTTCCTTCCACTTACAGAACTGGCGTTTCATCGCCGTGCGCACGCCTGAAGCCAAGGCTCGGCTGAGTCCGATCGCCTGGAATCAGCCAGCGATCACCGAAGCAGCCGTCACTTTCATCGTCTGCGGCCAGTTGGCCGATTCCAGCGTAGTACCTGAGCGCCTGGCACCGGTGGTGGAAGCGGGCATCATGCCGGCAAAGTTGATACCGGATTGGGAAATCCCCGCACGCGATCTGTACATGCAGTACCCGCAGCGCCAGCGTGACGAGGCAGTACGCACCGGCACCTTCGGTGCGGCGGCGATGATTTATGCGGCCCGCTCGCTAGGCTTGGGTTCGACGCCGATGATCGGTTTTGATGCCGAAGCGGTGCATCGCGAGTTCGGACTGGCCAAAGACGAAGTACCGGTCATGCTGCTGTCCATAGGGGCGGAGCGTCCGGGAAACTGGCCGCAGAAGCCGCGCCGTCCGGTGGTCGAAGTGTTGAATCTCGTTTGATATTAGTGAAGCCGACCTCTTACGGAGATTGTGATGCCACGAATTGCGGCTCTAAAGCCGGAACAGGTGCCGGCCGATTCGAAACCGACGCTCGATATGTTCACCAAGAACATCGGGTTCACTCCAAATATGATGGCGACCTTCGCGGCAAGCCCGATCGCGTTCAACGCATGGGCCACCCTCCTCGGCTCCATGAGCAAGGTGCTCGACGTGAAGACGCGTGACAGCATCGGCCTCGCTGTCTCCGAAGTGAATGGCTGCAACTACTGCCTGACCGTTCACAGCTTTACGGCCGATCATATGGCCAAGCTGCCGGCCAATGAAATCATTCTCGCTCGGAAGGGCCATGCCAGCGCCCCCAAGCGGGACGCCGCCATCCAGTTTGCGCGCAAAATCATCGAGACCCGCGGCAAGGTCAGTGACGCCGATCTGAAAGCCGTCCGCGATGCCGGCTACACGGATGCGAACCTCATCGAGATCGTCGCGCTGGTGGCCATGTACTCCCTGACGAACTTTTTCAATAATGTGTTCGATCCCGAGGAGGACTTTCCCGCCGTTGCGCCGGTTGGCTCGATCTGAACTTCATCCGGTCGCGTCAACCATCTCTCCTGGGGTGCTCGGGGCTCTTATGTGATGCGAGCCTAGCGCTAGGCCCCGGATGCACCTTGGAGCGCGTCCGGGGCTTTTGATATGTGCCGACAAGGTTTTTTACCTCGTCGAGCACGAAATCATTCTGATCGACTGCCTGCTAAAGCCACTGCTTCTTGCCGTGGGTGCTACATCGATGCCACCGATTCCATAGCCAAAAGTCATTGGAGCATGGAGTTTCGCAGTCCCACTTTTGCTTCTCTGCAGGGGACGGAAGGTGAAGACGTATAACAAGATCTCCGAATAGATGCCGACCGCACGGGCTTTCTTGTCGGCGGGAAAGGCCTGCCCAAGGACGGAAAGGCCTTAGCAGGATCACGGCTTCGCCCAAGCCTTGCAGGAAGCGGCCGACGATCAGCGGCACGAAACTCGGCGCGAAACCAATCGCGATCGCGCCCAGGCCGTAGAGAGCGATCCCCCCGAAGAAGATCCGCGTCTGTCCGAACCGATCACCCAGAGCGCCGGCGACCAAAGTCAGGGCCGCGAGCGGCAAGAGCTCGGCGAGTCGCCTCAGTTTGGGAAGGACATACGGACTTCGCCGATCCTCCGCGTGTACTCTTCTCAAAAAGCGTCATCAGACTCGCGCCCAGCCGCAGTGCTGATGGGCAAAACCGATCTGAGCATGGACCGCCGTCACCGCTTGGCGCAGGTGGTCCTCAAGCCTGTCGATATCGATCTCGCCGCGTGCCACAAGGCCGATTTCCTCGGCTCTTGGTAACAGCGACCGGAAGGTTTCCGCGGCCCATGCGTAAAGAGACGAGTCGGGGCCGCCGCCCACCGGAGTCTCCGAAAACAGGCGAGGCAACTCCACCCCCGCGTTGTAGAAATGCTCCACCATCCGCGCTCCGACATCAGGGCACGTGACGACCGAGCGAAACGTCGTATTGATGAGGTCGGAGGTATCCTCCCAAAGAGAGACCAGCGGAAAGGACCACCATGTTCCGAGGAGCAATACCTCATGGAAGGCAACCGCGCCGCCTGTCTGGACGTGAGTGGCCGCTGCGCGGATCAGTGCAACAGTGTCGCTCTGGTGGACCAAGACATAGCGACCAATAGCCAGATCGCAGTTTCCGGAGCCGGTCATTTCGGAGGCCTTGCCTTCCACGAATTCGATATTGGCGTGACCAGCGGCGCGCGCGCGCTCACGGGCCGTGGCGATCGCGGCAGCGCTGCGGTCGATCCCGACGACGGCCCCAGGCGGTCGACCATTTCCGCCGCGAGCATTGCCACGTCGCCCGCTCCGCAACCGATATCGACGACGCGCATGCCGCGTGCGAGCCCGATTTCGCGCAGGAGACGCGTCGTGATCGGGCGGAGGTTATCCGCCTGCAGCATCAGCCTGCGAAGTTCCCGGTTCGAATGCCCCAAGACATAATTTTGCATCAAACCAGTCTCCTTGTGCTGCTACGCCACGATCCAAAAGGCGGCGATGATCCACGAGGAGCGCAGAACCGCTCGCCGTGCCCGAGTCCTCACGGACGAACGCGGATGATCGTTTTCCCGCTGATCCGCTTGGTCGGATTGAAAGCGGCGACGGCATCGTCGAGGGTCGCGATGTTGCCGATGTTCGTCCACAGTCGTCCGTCCCGCACCCGCTGGACGATCTCACCCAGTTGGGCGCGATGGGACACGAGAACAAAGTCGATCGTCAGGCCGTCGGCGGGCCGTGCCTCGGTCGGGCCGGCGATGGTCACCAGCGTTCCTCCAGCTCGAATCAAGCCTGCGGACCGCTTCGCGATGTCTCCGCCGATGAGATCGAAAACCAGATCGACTGGACCGGCGTCTTCGAGGGCGTCGTTCTCGAGAGCGACGAACTCCTGCGCGCCGAAGTCGAGCGCCGTCTGACGGTGGGCGGCGCGTCCGGT
>NZ_JBVBEF010000102.1:0-26741 GCF_055456055.1 Bradyrhizobium sp. LeoB3
TTCCCGATTCTGGAATCCCTCACACCCGCCCCGAGTCAATCCGCCGCACCGCACCACATCTGTGCATGCCCTAGTGCGAAAGCAGGGACCCATAACCACAGGCGTTCGTGGTGCGCTCCGCTATCACTGCTTGCTCGCGCAACAACAATCCCCTGTGGTTATAGGTCCCGGGTCAAGCCCGGGACGACGCGGGGAGAGGTTCGGGCCAAATCATCGAACAGCCCTTAGCCCGGGTTGCGCGTTCCGCTCCACCCGGGCTACGGGCGCCACATTTCCCGCCAGGCTCATTTCCGCGAACGCTGTGTTTCCGCAATTGCATGTTCCATGCACTTGCATTCTTTTCGGCGTGGCGGCTTAAGTCCCCCGTCGAACTCCTCGATCAAAGGGAAACCACATGGCCTACACCGTCGTCACCATCGCAGGCAGCCTGCGCAAGGAGAGCTTCTCGCTGAAGATCGCTCGCGCGCTTGCCAAGCTTGCGCCGTCCTCGCTGAAGCTCGACGTCATCACGCCAGCCGGCATTTCCTTCTTCAACCAGGACCTGGAGGCCAACCCTCCGGCCGACTGGCTGGCGTTCCGGGAGAAGCTGCAGCAGTCGAACGGCATCCTGTTCGTGACGCCGGAATACAATCGCTCGATCCCGGGCGTGCTGAAGAACGCCATTGATGTCGGCTCGCGCCCCTATGGCAAGAGCTCGTTCAACGGCAAGCCGGTCGGCATCATCAGCAATTCGCCAGGACCGCTCGGCGGCGTGTCGGCCGCCAAGCACCTGCAGAACATTCTTCCGGGGATTACGGGCCCGATCCTGCAGCAGCCGGAGATCTATCTGAATGCGATCGGCGACGCCTTCGACGCCAATGGCGAGGTCACCAAGGACGCGCTGCGGCAGGTGCTGCAGCAGTACATCGACGCGTTCGCGGCCCACGTTGAAAAGCACAACAAGTGATTTCGTTTTAGGGGTCCATTAACCGCGGCGTCCCAAGCTGCGGCATGGTCTCCCGCACGCGCCTCAAGTCGATCCTGACCGGGCTCGCCCTCTACACGATGGCGGCCCTGATGATCGGCTATTTCGGCGTCAATGCCTATACCGGCAAATACGGCCTGAACGCGCGGCAGGAGCTCGACCAGGAGATCATCGCGCTGACCTCCGAGTTGCAGCGGCTGAAGAAGGAGCGCGCTGAGGGTGAGAAGCGTGTCGCGTTGCTCCGGTCCGAGAGCCTTGATCCCGACATGCTGGACGAGCGCGCCCGCTTCCAGCTCGACTATGCCAGCCCGCGCGACCTGGTGCGGATCAGCAAATCGAATTAATTGTCGAGCCGTTCCAATTGCCGTAGAGTAGTAGAAGCGTTTCGAGCGCAGTGGCCCCAATCGGGGTAACAAAGAACGCATCAAACGCCGGCGAGCCCCGCGATGGCGGTCCAGCTCCTACCGTGGCTGACTTTGACGAAGGTCAAGCAAGCCATGGTCCGCAGGCCCTATATTATTGGGTTAAGGGAGGAGTATCAGCGGGATGAAGGAGCTCAAGCTCGCTCATCATGCGGCGCGTGTCGAGGCCGCGATCGAATCCGGCCAGGCCGCGCGATCCGCGCTGGTGGCGTCATGGCGACGGTCTTCCCGATTGCATCAGCTTGATCCCGCCGGCACACGGCCGCCGCAACGGCTGACCGAGGCTGAGTTCCAACAGGCGCGGGAGCGCATCGCGCCGCTATTGCGCGCGGCGCAAGCCAGCATGGATCGGCTGTACCAGGCGGTGGGCGCCGCCGGCTGTTGCGTGCTGCTCGCCAATCACGATGGTATTCCGCTGGAACGGCGCGGGCATGCGGCTGATGATTCCACCTTCGAGGAGTGGGGCTTGTGGACGGGGGCGATCTGGAACGAGGAGCATGAGGGTACCAATGGGATCGGCACCTGCCTGATCGAGCAGCGCGTTCTGACCATTGACCGCGAACAGCATTTCTTCACCCGCAACACGCTGCTGAGCTGCACCGCGGCCCCGATCTATGACGAGCATGCAAGGCTCGTCGGCGTGCTCGATGTGTCCTCGTGCCGCGCCGACCGCACTGATGCCTTTGCCAGCCTGATTGCGCTCGCGGCGGGCGAAGCGGCGCGGCGGATCGAGGCCGAGCTGTTCCGCAACGCCTTTGCGAATGCCCGGATCGTGCTGACGCCGCCGACCGAGGCCCATGGCGGCGGCTTGCTCGCGATCGACAGCGACGACCTCGTGATCGGCGCCACGCGTTCGGCGCGGCTCGCCTTGGGTATCCCGCCCGACCGCGCCCTCCGGCCGGTTCCGGCCGCCGACCTGCTCGATGGCCGGGCAGGGCGCTGCGAGCACCTCGGCGACGCGCAGCGCGCGGCCCTGCAGCGGGCGCTGGCGCGGGCACAGGGCAATGTCTCGGCGGCGGCGAAGGCGCTCGGCGTCAGCCGCGCAACCTTGCACCGTAAGCTGAAGCGCTTCGACCTCAAGGGGCATTAAGGCGGAACCGCGCGATTCGGCGCTGGCGGTGGACGCTGTGTGGAACACGGGATGATTGGCCGTGTGGCGCTCGACGGGCTGTGATCAGGTTGATAAGCCCCTCTCCGCAAGGAGAGTTTGAGTCGGGACATGACCGTTGCGATCGAGATGGGGCACACGACAGCCGGCGCCCCGGCTGTTCTGGATCTCGAGGAATTGCTGGCGACCCGCCTCTTGGTGCAGGGCAATTCAGGCTCCGGCAAATCCCATCTGCTGCGTCGGCTGCTCGAACAGAGTGCCGCCTGGGTGCAGCAGGCCATCATCGACCCCGAAGGCGACTTCGTGACGCTGGCCGATCGTTTCGGTCACCTCGTGATCGATGCCGAGGACCATACCGAGCGCGGCCTGCAGGTTGCCGGCGAGCGGGCGCGCATCCATCGCGTCTCCACGGTACTCAATCTGGAGGGACTGGACGCAGAGAACCAGATGCGCCGCGCCGCCGCCTTCCTCGGCGGACTGTTCGACGTCGAGCGCGACCACTGGTACCCGATGCTTGTGGTGGTGGATGAGGCGCAGCTCTTCGCGCCGGCGATCGCCGGGGAAGTGTCGGACGAAGCGCGCAAGCTCTCGCTCGGCGCCATGACCAACCTCATGTGCCGTGGCCGCAAACGTGGGCTTGCGGGGATCATCGCGACCCAGCGACTTGCCAAGCTCGCCAAGAACGTCGCGGCCGAGGCCTCCAATTTCCTCATGGGCCGGACTTTCCTTGATATCGACATGGCGCGTGCCGCCGATCTTCTCGGCATGGAGCGGCGGCAGGCGGAGGCCTTCCGGGACCTGGAGCGAGGACAATTCATGGCGCTGGGTCCGGCACTGTCCCGCCGTCCGCTGGGGCTGCGCATTGGCGCGACGGATACCCACGCGCGCAATGCGACGCCGCGCCTGCTGCCGCTGCCGGAAGCGACGCTGGAAGATGCGCGCGCCGTGATCCTGGCGGCACCGCCGCCCGAGGCTGGCCGGCCGCAGCGCCGGCCGGCGCCGGATCTTCTCGAGCAACTCAGGGCGGCGAAGTCCGCGGTCCCGGATATCAGCCCCGAGGCGATCGAGCTGCCAATCAGCGACGAGGAGCTGGCCGAGCGGCGCGAGCAGGTGGACCGGATCCTGAGCGCGGTCCTGGCAGAGCCCGATGCGGGCTTCCGCGCCATCGGCGTGCTCTATCAGGAGTTCGTGGTCCGCTGCCGGATCGAAGGCCTCGGTTCGGCCGTGCCGGATCTGAATGACTTCCGCCGCATGCTGACGCGCGCCCGTGCCGGGCTCGGCTCCGATCTGGTCGAGGATGACGCATGGCAGGATGTCTCGCTTCGCGCCTCCATTTTGCCGGAGGGCATGCAGGGCGTCTTCATGATGATCGCTCGCGCGGCGAAGGAGGGCTGGCCGTGCCCCAGCGATGCAGCGATCGCGCGCGCCTATGGCTCGCACTCGCTCCGCCGCGCCCAGCGCCTGCTGACCTATATCGAGGATCAGGGCCTGATCGTCTGCCAGCTTGACGGCGCAGGTCGAAGGATCGTGACACTGGTCGAACTGGCCTGGGCGACAGCCCCGGGCGACCCGAATGCCGAGGAGGTGCCGGCGGAGCAGGGTTGCAGTTAAGGGGCTGAAGCGGAAGCTCTTCAGGCCGCGCGCGTCATCGCATCACTCGGAGACATATGGTCGCCGCTCCGTTGCGACGCGCAACTTGAAATGCAGTAAAATTACTGCATGTTGATCTGGGTGGACGACGCCCAACTCGACAATGTCTTCAAGGCGCTCGGCGACCCCGTGCGTCGCCGCATCCTTGATCGCTTGGCGAAGCGTCCCGGGCAGCCTTGTTTGAGATCTGCGCTTCGTCGGTCGCAGAGGATGGCAGAAGCCTTTCGCGACAAACGATCTCGCAGCACCTCGACATGCTGGAGCGGGCTAGGCTGGTCCAGACGCATTGGAGCGGGCGCACCAAGATGCATAGCTTCGACACTGCGCCTCTGCGGAAAGCAGCCGATGCCTGGCTCAACAAGCATCTGAAAAAGGGAGTGGAACATGAGGATCTATGTCATGAGCGTCTTCGTTGACGATCAGGCCAAGGCCCTGGATTTCTACACGGAGAAGCTGGGCTTCATCGTCAAGCACGATATCCCGCTCGGCGGCGATCATCGCTGGTTGACCGTTGTGTCGAAGGAGGCGCCGGAAGGAACCGAACTCCTGCTTGAGCCGAGTGAGCACCCTGCCGTTAGGCCATACAAATCTGCGCTCGTGAACGATGGGATTCCTGCAGCTTCCTTCAAGGTGGATGATCTTCAGAAGGAGTTCGAGCGGTTGCGCCAGCTTGGTGTCGAATTCACGGTACAGCCGATGGATGCTGGCGCCGTCAGAATGGCTGTCTTCGATGATACATGTGGCAATCTCATTCAGCTCGTTGAAATGGTCGACGGAAGGTGAGGGCGGCAACGTCAACGGCGCGGCCTCACATATCGGCTACGGGTCGGAAGCGGCGAAGCCTAGCGCATGTCATACCCGATCTGTCGTCGGCGGCAGGTGTTCGAGCCGGTTTTGGTGACGTCGGGCTCCTTTGATGCGCGTGAAATGAAGGAACCTTCACTACAGCTCCAATGTTACACTCACCCGAGCGCGCGAGACGCATAGCATCAGCCGGTCCTGCCGCTTCGACGTCGGCAACACCTTGTCGCGATGCAGGACAATACCGTCGCGATAGCCACATTCGCAGGAGCCGCAGACGCCCATCTCGCAAGACGACGGCAGCGGGAAATCATGCTCGCGCAGCACATCGAGCAACGACTTGTCCGCAGGCACCAGAATCCGCTGCCCGGTGGACGCCACGGTGGCTTCGAACGGCTCGGGCTTGAAGTTCTCGTCTACCGTCATCTGGAAATGTTCGCAGTGAATCTGCTCCTCGGACCATTCCGACAGCGACGACTGCACGGCATCAAGCAGCCGTTGCGGCCCACAGATGTAGACGTGGGTGCCGGGACTGGGCGGACCGATCACCGCCGGATCGAACCGTTCGCCGTGTTTAGAGAACCAGCATTGCAGATCATCGCCGCAGACCTGCACCAGTTCAGCGAGCAGCGGCGCCTCGGACGGCGACCTCGCACAATAGTAGAGGGTAAATGCCTTGCCCCACTGCTTCAGGCTGCGCGCCATCGCGAGCAACGGCGTGATGCCGATCCCGCCCGCGATCAGGACATAGCGTTCGCCGTCCGGCGTTAGAGGAAGATTGTTGCGCGGCGCGGAGATGTGGACCTCGCAGCCCTCTCTCAGTGTCTGGTGCGCCCACACCGAGCCGCCACGGCCGTTCGCCTCCCGTTTGATGGCGATCTCGTAGCGCGCGGTGTCGGCCGGATCGCCACACAAGGAGTATTGCCGCACGCGCCCGTCGGGCAGGCGCATATCCACATGGGCACCCGCGCTCCATTCAGGCAGAGCGGGCCGCAGGGGATGAACGAGCTTCAGGTGAACAACGTCCGGTGTCGAGAAGCTCAGCTTCTCGACACGCAGCTTCATGATCAAACGTGCTGTCATGGGCTTAACAACTCGATCTCGTCGCCTGGGCGGATGATGCCGCCTCGCTCGATGCCACAGTTCAGTCCGGAGCGATTGTAGAGCGGGAGGAAGAGCGGCAGACCCAAAAGCTCTTCCAGGTACTTGCACGGAAAGTTCAGCCGCCCGCCGCGCAGGATCACGTCGCCGACGCGAAAGCGCCGCCCGACGAGATGGTTCAGCGGCACGCCCTTCACTGTCAGATTGCGGCGGTGGTCGCGCGGCTCCAGCGCGATCGGCCCCTGTTGCAACGGAGGATCGTTGCGGGAGAGCGCATCCAGCGCTTCCTGCTCGATCAGCGTGACCTCGCGCACATCGGGCTTCGGCGAATAGGTGCCGAGACCGTTATAGTAGCGGTCGCCGACGATTCCCCGCCCGGCCACGCATTCCGCTTCGGCAAGCTCTTCCATCTCGTAGCTGGCGCTTGGCGCGACGTGGATGTGCAGCAGGACGCCGCGCCATTGCGTGGCGCCGCCGTCTTTGGTGATGGCGACCGAACCTGCGGGATGCGCGAACGCCTCGATCATTTTTGGCGGCGGCCGCTCTGGCGAATGCATGTTCATGGCTCATACTTTCGTGCGTAGCGCAATGGCCTCGACTTCCACCAACGCATCCTTCGGCAGCCGCGCGACCTCGATGGTCGAGCGCGCCGGCGGCGCATTGCTGAAGAACTCGGCGTAGATCCCGTTCATCACGACGAAGTCGCCCATGTTCTTCAGGAACACTGTGGTCTTGACGACGCTCTCGAAGGATGCGCCGCCTGCTTCCAGCACCGCGGACAAATTGGCCAGCGACTGGCGCGTCTGCCGTTCGATACCTTCCGGAATCGTCCCGCTTGCAGGATCGATCGGGAGCTGCCCGGACGCAAACACGAACTGCTCGGTGCGCACGGCCTGCGAGTACGGACCCGCAGCGGGCGCGGCCTTGTCGGTGCTGACGAGAAATTTGGTGGTCATGTGGTCTCCGCTTTCTTTTTCTGACGTTCGAGTCGGGGTCTATCCCGCGAGAAATTCCTCGCGGTTCATGTTGGCGTTGCGCGCGCGCTGATATTCGATGATGCGCGCGGTTTCGCTGGCGACGGCTTCACCCAGCATGCGCTGGATGATGTGCAGTGTGGTGTCGATGCAGAGCGACACGCCTCCGCCCGTCACCACCGCACCGCTGTCGATAATGGGAGCTTCCTGCACGTCGATCTGCGGATACGCGCCGCGCATCCGCAGGAGCGGTGACACTTCCGGCGGCACGACCGCGCGTTTCGTGGTGGCGGCGATGCCGTCGAGCACGCCGCTGGCCGCGAGGATCATGCCGCCCGTACACACGGAGGCCACCCGCGTCGAGGCATGGACGCGCCTGACATAGTCGAGCGTTGCCTCCGACGCGGCCTGCTGCTCCCACCCCGGACCGCCGGTCACGATGACGGCATCGCACACCGGCGCATCGTCGATGCCGAACTGGGCGATGACATCGAGACCGTTGGACAGTCTGATGATCCCCGCCTTCGGCGCAATGGTGCAGATGCGGATGTGAGGGGCGATTCGGCGTGCCATGGACAGCACGCCGAAAGTTGCGAGATCAATCGGCTCGACGCCGTCGTAGATGAAGATGCCAAACAGCATGGAGTTTTTCCGCTTCAGCCGATAGTTTCATCCTTGGTTTCCCGCGCGGCAAAGGCCGCCCACAGCGTCAGGATCGCGATGCCGATCATCATCACCGAGACGCCCGTGGTGCCGCCGAAGTAACCGACCAGCGCCGTAGCAATGATCGGCGAGAATCCGCCGCCGATTGCGGCTGCCGCCTGAAATCCGAACGAGGCGCCACTGTAGCGAACCTTCGGCCCGAACAGTTCGGGGAAGTAGGTGGATTCCAGCCCGAACATCATGCCGTGCCCGAAGTTCATGGCGATGATGATGGCTAGCGTCACCATGGCGAGGCTCTTGGTTTCCAGCATCCAGAACAGGGGAAACGCGAAAGCGATGGTGAACACTGCGCCGAGCATGAAGAACACGCGGCGACCGATCTTGTCCGACAGCCAGCCGAACAGAGGCAGCGTGATCAGCTCGAACAATGCGGCATACATCACCGCATCGAGCATCATCTGCTTGGGCAGCGCCAGTGTCGTTGTGGCGTACACGACCACGAACACCGTGAGCATATAGACCCAGGACACTTCGGACAGCTTCAGGCCGACGGCGATGAGGAATGTCTTGAAGTTTTTGCCGAGAGCCTCGCCGAACGGGTTCTTCGAGAACGAGTCGGTGGCCTTCATCTTCTCGAAGACCGGCGTCTCCGGAACCCGCGAGCGGATGAACGTACCTAGCGCGAGCAGCAGGACGCTGGCCAGGAACGGAATGCGCCAGCCCCACGCCTGGAAGTCCGCCTCGGGAAGCTTCGTCGCTAGCGCAAACACCAGCGTCGCCAGCACCAGGCCGATGGGAAAACCGATCTGCACGAAGCTGCCGTAGAAGCCGCGCTTGTCGGCGGGCGAATGCTCGATGACCATCAGCGAGGCGCCGCCCCACTCGCCGCCAAGGCCGATGCCTTGAATGATGCGCAGCAGGATCAGGAGGATGGGGGCGAGCACACCGATGGAGGCGTAGTTCGGCAGTAATCCGATGCAGAACGTGCTGAGGCCCATGATGAACATCGTGAGCACGAGCATCGACTTGCGTCCCATCCGGTCGCCGAAGTGCCCGAACAGCGCGCCGCCTAGCGGGCGGGCCACAAAGCCGACGGCGTAAGTGCCGAGCGCGGCAAGCGTTCCCGTCAGCGGATCAATGGTCGGAAAGAACGCCTTATTGAACACGAGCGCCGCAGCGGTCGCATAGATCAGGAAGTCATACCACTCAATGATGGTGCCGACGCTGCTCGCAATCACGATCGATCGCATCTTGGAGCCAGCCGTTCGGGTGTCAGATATGGTCGCAGCAATGCTCATTTCCAACTCCTCAAAAAACCCCGGGAACACATTTCCCGTTTATGAGAGGTTTTTCCAAAGTAGTGGATGCAAGCGGTGTGCCGGAATTCTTCCGCCGAAAACGCTGAGCTTTTTCGCAAGCTCGAATGCTTTGATGAATTTGGAAGCTGCTGGCGCTCAAAAAAGCCCGCAAATTCGGCACTGCATGCGATTGCGGCAAGGCGCCTGCGACCGCGCGCCGACGCCCATCAATTGACCGAAGTGACTGAAAAAACGGCTCCGGCCGCGGCACCGGTCACAGTAGGTCACGTCGCGGATAGAAGATTAGTTTCCACTTCAGTGGATCACGATCGTACCTTCGCGGTGTCGATCACGAGGAAATACTCGCACGGCGTCTTGCCGAGATTGAGGAATGAATGGTCGGCATCCGCCTGGAAATAAAGGGAATCCCCCTGATTGAGATTGACGCGCTGATCGCCGATCGAGACCCGCATCCGTCCGCGCAGCACGAAGATGTACTCCTCCACGCCCCGGCGATGGGCCACGAAGTTTCCGGTGTCCGCTTCCGGCGGTAGCGTGTTGAGCACCCAGTCGATCCCGCGCCCGGGAAGCACGGGAGAAATACACCGCCGCAGGAAGCCGGATTCCTCGTCCCTCAGGATCGGCTGGCGGGCGGCCGGGATATGAACGATCTCGCGTTCGACCGCGGGCGCCATCAGTTGCGAGAACGTGACGCCCAGCGCTTCCGCCAGCTTGGACAGGATCACGGTGGAGGGAACCGTCTCGCAGCGCTCGATCTTGGAGATCATGGAGCGGCTGACACCGGATGCCTCGGCGAGCTGTTCGAGCGAGAAGTTGTTCTTCTTCCGGAAATGACGAATCTCTTCGGCGAGAACCGAAAGCTGAGAACTGTCACTGGGATCTAAAGTGCTCAAACCGGTAATCCTTTTGATGAGCACTACTCTTACGGATTCAGAGTGGTAAGGGCAATCTGGAGGTTGGATGGGGGCAGTCGCTGTCCTTGTAGTTTATCTGCGCTTCGAGAGAAGTTTCTGGAAGCTCACGCAGCCCTGTCGTCCTCCAGAATGAAACGCGGCGGTCCCTCCGCTGCGAGTGTCGCAAATCTGCGACAGGTCGGTGCCGTGTTCTGATGTCACCCCGCTGACATGCTTGCTTCCGCCCGACATGTTTTTCCTGCCGTCGCGCGGCATGAGCCGGCGATGGTCAGCAATCAAACAACAGCGGGAGTGAAGCATGAACAAGCCTGAATTCCTCACGACATCGACGAACCCGTTCGCGGAGCGGTACGACAATTTCATCGGCGGCAAATGGGTCGCGCCGCGCGCGGGCAAGTATTTCGACAACGCCTCGCCGGTGACCGGCAAGGTGGTCTGCAAGATCGCGCGCTCGGATGCGCAGGACATCGAGCTCGCGCTCGATGCCGCACATGCCGCCAAGGACGCCTGGGGACGCTCCAGCGTCGCGGAGCGGGCCAACATCCTCAACCGGATCGCCGACCGCATGGAGGAGAACCTGGAGCGGCTCGCGATCGCCGAGACCTGGGACAACGGCAAGCCGATCCGCGAGACCCGCGCTGCCGACGTGCCGCTCGCGATCGATCATTTCCGCTACTTCGCCGGCGTCGTGCGCGGGCAGGAGGGGAGCCTCGCCGAGATCGACCACGACACGGTGGCCTATCACTTTCACGAGCCGCTTGGCGTGGTCGGCCAGATCATCCCGTGGAACTTCCCGCTTCTGATGGCGTGCTGGAAGCTGGCGCCTGCGCTGGCCGCCGGCAATTGCGTGGTGTTGAAGCCCGCCGAGCAGACCCCGGCCTCAATCATGGTGTGGATCGAGCTCATTGCCGACCTGCTGCCTGCCGGCGTGCTCAACATCGTCAACGGCTTCGGGTTAGAGGCTGGCAAGCCGCTGGCGTCGAGCCCGCGGATCGCCAAGATCGCCTTCACGGGCGAAACCACGACAGGCCGGCTGATCATGCAGTATGCCAGCCAGAACCTGATCCCGGTCACGCTCGAGCTCGGCGGCAAGTCACCGAACATCTTCTTCAAGGACGTGGCGGCGGAAGATGACGATTTCCTCGACAAGGCGATCGAGGGCTTTGTGATGTTCGCGCTGAACCAGGGCGAGGTCTGCACCTGCCCGAGCCGCGCGTTGGTGCAGGAAGATATCTATGAGCGCTTCATGGAGAAGGCGCTGAAGCGCGTTGCGGCGATCGAGCAGGGCGACCCGCGCAATCCCGCCACCATGATCGGCGCCCAGGCCTCGAACGAGCAGCTCGAGAAGATTCTTTCCTACATCGATATCGGCAACAAGGAAGGGGCCAAGCTCCTGACCGGCGGTGCGCGGGCCATGCTTGGCGGCGATCTCGAAGGCGGCTTCTATGTCCAGCCCACCGTGTTCGAGGGCAACAACCGGATGCGGATCTTCCAGGAGGAGATTTTTGGACCGGTCGTGTCGGTCACCACGTTCAAGACCGATGAGGAGGCGCTCGCCATCGCCAACGACACGCTCTACGGCCTCGGCGCCGGCGTCTGGAGCCGCGATGCCAATCGCTGCTACCGCTTCGGGCGGGCGATCCAGGCCGGCCGCGTCTGGACCAACTGCTACCACGCCTATCCGGCGCACGCGGCGTTCGGCGGCTACAAGCAGTCGGGCATCGGCCGCGAGACCCACAAGATGATGCTCGACCACTACCAGCAGACGAAGAATCTCCTGGTCAGCTACAGCCCCAAGAAGCTCGGCTTCTTCTAATTCCGCGGCGTGATGACGGCGCGAGGTCCGCCCGCGCCGTCATCACGCAATGAAATTCCGAACAAACGCAATCGCTAGCAATATTTTGATTCACGCTGCACTGCGGCATAGCAATTGCTGTGCGACATCACGCAATCCTTCCACGGCCGTTTGAGTTGGGATAGAGAGGGCCAAATCATCCCTCTCATCCGGAAATGCCATGGCCGCACCCAAGAAAAGCGTCACGAAGGACTCAGGGCAGGAGAAGGGGGACGGCTCCCCGCCGGAATTCACCAAGGAGCAGGAACTCAAGGCGCTGCGCGACATGCTGCTGATTCGGCGCTTCGAGGAGAAGGCCGGCCAGCTCTACGGCATGGGCGCGATCGGCGGCTTCTGCCATCTCTATATCGGCCAGGAGGCCGTCGTCGTCGGCATGCAGATGACCCTGAAGAAGGGTGACCAGGTCATAACGGGCTACCGGGACCACGGGCACATGCTGGCCTGCGGCATGGATGCCAAGGGCGTGATGGCCGAGCTGACCGGACGCCGCGGCGGCTATTCCAAGGGCAAGGGCGGCTCCATGCACATGTTCAGCGTGGCCGAGCATTTCTACGGCGGCCACGGCATCGTCGGCGCGCAGGTCTCGCTCGGCACCGGGCTCGCCTTCGCCAACCGTTACCGGGAAAACGATTTCGTGAGTCTGGCCTATTTCGGCGACGGCGCCGCCAACCAGGGCCAGGTCTATGAAAGCTTCAACATGGCCGAGCTGTGGAAGCTGCCGGTAGTCTACATCATCGAGAACAATCGCTATGCCATGGGCACCTCGGTGACGCGCTCCTCGGCGCAGACCGATTTCTCCAAGCGCGGCATCTCCTTCAACATCCCGGGCCGGCAGGTCGACGGCATGGACGTGCGCGCGGTGAAGGCGGCAGGCGAGGAGGCGGTCGCCTGGTGCCGCGCCGGCAAGGGCCCCTATATCCTGGAAATGCAGACCTACCGCTATCGCGGCCACTCGATGTCCGATCCGGCCAAGTACCGGACCCGCGAGGAGGTGGAGAAGGTCCGCCATGACCAAGACCCGATCGAGCAGGTCCGCAACCGTCTGCTCGCCGCCGATGTCAGCGAGCAGGACTTGAAGTCGATCGATGCCGAGGTGCGCGATATCGTCAATGCCGCTGCCGACTTCGCCCAGCACGATCCCGAGCCCGATCCGTCCGAGCTCTACACCGACGTCTACCGCTAAGCGCAGACTGAAAACGAAAGAGTTATCCGGGAGCCGATATGCCCATTCAAGTTCTCATGCCTGCGCTGTCGCCCACGATGGAGAAGGGCAACCTCGCCAAATGGCTGAAAAAGGAAGGCGAGCCGATCAAGTCGGGTGACGTCATCGCCGAGATCGAGACCGACAAAGCCACCATGGAGGTCGAGGCCACCGATGAGGGCACGCTCGGCAAGATCCTGATCCCGGAGGGCACCGCCGACGTCGCCGTCAACACGCCGATCGCGACCATCCTGGCCGACGGCGAAAGTGCCGTCGATCTCGCCAAGGCCGCCAGCCCTGCCAAGCAGGAGAAGGCCGCCGAGTCGGCGCCCCCGGCGCAGGCCAAGGCCGAAGCGCCTGCGCCCAAGGCAGAAGAGAAAGTGCCGGCCGCACCGAAGGCGGTCAGCGAGCCCGAGGCGGAGGTGCCCGCCGGCACCGAGATGATCACCCAGACCATCCGCGAAGCGCTACGCGACGCGATGGCGGAGGAGATGCGGCGCGATCCTGATGTCTTTCTGATGGGCGAAGAGGTCGCCGAATATCAGGGCGCCTACAAGGTGAGCCAAGGACTGCTCCAGGAGTTCGGCGCGAGGCGCGTGATCGATACGCCGATCACCGAGCATGGCTTTGCCGGCATCGGCGTCGGCGCGGCGATGGCGGGCCTGAAGCCGATCGTCGAGTTCATGACCTTCAACTTTGCCATGCAGGCGATGGACCAGCTCATCAACTCCGCCGCCAAGACGCTCTATATGTCCGGCGGCCAGATGGGCTGCTCGATCGTGTTCCGCGGGCCAAACGGCGCCGCCGCCCGGGTCGCCGCGCAGCACAGCCAGGACTATTCGTCCTGGTACTCGCACATCCCGGGCCTGAAGGTGGTCGCGCCGTTCTCCGCCGCCGACTACAAGGGCCTGCTCAAGGCCGCTATCCGCGATCCCAATCCGGTGATCTTCCTCGAGAACGAGGTGCTGTACGGCCATTCCGGCGAGGTGCCGAAGCTCGACGACTATATCGTGCCGATCGGCAAGGCGCGGGTCGCGCGGAAGGGCCAGCACGTCACCATCATCTCCTGGTCCAACGGCATGACCTATTCGCTGAAGGCGGCCGACGAACTCGCCAAGGAAGACATCGAGGCCGAGGTGGTCGACCTGCGCACGCTGCGGCCGATGGACACCGAGACCATCGTCGCATCGATCCAGAAGACCGGCCGCGCGGTGACGGTCGAGGAGGGGTGGCAGCAGAGCGGCGTCGGCGCCGAGGTTGCCGCCCGCATCATGGAGCATGCTTTCGATTATCTGGATGCGCCGGTCACGCGCGTATCCGGCAAGGACGTGCCGATGCCCTACGCAGCCAATCTGGAGAAGATGGCCTTGCCTTCGGTCGCCGAGGTGGTGGAAGCCGCCAAGGCCGTTTGTTACCGGTGACGCATGACGGGCCCGCAGGAACAGCCGCTACCGCCTGACGTGATGGGTCGCGACGACGCGATCGAGGTGCTGCGCGCCTTTGTCGTCGACGGCGGGCTTTCGATCGCCTTCCAGCGCGCCTTCGAGGAGCCGGATATGTGGGGCCTGATGCTGGTCGACATCGCCCGTCATGCCGCACGCGCCTATGCGCGCGAGAGCGAGTACACCGAGGAAGAGGCGCTCGCTCGCATCATCGACATGTTCCAGGCTGAGGTCGCGCGGCCGACCGATCCGGGCAGCACCACGCCGCGATCGAAACAGGGGCATTGATCGTGACCGTCGAGCAATACCACTACGACTTCATGGCGGAGGCGATCCGCGAGGCGGAGATCGGCATCTCCGAGGGCGGTTTGCCGATCGGCGCGGTGCTGACGCGCGACAACAAGATCGTCGCGCGCGGCCATAACCGGCGGATGCAGGAGAAGAACGTCATCCTGCACGGCGAGATGTCGTGCCTGCGCGACGCCGGCCTGATCTCGTTCCATGATACGGTCATGTACACGACGCTGTCGCCATGCTCGATGTGCGCCGGTGCGATCGGATTGTTCAAGCTGAAGCTGCTGGTCATCGGGGAGTCCGTGACGTTCCCGGGCAGCAAGGACATCCTGACGCAATTCGGTATCCCCTTCATCGATCTCGCCGACACGAGGTCGATCGACATGATGAAGAACTGGCGCTCGGATCCCGCCAACGAGCGCACCTGGCAGGGCGATATCGGCAATTGAGGCGTCCTCTGCCCATACCGAACCGCCCAAACGATTCCGGCTGGTTTCCTCACGCGACGGAAGCCGCCATGCAAAAGTTAGCTTTGTGAGGTCACCATGCCCATCAACATCCTGATGCCCGCGCTGTCGCCAACCATGGAGAAGGGCAATCTGGCCAAATGGCTCAAGAAGGAGGGCGACAAGGTCAAGTCCGGCGACGTGATCGCGGAGATCGAGACCGACAAGGCGACGATGGAAGTCGAGGCGGTCGACGAGGGGACCATCGCCAAGATCCTGGTGCCTGAAGGCACGCAGGACGTTCCGGTCAATGACGTGATCGCGGTGCTCGCCGGCGACGGCGAGGACGTGAAGGCGGCCGCGAGCGGCGCCGGAGCTGCGCCGCCGAAAGCCGCTGAGGCGCCTGCCGCAAAGCCCGCTCCGGCACCGGCGCCAGCGCCGGCTCCCGCCCAACCAGCGCCGGCACCGAAAGCTGCTGCGCCTGCGGCAGCACCGGCACCAGCGCCGCAAGCGGCAGCACCGGCGCCCCGGGGCAACGGTCACGCCCGCATCTTCTCGTCACCGCTGGCACGACGCCTTGCCAAGGAAGCCGGCATCGAGCTCGGGCGTATCAACGGCAGCGGCCCGCACGGCCGCATCGTCGCGCGCGACGTCGAGGAGGCGAGGTCCGGCAAGGGCCTGAAGGCGCCGCCGGCCGCGCCCAGCACGACGCCGTCCATCGCGCCGTCGATGTCGGACCAGCAGATCCTCGCGCTGTTCGAACCGGGTTCGTATGAGATCGTGCCGCATGACGGCATGCGCCGCACCATCGCGCAGCGCCTCACCGCGTCGATCCAGCAGATCCCGCATTTCTATCTGACGATCGACTGCGACATCGGCAAGCTGCTCACCGCCCGCGAGGAGATCAACGCCGCTGCGCCGAAGGACGCCGACAAGAAGCCGCTCTACAAGCTCTCGGTCAATGACTTCGTGATCAAGGCGATGGCGGTCGCGCTGCAGAAGATACCGAACTGCAATGTGAGCTGGACCGAAGGCGGCATGGTCAAGCACAAGCATTCCGACGTCGGCGTTGCGGTAGCGATGCCGGGCGGCCTGATCACGCCGATCATCCGGAAAGCGGAGACCAAGACGCTGTCGGTCATCTCCGGCGAGATGAAGGATTTCGCCGCCCGAGCCCGCTCGCGGAAATTGAAGCCGGAGGAATATCAGGGCGGCACCACGGCAGTCTCCAACCTCGGCATGTACGGCATCAACCACTTCACCGCCGTGATCAACCCGCCGCATGCGACGATCCTGGCCGTCGGCGCCAGCGAGGAGCGCCCCGTGGTGCGGAACGGCAAGATCGAGATCGCCAGCATCATGAGCGTGACGCTCTCCTGCGACCATCGCGCGATCGACGGCGCTCTCGGCGCCGAGCTGATCGGTGCCTTCAAGCAGCTCATCGAAAACCCCGTCATGATGATGGTGTGATGCGTGACCTCCAACGCATTGCTCTATGGTCCCTATGTTCTCGCAATAGCGCTGGCGATTGCTGCGCTGATCGTCCGCGCCCGTGATCTGGCATCGACCACCCAGTTCCGGATCATGCTGGGCGGCGCCGGGCTGCTTGCGCTTGGATGGACCGGATTCCTGGTTGCTCTGGCTAGATCGGATTTGTGATGGCTGACACTTCCTTCGACGTTATCATCATCGGCGCTGGCCCCGGCGGCTACGTCACCGCGATTCGCGCCGCGCAGCTCGGCTTCAAGACCGCTGTGGTGGAGAAGGCCTATCTCGGCGGCATCTGCAACAATTGGGGCTGCATCCCGACCAAGGCGCTGCTGCGCTCGGCGGAAGTCTATCATCTGATGCAGCACGCCAAGGATTACGGCCTCTCGGCGGAGAACATCTCGTTCGATCCGAAGGCGGTGGTGCAGCGCTCGCGCAATGTGGTGAAGCGGCTGAACGATGGCGTCGGCTTCCTGTTCCGCAAGAACAAGGTCACGACGATCTGGGGCGAAGCGACGATCGATGCGCCAGGCAAGCTGACGGTCAAGAAGTCTTCCGTCGAGGCGCCGAAGGGCGCGCTCGGCGAGGGCACCTACCAGGCAAAACACATCATCATCGCGACCGGCGCGCGGCCGCGCGTACTGCCGGGACTCGAGCCCGACAAGAAGCTGGTCTGGACCTATTTCGAAGCGATGGTCCCCGACAAGATGCCGAAATCACTGCTTGTGATCGGCTCCGGCGCGATCGGCATCGAGTTCGCCTCGTTCTATCGCACGCTCGGCGCAGAGGTCACGGTCGTCGAAGTGCTGCCGCAGATCCTGCCGGTCGAAGATACCGAAATCGCGAAATTCGCGCACAAGGCGTTCGAGAAGCAGGGCATCAAGATCTTCACCAACACAAAGGTGACAAAGCTCGACAAGAAGAGCGACAGCGTGGTCGCGACCATCGACGACGGCAAGGGCAAGCCGCAGACCATGGAGTTCGACCGCGTGATCTCCGCCGTCGGCGTGGTCGGCAATGTCGAAGGCATCGGGCTGGAGAAGCTCGGCGTGAAGGCCGAGCGCGGCATCATCGCGATCGATGGCTTCTGCCGGACCAACGTCCCCGGCATCTATGCGATCGGCGACGTCGCTGGTCCCCCGATGCTCGCGCACAAGGCCGAGCATGAAGGCATCATCTGCGTCGAGGCGATCAAGGGCCTGCATCCGCACCCGATGGACAAGAACATGATCCCGGGCTGCACCTATTGCTATCCGCAGGTCGCATCCGTCGGCATGACCGAGGCCAAGGCCAAGGAAGCCGGCCGCGACATCCGCGTCGGCCGCTTCCCGTTCGTCGGCAACGGCAAGGCGATCGCGCTCGGCGAGGACCAGGGCATGGTCAAGGTGATCTTCGACAAGAAGACCGGCCAGCTCCTCGGCGCGCACATGGTCGGCGCAGAGGTCACCGAGCTGATCCAGGGCTATGTGATCGCGATGAACCTCGAGACGACAGAAGAAGAGCTGATGCACACCATCTTCCCGCATCCGACACTGTCGGAGATGATGAAGGAAGCGGTGCTGGACGCCTACGGGCGCGTCCTCAACATGTAACGAGAGGGACGGCGAACCGTGAAAGACAACGACAATCTCACCATCGAACGCCCGACCTTCGTCACCCATCTCGAATGCGCGATGGAGGGGGATCACTATCCCGCCGACCAGGTGCACAACCTCTCCAAGGCCGGCAAGCCGCTCTTGGTGCGCTATGACCTCGAGGGCGTGAAGAAGGCGCTGAGCAAGGATGCGCTGAAGCAGCGTCCCGCCGACATGTGGCGCTATCGCGAATTGTTGCCGGTGCGCCAATGCAAAGACATCGTCAGCCTCGGCGAGGTGACGACGCCGTTGATCCGGCTGCCGAAACTCGGCGCCAGGCTCGGCGGCGGCGAGATCATCGTCAAGGACGAGGGGCGGCTGCCGACCGGCTCGTTCAAGGCGCGCGGCCTCGTCATGGCGGTGTCGATGGGCAAGGCGCTCGGCATCAAGCACATGGCGATGCCAACCAACGGCAATGCCGGTGCCGCGCTCGCCGCTTACGCCACCGCCTGCGGCATCAAGACCACGATCTTCTGCCCGGCTGACACGCCGGAGGTGAATGTCAGCGAGATCGAGCTGCAGGGCGCCACCGTCTACCGCGTCAACGGCCTGATCGATGATTGCGGCAAGATCGTCGGCGAGGGCAAGGCCAAGGTCGGCTGGTTCGATACCTCGACCTTGAAGGAGCCGTACCGGATCGAGGGCAAGAAGACGATGGGGCTCGAACTCGCCGAACAACTCGGCTGGGACGTGCCCGACGTGATCTTCTATCCGACTGGCGGCGGCACCGGCCTGATCGGCATGTGGAAGGCCTTTGCCGAACTGGAGGCGATCGGCTTCATCGGCAGCAAGCGCCCGCGCATGGTCGCGGTGCAGGCTTCCGGCTGCGCCCCGATGGTGCGCGCTTTTGAAGCAGGCACCGAGCATGCGACGCGCTGGGAAGACGCGCACACCATCGCTTCCGGCATCCGCGTGCCGCAGGCGATCGGAGATTTTCTGATCCTGCGTGCGGTCCGCGAGAGCAAAGGTTTCGCCATCGCGGTCGATGACGAGAAGATTTCTGCTGCGCTGAGCGAAGTCGCGCGGGAGGAGGGGCTGTTGCTGTGCCCCGAGGGCGCGGCCACTTATGCCGCCTACAAGCAAAGCCTCGCCGACGGACGCGTCACCAAAAGCGATCGCGTGATGCTGTTCAATTGCGCCACGGGCCTTAAATATCCGCTGCCGCCGGTCACGCGCACGCTCGATCGTTTCAAGCCGATCGACTTCGCGCAATTCTAAGCCGGACATTTTCGAATGGAGTAGGCGATGCGAAAGGTAGTCTTGGCGTTCCTTGCGGTGTTGACATGGTGCGGCGCCGCCGTCGCCCAGAACTATCCTTCGCATCCGATCACTATCATCGTGCCGTTCTCCGCCGGCGGGCCGTCGGATGCGATGGCGCGTATCCTCGCCGAGCGGATGAAGGCCTCGCTAGGAGAGACGCTCCTGATCGAGAACGTCACGGGAGCGGGCGGCTCGATCGGCGTCGGCCGCGCAGTACGCTCGCCGGCGGACGGCTACACGATCTCGTTCGGCCATCTCGGCACGCATGTCGCCAACGGCGCCGTCTACAAGCTCGGCTATGACCTCGTCGCCGATCTCGATCCGGTGGTGCTGCTGCCGAGCAACCCGATGATCATCGTCAGCAAGAATGCGATCCCCGCCAAATCGCTGAGCGAATTGTTGGCCTGGCTGAAGTCGCGTCCATCGCCGCCGACCGCCGGCACTGCGGGCGCCGGCTCCGGCAGCCACATCGCCGGGCTCTATTTCGAGACCGTCTCCGGCATCAAATTGCAATATGTGCCGTATCGCGGCACCGCGCCGGCGTTGAACGATCTCGTTGCGGGGCAGATCGACATCATGATCGATCAGACCTCCAACTCGATCAACCAGGTCCGCGCCGGCACCATCCGCGCCTATGCCGTCACCGACGACAGGCGCGTCGACTCTGCGGCCGAGGTCCCAACCACCGATGAAGCCGGTCTGCCCGGCTTCCACATGACGCTGTGGTCCGGCCTTTGGGTGCCCAAGGGCACGCCGAAGGAGATTGTCGCCAAGCTGAATGCTGCCGCGGTGGAGGCGCTGAACGATCCCGTGGTCGTAAAACAGCTCGAAAACCTCGGCCTGCGCATGCCGCCGAAGAATCAGCTCACGCCCGAAGCCCTCGGCGCCTGGCAGAAGGCCGAGATCGCAAAATGGTGGCCGATGATCAAGGACGCCGACGTCAAGGTGGATTGAGATTGTAGTCGGTAGCCCGGGTGAAGCGAAGCGCAACCCGGGACAGCTCTATCCACGTGTACGAGCGGCCCCGGGTTACGCTGACGCTCCACCCGGGCTACGAAGCTCGCGGCCTGCCGCATGTGAGATCCTCATCCTGAGGAGCCTGCGAAGCAGGCGTCTCGAAGGATGACCGCAGGCGAGATCGGGGCCTCATGGTTCGAGACGCGCGGAGCCTGTCATCGGGCCGCGCCTTGCGCGGACCCGTTGGCGCTCCTCACCATGAGGGGCTGGTACAGTGCGAGCCCCGCAAGGGAATCACTGCGCCGCGCCTGCCGGCGCGGTCGCCGCGGCGTTTGTTTCCTGCGTAACCACGCGCTGATCGGCCTTCGTTGCCACCGCCGTGCCGCTGCCAAAGCGCGCGCGGTAGACCAGCAAGTTCTCCATCACGCGCTGCACATAGTTGCGCGTCTCGGAGATCGGGATGCGCTCGACCCAATCGACCGGATCCACGTTCGGATCGCGCGGGTCGCCATAGGCTTTCACCCAGTCGCGCACGCGGCCGCGGCCGGCGTTGTAGCCGGCGAAGGTCATGATGTGACAACCCTTGTAATCCGCGAGCAGGGCGCTGAGTTCGGCCGCGCCCATCTGGGTGTTGTAGACGGGATCGGAAACCATCCGGTCCCAATCATAGGTCACGCCGAAGCGCTTGGCGGTGTCACGGCCGGCTTCGGGCGTCACCTGCATCAGGCCGACGGCATTGGCCGGCGACTTGTCGCGCTGGTCGAACGCGCTCTCGGTGCGCGCCACCGAATAGATTACGCTGCGCTCGACCTCGGGCGCGACCTGAGTGTGGTTGGGGATCCCGATGGTTGGGAAGGCATAGCGCTCGAGCGCAAGGCCGCGCCCGAGCGCCGATTTGCCGAGTTGCAGCATGGCGGCCGCGTCGTTGCGACGGGCCGTAAGCTCGCCGAGCGCGTTAAGCGTGGCGACGTCGGTGCTCTGCTCGCCGAGATCGGTGGCGAAATACAGCGCCACGTCGCGTTCGCCAATCTGGTAGAGCATATCGGCGGCGCGTACGCGCTCGTCTGCGGCCGCCATATCGTCGGAGGCAGGGGCCGGCGAGGGCGTCCGCAGCTCGATTGCGTCAAGGCCCAGCCTGGCGCGCGCGAGCTGTCCGTAATAGGCGGTCGGGTAGCGCGCGGCGGCCTCAAAGCTGGCGCGCATCGCGTCCTTTTCTCCAAGCGCTTCGGCGGCGCGTCCGCGCCAGTAGTTGGCGCGCGCCAGCACAATCGGATTGGCCGCGCCTTCGTCGATGCGCGCGAAGTGCGTCGCCGCCGTCACGGGATCGTCGAGATAGCGCAAGGCGATCCAGCCGCACGTGGAGTGGAAATCAGCGCGGTAATATTCGTTGGCCGGCAGCGCGGCGGCGGCGACAACCTGGTATGCGGCCTGGAACTTGCCCTGATCGAGCAGCTTGCGGGCCAGCGAGCGCCGCTCGCGCCACCATTGATCGGTGTCCTGCAGCGCCATGGCCTCGGGCGCGGCCGATAGCACCAGGTCCGCCGCGTCATCAACGCGGTTCTCGCCGAGCAGCCACTGCAGGCGGCAAAGCGTGTAGCCGAGATCCTTGCGGGCCTCGGTTGCGACATCATTGAGCTGGTCGAGCGCCTTGCTCGATTTCGCGGCCACCGCGCCGCACGCCTTCACGATCGCAAGCTCGTCGCTGCCGAGCCGTTGTGCCGCACGCTTGGCGCCGGCAAGATCCTTGGCGCCGATCCGCTTGTCCATGCGCGCGCGGTGATCCTCGCGGGTGAGGAGATCACCGAACACCTCGTACGCGTCGCCTTCCAGCCGATCCGACAATTCCTCCGAGCGCCAGGCGTCGCTCACCAGACGCGCAGCACCATCGCGGTCGCCTTCGGTCAGGAGCACACGCGCCAGCGCGAATTTGCCCTTGGAACTGGTGGGCCGATCGCGGGTGAAGCGATGAACTGTGGCCGCATCGCTGCGCTCCTGCCACAGCCGCCCCTCGGCCTTGCGGCGCAATAGCGCCATGCTCGGCCAATCCGGATTGGCGGCCATGAACGCCGCATACCGGCTGAAATTCGCCGTCGTCTCCGTGTGGCGCAGGATGTACCATTCGACCAGCTTCTGGCCCGCCGGGTCGGTGATCTTGTCTCTGGTGGCGGTCGCCTCTTCCGTCTTCGCCTTGCGCGCCAGATCGATCCCGTCTTTCACCAGCGCGAGATCGCCCGACAGTGCCGGCGTCGGCGCAGTAGCTTCCTTCGAAGATGCATCCTTCGATTGCTTCGACTTGCGGCGCGCATCGGCGTGCTTGCCACGTCCGCGTTTTCCGCCTGCGGCGTCACGCTGGTTGCGCGCCTTCGACGCCTTCGCGTCGCTCGTCTTCTTGATGTGCGCTTGCTTGTGGCTCGAGCGCGCCGTCGCATCCGTCGAGAACAGCGCGAGCACAGCCACCGTGAGGAGACAAGACAGCGAACGTAAGCACTGGTTCATTCCATGGTCCCCCTGCGAACCATTAGACAAACCAAGTCGCAAACCGTGCGGCTTGAGTGACCTAAGGTTATCACAGCGTCGATTCACAACTGTCGCGCTCAGGCCACAGAGCGCAAAAAACGCTGAAGGGAATGGAACTCTAACCGCGGTTGAATTGCGGATTGATCGAGATGGAACTTCGCATCTGCCAATGGTCGCGTTTGTCGTATGATGTTTCCCACCGAACAGACGCGAACGGCGCGAACTCAGCCGATAATCTTGGCCAAAGAGAGGTGAAGCGAGGTGTAACCTCGGGCAGATCGCCACGCGAGGGCGGGACCTCGCATTCTCACTTCCGCGTCATGCCCGCGAAGGCGGGCATCCAGTAATCCGCGGCATCCGGACGCAAGCACACTGTCTTCCGTCGAATACTGGATCGTCCGCCGGAGCCTGTGATCGGGCGGCCGTTCGGCCGGCCCGGTGGCGGACGATGACCGCAGGCTTCAGCATGGACCGCAACTACAGGTGCCCGCGATGCGCCAAGCGGGCGGGCGGCTGGATAGCGTCACGTCAACCTCTGGTGGCTATGAACAGCCGCTTTCCGAAGCGAGAATCGCAGCGTGAGTCGAACCGAGCGAAACCCGGCCTTCGCGATGACGGTCTTCCGTGTTGGGTTTTCGCGCGCCCTAAAAACGCCTGCTAGGCGCCCGGAACCCGTCCAAATGGTTGCTAAGGGGCAACGTTTGTTGCGATGAGGCAACAGTTCTCTAAGATTTAACCGTTTAATTGGCCGGGTCTTGCACCCGCCGCTTTTTAGCCACACCCCTGCATGAAATGATGCTTTGTAAGGCTAAAGCCACGGCACTCGCGAAGCGATGGGATGATCACCATTTCCCGGGTCAAGGCAGAGATGGCTAGGGAAACTGGGTTCGCGATGGACGCCAAGACCAAGCTCAAGAACAGACTGCCAAGCCGCCACGTGACGGAGGGTCCCGAGCGCGCCCCGCATCGTTCGTATCTCTATGCCATGGGGCTCACCACCGAGCAGATCCACCAGCCGTTCGTCGGCGTGGCCACCTGCTGGAACGAAGCCGCGCCGTGCAACATCTCGCTGATGCGCCAGGCCCAGGCGGTGAAGAAGGGCGTGGCCTCCGCCGGCGGCACCCCGCGCGAATTCTGCACCATCACCGTCACCGACGGCATCGCCATGGGCCATGACGGCATGCGCTCGTCGCTGCCATCTAGGGAATGCATCGCCGACTCGGTTGAGCTGACCGTGCGCGGTCACTCCTACGACGCCTTGGTTGGCCTCGCCGGCTGCGACAAGTCGCTGCCGGGCATGATGATGGCGATGGTCCGCCTCAACGTGCCCTCGATCTTCATCTATGGCGGCTCGATTCTTCCAGGCAATTTCCGCGGCCAGCAGGTCACCGTCCAGGACATGTTCGAAGCCGTCGGCAAGCACTCGGTCGGCGCCATGTCGGATGCCGATCTCGACGAGATCGAGCGTGTGGCCTGTCCGTCGGCCGGTGCCTGCGGTGCCCAGTTTACGGCCAACACCATGGCGACCGTGTCGGAAGCGATCGGGCTCGCACTCCCGTATTCTGCCGGGGCGCCGGCGCCTTACGAGATCCGCGACGCGTTCTGCGCCGCCGCCGGCGAGAAGATCATGGACCTGGTCGCCAAGAACATCCGGCCGCGCGACATCATCACCCGTAAATCCCTGGAGAACGCCGCGGCCGTGGTCGCCGCCTCCGGTGGTTCGACCAATGCCGGCCTGCATCTGCCGGCGATCGCCAATGAATGCGGCATCAAGTTCGATCTGTTCGACGTGGCGGAAATCTTCAAAAAGACTCCGTACGTCGCGGATTTGAAGCCGGGCGGCCGTTATGTTGCCAAAGACATGTTTGAAGCTGGCGGCATTCCGCTGCTGATGAAGACGCTGCTCGATAACGGATACCTGCACGGCGATTGCCTGACCGTGACGGGCCGAACGATCGCCGAAAACCTCAAAAGCGTGAAATGGAATCCGCATCAGGACGTGGTTCGTCCGGCGGACAAGCCGATCACCGTCACCGGCGGTGTCGTCGGCTTGAAGGGTAATCTTGCGCCGGAAGGAGCGATCGTGAAGGTCGCGGGCATGTCGAACTTGAAGTTTACCGGGCCTGCCCGTTGCTTCGACCGCGAGGAGGACGCCTTCGAGGCGGTCCAGAAGCGGACCTATAAGGAAGGCGAGGTCATCGTCATCCGCTATGAGGGACCGAAGGGCGGTCCCGGCATGCGGGAAATGCTGGCAACGACGGCAGCGCTGACCGGGCAGGGCATGGGCGGCAAGATCGCGCTGATCACCGACGGCCGGTTCTCGGGCGCCACGAGAGGCTTCTGCATCGGTCATGTCGGACCGGAAGCCGCCATCGGCGGACCGATCGCGCTGTTACAGGACGGCGACATCATCGAGATCGACGCGGTGGCCGGGACTCTTAACGTAAAGTTGAGCACCGCCGAACTCGCCGAACGCAAGACCAAATGGGCCCCTCGCGCGACTAACCACACATCTGGTGCGCTGTGGAAGTATGCCCAGCAGGTCGGGCCTGCGGTGGATGGCGCGGTCACCCATCCAGGTGGCGCGCACGAGAAACAGTGTTATGCGGACATTTGAGCGTACGATTATTGCGTTGATTTTAGGGGCCATTCCGGTGGCGGGCCCTGGATTCGCGTTCGACGGCGCCCCGGTCAATCCATCGGACGCCACGCTGCCGATGGTTTCCCCTCAGCCCAGCGCTGGGGGCGGATTGAAGCGGATCGCGGTTCCGCCGCCGACGGCGAATGCCGCCAATTCCACGAGTTCCTTCTCGTCGCTGCAATTTGCCGCAGAGGGCGGCCATCCCGTCGCCCAGTGGAAGCTCGGGCGGATGTACGCCGAGGGCGACGGTGTCGCCCAAGATGACCTGCGCGCCTTCGAATATTTCAGCCGCATCGCCAATGCGCATGCCGAAGATAGTCCCTCGGCGCCGCAGGCGACGATCGTGGCCCAGGCCTTCGTGGCGCTGGGGCGCTATTACCTCAACGGCATCCCGAACTCGAAGATCAAGGCGGATACCGACCGGGCGCGGGAGATGTTCTCCTATGCCGCGTCCTATTTCGGCAATGCCGACGCCCAGTATGACCTCGCCCGGCTCTATCTGAAGACGCCCGACGCCTCGCGGGAAGATTTCCGCTATGGCGCGCGCTGGCTCGGGCTTGCCGCCCAGAAGGGCCAGCACCAGGCCCAGGCGCTGCTCGGACAGATGCTGTTCAACGGCGACCGGCTGCCGCCGCAGCGGGCGCGCGGCCTGATGTGGCTGACGCTCGCCCGCGACAGCGCCGCTCCCGATGAGATGTGGATCAAGGAAAGCTATAACCGCGCGTTCGCCAAGGCCTCCGACGACGACCGCGCGATGGCGCTGCAGATGCTCGAGCACTGGGTGCAGGGCCGCCGCGACTAGGCCGAGAGACCGAGCCCCTGAGATGTATCCGTGCTCCTTCCCCCTGAAAGGGGGAAGGTTGGGATGGGGGTCTGCCGCGGGCGCAGGCATTCGTGGAGAGAGTGGATCCCCACCCGGTTAGAGCGTTTCACGTTTTGATGGAAGCATATCCTGCGTTGGCGAAGTAGTTGCTGCATTCGGTAGGCTGGATCGAGGTGACGAGGTCGCCGAGGTGTCGCCAAATGTCTTCGAGGGTGCGCTTCTGCGCGATGCGCATCCAGTGCTTGATCTTGGCGAAAGTCTGTTCGA
>NZ_JBVBEF010000103.1:0-26702 GCF_055456055.1 Bradyrhizobium sp. LeoB3
CCGGCGCGTTGCATTGGAGGCGGCGCATGAAAATCATCGTTGACGAAGCCGGCGAGATCATCGCCAAGGCGACGGATGTCCACACGGCGGCCACCATCGCCTCGCGGTGGCGGCCAGCCTCGGAAAAAACTGTTCCGGCGGGACACCGGCGAACCCGTGAAGCTTGATCTCTTCTTCAAGCACTACGGAAGTTCTCTTGGACATACAGCCCGAGCGGCTCGCCGAGGTGTCGCTGTTCGGGTACATCGTGGTGGTCGCCGTCTTCACCGACGGCACGCGCGTGGTGCGGTTGAAGCCGGTGCCGGGCGTCCCGCGCTGAGCCGTTTCGAACTGCGGAACTTTGGGGAGCAACACATAGTTTGGTCGGCGTTGGTACCTTGATCGCGCTGGTGGAGGATCCATCCTGTGTCTCCTTCAGCGATTGTGTGACAGATCACTCGCGCGGTCTCCGGCCAGAGTCGCGCGGGGGCCGTCTTTTTGACCATTGCCTGCTGACTCATAGTTTCTTCGCGCTTGAGTAACGCCTGGAACATCGAGATTCGACTGCAACGAAGTGGGCCAGAGGCCCCAAAGCAGGAGCAGCGAGCAGGCGATGATCATCACGGCGACACTGAGGAATCCGGCTGCGACAAGACTTTCTTGCCAGGGTTGTCCACTATGGCCTGCCGAGGCGACTGGAGTGTCGGCCGCGGTACCGAAAACCGCGGCCAGCGTTGTGAACAGCCAGTTCATGTAGCCGGCGTAAAGCGCAGCCCAGTATGCCGTGGTCTTTGCCCATGGCGGCAGTCTCACTGCACTCCAGATCGCACCCAACGCGATCAGGAAAGTGCCGTTCATCAAGCCTTCCAGGTGCGCCGAGAGCCCCATGCGCACATTGGTAAACTGTTGCTCGGCGAGGCCCGTAAGCAGACCAAGAAGAAACAGCCACATGCCATGCCACATCAGGTGTCGATTCCTGCTTTCCATGCCGATCCTCCTCTCGGATGTTCCCGTGGCTGTCATCTAATCGTCGACATCAGGCGCGCATGTCTAAATTGCACGGAAAATGGCAGGTAAAAAGCGTGCGGCTTTTGGAACCGCTCATCACTCGCCCTGACGGGCCGCCCCACTTGGTCGAGACGGAAGTTCAGAGGCTCATCGGGCGGCCTGCAAACTGCGTCGGTGGGTAATTTCGTTGAGGCTCGTATACGGCCTGTTGCGGCTATAGTGGTTCTTGAAAAAAGTCAGCGTGACTCACGTAAGATCGAAATAAAAATTGCGGCACACCTTCCATTTCGAGTTTTAGCGGTAGGTTATCTCTAGGCTGCCCCATGAACGAGAGCGCGCCGAGATTGCCATGTGCGAATAATGGGCGGCGATCGTGCTATCGGTGCGTCCACCGAGCTGACATTCCTTTATCGCCGGCGCTAAGAGTGGGTGGGGTTGTTCCAATCGAAGGATACCTCAGGGAGAGAGCGATGATCCAATTGAAGCCTCAAAACTCAATCGACGAGTCGTCAACATTTCGTCGTCCCAAGACCATTCTTCCGGTACCAACTCCTTCGCCCAAGTTTCAGTCTGTGGAGCCCGGAGTTCCGGACACCCAAATGACCCGTGAGGCGACCGGCATACTGCGGGAATTCAGCACGCCAGTGTTGATCAACCACTCCCATCGCGTGTTCTTCTGGGCAAACGAGATGGGGCGCCAAATGGGACAGAAATTCGACGCGGAGCTTGTGTTCATCTGCGCTGCCTTCCACGATTTGGGTTTGCTTAAGAAGTTCAGTAGTGCCACTGACCGTTTCGAAGTCGATGGTGCAAACGCGGTGCGTCAGTTTCTCGAAAGTCATGGCGTGCCCACCGCCCGTATTCAGACGGCTTGGGATGCGATCGCGCTTCACACCACGCCCGGCATCGCCGCGTACAAGCCCTTGGAAGTGGAACTACTATACAACGGCGTGGCCCTGGATTCGCTTGGTATTGGGTACGAAACCTTTCCTGAAGACGTTCGCAAAAGCGTGGTGAGCCAGTTTCCGCGAGCCAATTTCAAGCAGGAAATCGCGGAAGCGTTCTTTCATGGCTTCGAACACAAGCCCGAAACGACTGTGTATACCTGCAACGAAGACATCTGCTCGCATTTCATCCGCAATTACAGGCACAGCAACTTCTACGATCACATCCAGAATTCGCCGTTCCAGAACTCTTAGTATCCATCCTAAATGTTGGTCGGCGTTCAATGCTTGTCGCCGGTGTGAGAAGCGTTGTTGCGAGCCTCACGATGTCTCCGCCGCTGACTTAGAGCTATTTTGGCGGATTGCATGCTGATGCTCCGCTCGGTCGCCTTCTGGATCCAGCCGGTAGTCACCACCCTTGATCCGTTCCAGTTGTTCACGGGCCTGTAAGACACCTCTGCCAACCGCCTCGATGACAAGACTGCGGCTCTCACGCGTCAGAATCCAGCCACGGGCGTTCAATTACCTGTCGATACGCTTGGCGTTTCGAACGGTGCGCGCATCGTCCTTCTTTGAGAAAGCAATAGTCAGGGAGGCTGGTCAAAAAAATGCCTGATCCATGAGAATGGCTCCTCGCCCTTCTCGCATCTTGTTCGGATCATCACCTGGCTCCGCGACCATCGTGCGCGGCGCCAACTGAAGCTCCCGACTGTTTGCGGGGCTGGCCATCGCGGGCGCAACACTGTCAGTGGTATCCGATGTCAGCCCGCACTTTGCCGCGAAATACCCAATAGGACCAACTGGTGTACATCAGGATCACCGGCAGGAGCACGAGCGTTCCGATCAGCAGGAAAACTTGAGTCCGGTCGGAAGATGCACTCTCCCACAACGTGAAGTGATACGGCACGATCATTGGGTAAAGGCTGATGGCAATCCCGATATATGAAAGGACGAAAAGGCCGATCCCACCTACGAATGGCAGCACTTCGGAACGGCTGCCGAGCGCGTGCCAGGTGAGCAGCGTGGCAGCGATAGTGGCAATCGGAACCGGCGCCAGAAAAATGATGTTCGGAAACGTGAACCAACGAGCGGCGATCGCCGGGTTCATGAGTGGCGTCCAAATGCTGACGATGCCGATGCCCGCCAAAACGCCGATCAGACAGACACGACCCTGATGACGGGCGGCGTCCTGTAGCTCTCCTTGGGTCTTGAGGATCAGCCAGCCCGCCCCGAGAAGCGCATATCCGAACAACAGGGCGATTCCGGTCAGAACCGAGAATGGTGTCAGGAAATCAAACGAGCTACCGGAGAACACCCGCCCGCTGACTCGAAATCCCTGGATGAAGTTGCCGAGAACCACGCCCTGCGCGAAGGTTGCAATGCCCGATCCGTAGCTGAACCCGTGGTCCCAAAAGGTCTTGCGCTCAGCGTCCCGGAAGCGGAACTCGAACGCCACCCCTCGAAAAATCAATGCCAGCAGCATCACGAGAATTGGAAAATAAACCGCGGGAAGGATGATGGCGAACGCGAGCGGGAAGGCCGCGAGCAAGCCAAGGCCGCCGAGCACGAGCCAGGTTTCATTTCCGTCCCAAATCGGCGCAATCGAATTCATGATCGTATTGCGAGAGGCTGTGTCCGGCGCCAAGCCAAAAAGAATGCCGACGCCGAGATCGAAGCCGTCAAGGAGCACGTAGAAGAACACGGCGAGGCCGAGGATCAGCGTCCAGATCGGCACGAAATCCATAACCTGAATCACGCCCTGACTCATGGTACGTTCTCCTCGGAAATCACCGGCGCGGCCAATACCGGCGCCTGTGGACGTCCGGCCTCGATTTCCGCGTCTCGTTCCGCGGTGGGCGTCGGGCCGAGGCGGACAAGGCGGATCATGAGAAACAATCCGGCTGGATACATAACGAGATAGACGGCCATATAGGCGAGCAGCGAGATCAGCACGTCACGGCCCGTCAACGACGGCGAGACTGACTCCGCGGTTCGCAACAGGCCATAGACGGTCCAGGGCTGGCGTCCGACTTCGGTGGTCACCCAGCCGGCGATAACCGCAATGAACCCGATGGGCATCGCGAGTTGGCACAGCCGCAGAAAAAGCGGAGTGTCGTTGAGCCGCCCACGCCAGCGCAGCCATCCGCCGAGCAGCACGATACCAAGCATCAGCATGCCGCATCCAACCATGATCCGGAAAGAAAAGAAGGGAATTGCGACGGGCGGCCGTTGATCAGCGGGAAAGTCCTTAAGGCCCTTGACTTCGCCGTCGAGCCTGTGAGTGAGGATCAAGCTGCCCAGCAAGGGCACCTCGATCGCAGCATAGTTGCTTTCGGTCTTGTCGTCGGGAATGGCGAACAGCGCCAGGGGGATGCGGCGGCCGGTCTCCCAGTGTGCCTCGATGGCCGCAAGTTTTGCAGGTTGGTGCTCCAGCGTATTAAGGCCATGCTGGTCGCCGAGAAAGATCTGCAGAGGCACCAGCGCGGTCAGGAGCCACAGCGTCATCGACAGCATGGTGCGGCCTTCTTCTGCAAATTGTTCCCGCCTCATCAGATAAGCGCCAACGCCGAGGACGACGAAACCGGTGGTGATGTAGAAAGCCACAACCGTATGAGCCAGCCGGTACGGGAATGAAGAACTGAAGACGACTTCCATCCAGTTTGTCGGAAAGATACGGCCGTCGATGATTTCGTAACCGGCCGGCGTCTGCATCCAGCTATTAGCCGACAGAATCCAGAAAGACGAGAACAGCGTGCCCAGCGCCACCATCAGCGCCGCAAAAAAGTGCGCCCAGCGCGGCACCAGCTTTCGTCCAAACAGGAGGACGCCAAGAAATGCAGCTTCGAGGAAAAACGCCGTCAGACCTTCATAGGCGAACAGCGGCGCGAGAACGTTTGCGGTAGCGTCCGAGTAGCGGCTCCAGTTGGTGCCGAACTGAAACGGCATAACGACGCCGGTCACAACACCCATGCCAAACGCGATCGAGAAAATCTTGATCCAGAACATGGAGACGCGAAGATAAACGTCGCGCCGGGTCGTGAGATAAAATCCTTCAAGGACGGTAATGAACGCAGAGGCACCGACGGTGAATGCGGGGAGCAGAATGTGCCAGCCAATCACCCAGGCAAATTGCAATCGCGACAGAACAACCGGATCTAAGTCCATCGTCGTTACCTCCCGCAGCAATCGCTGTGCCCGAAAAGCTTCCCATCCGCTCTTAATATTTCCGTATCGGCTTCAATCCTTACCTAAACGAAACGCCATTGCAGCTTAGGACATTCCGGTCAGGGCCGTAACCCCGCCGGACATCTGGAACCCATTTCCGTGCAATGCCGATAATCCGCGCGCCAGCCAAATGCTGCTTCACAACGCGAATAATCGGGAGCGGACACGCTAACTGATAAGGTCCGCTTTTTTCCCGATGGTCAGCTCAATCTTATCGTCCTGGTGAGGAACCGAAAACTCCCGCGCTTATCCCTCGTGCCGTCATGCGCTCGCGGCTCCAAAAATGATAAAGGTCGCGGTAGACTATTCTTTCTTCCACAACCACAGGCCTTCCAGTGCCACGAGATAGCTCGCAAGACCGATGGTGATCGCCGGGAAGATGATCTGGGACGACATCGTGAATCCGAATTGGATACGGGCGAGCTCGAGCGCCGTTAATCCGAACATAGCGCGTCCTCATTCGGCTCCGTCGTGACATTCAGCTCCTGGACGACCGACAAGGGCGGTTGTCCCTTGAACGCGACTGCAGGCTTCGGTCGCGTGTCGACCGAAAGCCTGAATACGTCGGGGCGGGCGTAATGACCCACAACATCCAAATCGTACTTGCCGCGGACGATCACCCGCCGGTCGATCTCGGCAAGCTTGATCGCCTCTCCGGTGAAATCGGGTTCGACGAGGACATTGCCGAGCGGGTCGACGATGCAGGATCCGCCGCGGATAAGTACCGTTTTCGGGTCGTCACCATGAACAGGCGCGTAGTCCCGCGGAGCATCGTTACGCGTGAAATACTGGCAGGCCGAGATCACGAAGCACCGGCCTTCAAGCGCGATGGTGCGCATCGTGGGCAACCAAGTGTCACGATCATCGACCGTTGGCGCGCAGTAAAGCTCGACCCGCTGGGCGTACATCGCGGCACGCAGCAGCGGCATGTAGTTTTCCCAGCAGATGACGCTGCCGATGCGGCCGAGCGGCGTCTCGACCACGCCAATTGTCGAGCCGTCACCGAAGCCCCAGACCAGCCGTTCCAGCGCCGTCGGCATGAGCTTGCGGTGTTTCAAGAGCAACCGACCGTTGGATCCGTAGGTCAAGGCCGTGCAATAGAGCGTCCCGCCATCCCGCTCGATGACACCGACCACGAGGTACACGCCATTGTCCCGCGCGATTTCGCCGAGCCGAGTGGCCTCGGGTCCTGGCAGGTCGATGGCGCTATCGTAGTAGCGGCGGAAATCTTCCCGCCCCTCGGCGCTGCGCATGCCCAGACGCGCGCCGAAGTCGATGCCTTTCGGATAGCCGCCGACGAACGCCTCGGGAAAGACCACGAGATCCGCCCCCAAACCGGCCGCTTCGCGCGTGCAATTGGCGAGCTTGGCAAAGGTCTTCGGCTTGTCGAAGAGGACAGGTGCGGCCTGAACAACGGCGGCTTTGATGGCGTTGGACATCGTAATCAATCCTTATGAACTACACGACGGCTCTGGTAGCGAGCGATGGCTGCGCCATGAGACTGGCGAGCTGGGTGAGGCCATCTTCGAGCGCACCTCGGTCGGGCGCGACGCCCAGCGAGATACGCACGGCCTCAGTGGGATGCGCGGCAACGGCGAAGGCGGAGCTCGGCACGATCGATACACCGACACGATCGGCGTGCTCCGCGAAGTCGCCTGCGCGCCAATGAGTGGGCAACCGTAGCCAAAGGTGATGCCCGTGCGGATCTGCCGCAAAGCTGACGTCACCCAGGATCGAAGCGGCAAGCTTCTGGCGAACCGCGTTCTCGGCGCTGATGGCTTTCGCGATTTCATCGAGCGAGCCGTCGGCGATCCAGCGTGTCGCAAGGGCTGACATGAGTGGCGGTGCCATGAGGATGGTCGCACGCAACACGCCCGCCAGTCGAAGCGCCATCCCAGCATTAGGTGCGACGACATAGGCAACACGCAAAGCGGGGCTCGCACATTTCGAAAGAGTGGCGATATGCCAGGTGAGGTCGCGAGCCAGCTCCGCCACCGTGACAATCCGCTCCGGCCGAAGCGGCGCATAAGGATCGTCCTCAATGATGGCGATGCCATGCTTCCGCGCCAGGGCCGCGATCTTATGGCGCCGATCCTCCGACATTGTCGCCGTCGTTGGATTGTCGATGGTTGGGATCACGTATAGCGCCTTGGGGGATTTCTCGCGGCACGCTTTCTCGAATGCGTCTGGAACGATCCCCTGTTCATCCATTGCGAGGGGTTCGAGGACGAGCCCTTTCTGTGCGGCGACAGCCTTCAGCCCGGGATAGGTCATCGCACCGGCAAGAAGCACGTCGCCGCGAGCGAGCAGAAGTTCGCAGACGGCAAACAATGCGCTTTGAGCGCCGCCCGTAACCATGAGCCGGTCGGGAGCAACGCCTTCGAGCCGGTGCGCAAGCCAGGCTGCGGCTGCATAGCGATCGGGCTCTGCGCCGCTGCTATCCTGGTAATGCAGGCTGAGCAGGCCGCGCGGACTTCCGAGGATGCCGGCGATCCCCTGCGGAAAGATCTTTCGGAACTCCACCTCCGACGGCTGTGGCGGAATGTTCATGCTGAGATCGATCAAGGGGTGCGCCGCTCCGGCGGGCTCGTTGCCATCAAGTTTCTCTCTGATGAAGGTGCCGCGGCCGGCCTGCGCCTCGATGAGCCCGCGCCGGCGCGCCTCATTGAAGGCCCGCGTCACAGTAGTCAGATCGACGTCGAGAGCTTCCGCGATGGCTCGCTGCGGCGGCAGCCTGTCGCTCCGTGCGACCCGCCCGGACCTGATATCCGCCTCAAGGGCTTCAACAATTCCGAGATATTTCATGCGGGCGCTCTCGATTAGTCGCGGTCGCCACATACTATTCCCTCGCTTGTATGCTAATTAAACATACGCTATAGATAGCATGTATGGGTTATGATTGGAAGGGCAGATACGTGCAATCGTCGCTGGCCGGCGGTTAGCGCGACAATCTTAGAGAAGCGCGGTGACGCCGATACATAGTCTTCATATTCAACCGCCAGCCTTGGTTTCTTCTCCGCGCGGTCTCTACGCCTTGGAGGTCACCGCGAAGACCGTCGCGCGGATTGCGGAGTCCAAAGCCGAGATTCCACCAGGAACGCCCATCAATATTGCGTTCCTGGGCAGCGAAAACCACGCGCAGCGTATCCATGCAGCGCGCATAGTGCGGCAATACGGCTTTGAGCCAGTGCCGATCATCTCAGCGCGGCGGCTGCTCTCCGAGAGAGAGCTCGACAACTTCCTTGGATACTTGATCGGTGAGGTAGCCCCGACGCGTTTCATGCTGGTCGGGGGCGACCCGATGACGCCTGCCGGTCCCTATGTAAACTCCTTGGGCCTACTGGAAAGTGGGATCCTCCAGCGCCACGCCATTCGCCATGTAGGGATTGTCGCACACCCGGAAGGGTATCCAAAGATCGATGCCGACACGCTGTGGCGAGCTCTCAGATGGAAGCTCGCTTTCCTGAAGGAGGCCGGCTGCTCCGTCGAAATCACGACTCAGTTCGGACTCGATGCCGATGCGATCGTGCGCTGGATCACGCGCTTACGCGGCGAGGAGATCACTACGCCCGTTCGAATCGGCATCCCTGGGCCAACGGATGCCGGCAGACTGCTCAGATACGCTGAACAATTTGGTGTCATCAGATCGGACGGGCTCCTGCGAAAGTATGGCCTCTCGCTCACCAATCTCCTTCAGCGCGTCACGTCGGATCGCTTTGTCGAACGGCTTGCCCTCGGATTGAACGGACGGGATTTCGGCACCCTGCTGTATCATCTCTATCCATTCGGCGGCATCGCGGACGGGGTCAGGTGGATGGATCGCTTCCTGCGCGACCAAAATCTCGTGGCCGTGCCGCATTCATACATAAAGTAACTACCCCTCATTCGACGACTTTTGCCGCCAATTGCATCCGCTGGGCGAGGCCTGTCTTTCGGGTTCCGCCCGCGGCATCGGGCTGTCTTCGCGATATGGACCGCCACGGTTGCGTCGGAGGCGCCGCGTGCGATTGCAAGCAGGGATTATGCTCCAGGCGTAGGGGTTAGATCCATACAATTCGCCTGCAGTATGGTTGAGATGTATGCTTATATAACCTACTAAACCGGGCGAAGATGTATGGCATGTTTCGCCGAGACTTACCGTCTTTGAGCGACAATCGCGTGCGATGGGTGATAACCGATGGATTTCGACGCCAAGTTTCGAGAACTAATTTCCGAGATGAAACTGGACGGCCGCTATCGGACGTTCATCGAGCTGGAGCGGATCGCGGGAGAATTCCCTACGGCTCTCTGGCATCGCCCGGATGGTGGGATCCAGCGCGTCACGGTCTGGTGCAGCAATGATTATCTCGGCATGGGGCAGCATCCCCGTGTCCTTGCAGCCATGCACAACGCGATCGATATCTCCGGTGCCGGCACCGGAGGGACGCGCAACATCTCCGGTACTAATCGTCAGCATGTTGCTCTCGAAGCCGAGCTTGCCGATCTTCACGGCAAGGAGGCGGCACTAATCTTCACGTCAGGCTGGATCTCGAACCTCGCGGCGCTCGGCAGCTTAGGCCGGCTCCTGCCAGACTGCGTCATCTTCTCCGATGCGCTCAACCACAACTCGATGATCGAGGGCATTCGCCGATCTGGCGCGGAGAGGCTCATCTTTCGGCATAACGATGTCGCTCATCTCGATGAGCTGATGGGCAGCGTCGATCCAGCGCGCCCTAAGATTGTTGCCTTCGAGAGCGTCTACAGCATGGACGGCGACGTGGCGCCGATTGCCGCCATCTGCGGCATCGCTGAGAAGCATGGCGCTATCACCTATCTTGATGAGGTTCACGCGGTGGGGCTCTATGGCGCGCGCGGCGGCGGAATCGCCGAGCGTGACGGCGTAGCCCATCGTGTGACACTGATCGAAGGTACCCTGGCGAAAGCCTTTGGCGTGATGGGCGGCTATGTCGCCGGTTCGGCGCTCATGATCGACGTGATCCGGAGCCTCGCCGACAGCTTCATCTTCACTACGTCGCTTCCTCCCCACCTTGCTGCGGGAGCCCTGGCCGCCATACAGCATGTGAAAGCGCACCCTGAAGACCGCACGAGGCAGGCTGAGAATGCGGCTCGGCTGAAGGCGATGCTCAAGAGCGGGGGCCTGCCCGTGCTCGACTCGCCCACTCATATCCTGCCGGTGATGGTGGGGGATGCGCATCTGTGCCGGCGTATCAGCGAATTGCTCTTGGCCGGTCGCGGCATCTATGTCCAGCCCATCAATTATCCCACGGTGGCGCGCGGTCTGGAGCGCCTGCGCATCACGCCGACGCCGTTCCACACTGAAGCGCACATGCGTGATCTCGTCGACGCGCTCATCGCCGTGGGCCGTGACCTGGGCTGGGCCGCAGCCCGCCAAGCTGCCTGAGTCTAGCCCACCTGAAGAGATACCACATGCCCAAGAGCATCGTCACTGCAAATCGCTTATCGGATGGCGTCGTTGTCTGGTTGGGCTCAAACGGGGAGTGGACCGATCGACTTGAAGCCGCGGACGCCCTCGATGGTAACGCGCTCCAATCCGCGCTTGAGACGGTCAGAGATCGCGACCGGGATGTTGCCGTCGACATTCGGGATATTCCGGCCGATCTTGTTGAGGGGCGTCCTGTCCCCCAAGCGCGCCGCGAACGATTACGAGGCGCAGGACCAAGTGTTCGGGAGGACTTGGCCAAAACGGCGGTCGGGGAGCGGTGGGCGCGCCCACCATTGCTGGCACCACCATCGGCCACTTCGAGGTCTCCCTACGCGGGCATCTATCGCTATGACGAATATGATCGTCAGTTCCTGCGCGACCGCGCCGAGCAGTTTCGTCGACAGGTCCAGCGCCGTCTTTCGGGTGAGCTGAACGAGGACGAGTTTAAGCCGCTCCGCCTGATGAACGGCCTCTATCTCCAGCTCCACGGCTACATGCTTCGGGTGGCGCTACCCTATGGCGTGCTGGGCGCTTCGCAGATGCGGCAGCTTGCCTATGTCGCTCGCTACTACGACCGCGGTTACGGGCATTTCACGACGCGCCAAAACATTCAGTTCAACTGGCCTCGACTGACAGATGCGGCGGACATTCTCGCTGTGCTGGCAGAAGCGGATCTTCACGCCATTCAGACGAGCGGCAATTGCGTGCGCAACGTTACGACCGACCATTTCGCTGGCGCCGCTGCGGAAGAGGTTGTCGATCCGCGTCTCTACGCGGAGATCCTCCGGCAATGGTCGACTGATCATCCCGAGTTCACCTATCTACCCCGCAAGTTCAAGATCGCGATCACAGGCAGCCCTCAGGACCGCGCGGCGGTCCGCGTCCATGACATCGGCATACTCGCGAAGCGTAACGCGAAAGGTGAGCCGGGATTTCAGATCTACGCGGGCGGCGGTCTTGGACGCACGCCCATGGTCGGCACCAAGGTCCGGGACTGGCTGCCGGTTCGCAATCTCTTGCGCTATGTCGAGGCAATCCTTCGCGTCTACAACACGCTGGGTCGACGCGACAACATCTACAAAGCGCGGATCAAGATCCTCGTTCGCGACATGAAGCCGGAGCGCTTCATCGAGATGATCGAGCATGAGTTCGCGGCCATGCCTGCTGACTCTTGCGTCCTCGAGGATGACGTGGTCTCGGTGGTTGCTGCGCGCTTCGTGCGGCCGCCCTTTGTTCCCTTGCCCTCGGAAACGCCAGAGTTCGAACGTGCGGTGAAGTCGAACCGTGCGTTCAGAGCCTGGGTTCGAACGAGCACGCACCCACATCGCGAACCGGGCTACATTTCCGCGGTGATCTCGCTAAAGCCCATTGGCGGAATCCCCGGCGACGTGAGCGCCGACGAGATGGACCTGATCGCGGATCTAGCTGATCACTTCTCCTTCGGTGAGATCAGGGTATCGCACGAGCAGAACCTTGTTCTGCCGCATGTCCGCAAGGAACAGCTCCCTAACCTATGGCAGGCCCTGGTTGATGGCGGTCTTGCGACGGGGAATGTCGGCCTCGTCACCGATATCATCTCCTGTCCCGGCATGGACTATTGCAGCCTCGCAACGGCCCGTTCAATCCCGATCGCGCAGAAGATCGCGGATCGTTTCGCCGATCCGGCACGGCAAGCCGAGATTGGACCTCTCGACCTCAACATCTCTGGCTGCATCAACGCGTGCGGTCATCATCATGTCGGGCACATCGGGCTGCTCGGCGTCGATAAGAATGGCGAGGAGGTCTATCAGATCACGCTCGGCGGCGCGGCCGACGAGAAAGCGTCCATCGGCACGATTATCGGTCCCTCGGTCGCTGTCGGGGCCGTGCCTGACGCGATCGAGGCAATCGTCGACGCCTATCTCGCGCACCGTACCGACGGGGAGAGCTTCATCGACACCTGCCGGCGGCTTGGAACGGCACCCTTCAGGGAGGCGGTCTATGGCGCTCATCAATAACAAAGCGCGGGTCATCGAGGACGGCTGGAGCTATCCCGACGCGAACGGAGACGGCGCGATCCGGCCGAAGTATGTCATCCCGCTCGACGTGTTGGCGTCGGTGGGATCAGAGATTCGCATCGACGGCCCAATCGGTGTGTTCGCGGCTGCCGGAGTTACGGCTGATAAGATCCTTCCCTTCCTCGACAAGCTCGAGCTTGTCGTTGTCGAGTTCCCGAAGTTTCGCGACGGCCGCGGCTTCACCGTTGCTCGCGCGCTTCGAGACAGACATGGATTCAAGGGCGACATCCGCGCGATCGGACACATCCTGCCGGATCAGCTCGCCGCACTCGTGCAGTGTGGGTTCTCGACCATCGTAACGCCGCCGGAGCATCCGCCTGCGCAGTGGCAGCAAGGTGCTCTCTCCGCGTCCAGACTTTTGAGCGGAGGGCCGCTGCTGCAGCGCCTGATCGGACGGCGCGCTGCAGCGCCCGCGAATGAAGAGGAGAGATCATGACAAGACTGCCCCTACGAACGATTGAAGATGCTCCTGAAGCTGCTAAGGAGTTGCTCATTACCGCACAGAAGCGCAACGGATTTTTGCCCAACCTCCTGCGGGTGCTCGCCAATGCACCAGTGGCGCTGGAAACCTATCTGACGGTCTCTGGCATCAATGCGCGCTCCTCTCTGTCGGTCGCGGAGCGCGAGACCGTGCAGATCACTGCAGCCGCGACGCATGGCTGCGGCTTTTGCGTCGCCGGTCACACGTCTGCCGCCTACAAGCAGGCAGGACTCGATAAGGAAGCAGTCGAGGCCCTGCGCGATCTCGGTCATGTGCCTGATGCGCGCCTAGACGCCGTCGCGCGCTTCACGAAGGCGGTGATCGCTACACGCGGCCGCGTCGACGATGTCGAGCTCGAGGCTTTCAAGTCGGCCGGATTCGGCGACCAGGCGGCACTTGAGGTGGTGCTCGGAGTGAGCCTCGCCACGCTGTGCAACTTCGCCAACAATCTCGGCGACTCACCGCTCAACCCGGAGTTCGAGCCCTACCGCTGGGATGGCGTGCGCGCCGCTGCCGCGAAAGGATGATCCGCCGTGTCGGTCGATGCCGAGCTTGCAGCATGGTTGGACAGGAACGCCTTCAGCCTGGACACGGAGAACACCCTGGCCGGCGAACTTCTCCCGCGGCTTGCGGCGGGCGGGTTGCTTGGTGCCGGCCTACCCGTCGCCGACGGTGGAGCAGGGGGCGACGTCACGGACGGTGTCGAGGCGATCGCGGCTGCTTCTGAACATTCGGTAGCTGCCGGCTTCGTGCTCTGGGCGCATCGTAGCTACATCGAGTATCTCTTACAAAGTCCCAATGCGGGGTTGCGCCAGGCGCTGCTGCCGGACCTCTTGGCTGGACGCGTGGCCGGCGCCACCGGTCTATCTAATGCGATGAAGTTTCTCTCCGGCATCGAGGAGCTGCAGGTGAACGTGCGCGCGCAAGCCGACGGCCTCGTGCTCGATGGAATGTTACCTTGGGTCACAAATCTGCGCTGGCAAGGCTTTCATCTCGCCGTGGCTGTGGCGAGAAAGCACAGGCGAGGCGCCTTCATCGCCTCGGTAGCGCATGACGATGCAGGTCTTAGCCGCTCAGCCGACCTCGACATCATCGCGCTGCGCGCGAGCAACACGGCAGGCGCAACACTTTCGGACGTGCAGATCGATGCGGATCGCGTGATCCATCCCGATGCCAATGTCTGGCTGCCGGAGGTGCGCCCGGCCTTCCTCGGCCTCCAGTGCGGCATGTCCATCGGGCTGGCGCGGCGCGCGCTTGCGGAAGCGCACGGCCGCCTCGCACCCGGGCGTCAGATACTCACTGAGCCGGTGATTGCGCTGACCTCGGCGCTGGTCGAGCAGGAAAGCAATCTGCGGGAGGGGCTCCGCTCCGGCATGTTCCGAGCTAAGCCGGAGGCGCTGTTCAAGATCCGCATCGCTCTCGCCGACATCGTTATGCAGGCTGTTGGGCTCGAGCTCCAGAGCACGGGTGGCCGTGGCTATCTGAGGGCGTCCGGGGCCAGTTTCGATCGGCGCTGGAGGGAGGCCGCCTTCATTCCGGTGGTCACGCCAAGTCTGGTCCAGCTCAAGACCGCGCTCGCGGCCTACCGCGAAAGCGGAGCAGTTGCGTAGACCGGAAAGGACGCAAAGATGCGCGAAGGGATTTCTCGACCAGCTAGGAAACCTACGAACCCGAACTTCTCGTCCGGCCCCTGCCGGAAACGTCCCGGATGGTCGCTGCAGGCGTTGAACGGCGCTGCGCTAGGCCGATCACATCGCTCCAAGGAAGGCAAGGCGAAGCTTCGCGAGGTTATCGACCTAACGCGAGAGGTTTTGGAGATTCCGGACGACTATCGAATCGCAATCGTGCCCGGCTCCGACACCGGCGCCGTGGAGATGGCGCTTTGGGGGCTACTCGGGCCACGTGGCGTCGATGTCTTCGCATGGGACAGCTTCGGCGGCGACTGGGTGGTAGACATCACGCGGGAGCTCGGGCTCGGTGATTTGAGGATCTTTATGGCCGCCCATGGCGAACTTCCAGACCTTCGGCGGGCGGACCCGGAACGCGACATTGTCTTTACGTGGAACGGAACGTCTTCCGGCGTCCGGGTCCCCGATGCTGACTGGATCACCGAAGACCGGAGCGGTTTGACGATCTGCGATGCGACGTCGGCTGCGTTCGCCATGGACCTGCCCTGGTCCAAGCTCGATGTGACGACCTGGTCATGGCAGAAGGTGCTCGGCGGCGAGGCTGCCCATGGCATGATGGTCTTGAGCCCACGGGCCGTCGAGCGTCTGACTGATCACGTTCCGCGCTGGCCGATGCCGAAACTCTTCCGCATGGTCAAGAGTGGCCTCGTCATCGAAGGGCTGTTCGTCGGGGAAACGATCAACACGCCATCGCTTCTGGCAGTCGAAGATGCGATCGACGGGCTGCGTTGGGCGCGCGACATTGGCGGTCTTCCTGCCTTGAAGGCGCGGTGCCAGGAAAATTTCGACCGCGCCGCCCAATGGGTCAGCCGGAACAAGTGGTGCGATTTTCTTGCCAGTCGCGCGGAGATCCGGTCACAGACGTCGATCTGCCTCAGGATTGTCGATCCGGAGCTAGGTGGGGACCAAGTCTTGCAGTCTGTGGTGGCAAACGCCGTCGTCGCGCGGTTGGCACAGGAGCGCGTTGCGTTCGATGCCGGCGCTTACCGGACGGCTCCTCCCGGCTTCCGCTTCTGGGGCGGAGCAACCGTCGCGGCATCCGATCTTGCCTTGGCGCTCGAGTGGCTGAGTTGGTGTTACCAGGAAGTCAGGGAGGCGGTCCGAACGTGATCAATAGAGCGGGCGACGGCTTTCAACGATGAAGCCGAACATTCGCAAGTTCTCAACCGGTGTAACGGTCATCATATTCTTCGATGGAGGAAACGGCGTGATGCAATTCCTCCCGCAGCTGCCGTGCCGCCAGTTTCCCTTAGGTATAGAGGGGTCGTGCTGATCGTAGATGCGTCGGTACGGTGTAGTCCGCTTGACGCGACGGCAGCGCATTCCAAGCTCGCTCCGGAGAGCATGAGGCAATGAGCTCTTTCATCCATGACGGCCGAAGGTTGCACTATACGCTTGAGGGAGCGGGACTGGCATTGCTCTTTGTTCACGGCCTTGGCGGCAATGTGGACAACTGGATGTTGCAACGCTTAGCCCTTGCGACGACTCATCGCGTCGTCGGAATTGACATGCCCGGCCACGGTCGATCAGAGGGGCGCGAAGTACGATTCGATCGCTATTGGGAAGCGATTCTCGCGCTGACTGAGCATCTCCAGATCGAACGGATCGCAATCTGTGGCCTTTCGAAAGGTGCTCGCGTCGCTTTGATGTTCGCGGCACGCCATCCAGAACGCGTTGAGCGCATCGCGGTCGTCAACGCGTTCATCCACTTGAAGCCGGCGGACAGGGAGGCGCGCCTCAAGCTCTATGATCTGCTCCTCCTGCCCGACGGGGGGCGAGGATGGGCCGAAGAACTACTATACGCGATGGGAGTCAGCGAGCATGACGCTATCGTCCGGGGCTTCCTGCGATCGCTCAATTGGATCGATCCCCAACATATCCGGGCCCGTTTCAACGAGCTCATCGCATTCGACCAGCGCGCGGAGCTGGCCGATGTCGGCTGCCCGATCCTTCTTATCAGAGGAGAACGGGACGCTTTCGTCCCGGACTACTGTGTCGAGGAGCTCCACCAGCGGCTCGCAGGATCCTCGATCGCACGAATGCCGAGTTGCGGGCATCTGCCTTACCTCGAAGCTCCTGCACGATTCAACGCGCTGCTCACCGAATTTCTTGGAAGCTCGAGACCGGATGGTTGACCAACGGATAGAGCCCAGTAGCTCTTCGAGAGGTGCTCAAAATCGCCACCACTACGCTGGTCCAGTTGAACGATGCTTCCGCGGCCGGCCGTTCGGAACGAGGCAAAGGGGGGACGCCTCAGGCAGCTCTTGCCGAGGCGTCTTGATCACTCGATAGCGGCCGCGAGGATCGGCATCGCTGTAGGTTCCGGGAGAGGTGCCGGCAGGGCCACGGGCGGCCGCTGCAAGGCGAGTTCGCGCGAGGTGACGGTTGGCGCCACCGCTTGGTTGGTCATAAGAAGCCGGAGGAGCTCTGGGCGCGAAAAGTGGCCCACAGAATCCATTAGTCGCTCGCGGACTACGTTCAGCTTGAGATCAAGATCGGCAACCAGAATCCCCTCTCCGGAAGTCAGCGGTGGGACTACATGCCTTCCCTCTGGATCGATGATCGCAGTCATGCAGCCGCCGCGGATTGCTGCGGCCGCGCCATTCTCGCCAGCGATCTTCATGACTTGCTCCTCGGTGAGCCAAGCCGTCGCATTGACCACAAAGCAGCCGCTCTGGAGGGCATGGTTGCGAAGCTGGACCTCCGTCTGGTCGCTAAAGGTGGGGCCGAAGAGCGCACCGGGATATTGCGCCACGTGGATATCCTCATGCTGGGCCATGATCGCATAGCGGGCGAGCGGATTGTAATGCTCCCAGCAGATCAAGCCGCCGATTCTGCCGACCGCCGTTTCGACCACTTGCAGGGTCGATCCGTCGCCCACGCCCCAGATCATTCGTTCGTGATAGGCTGGCGAGATCTTGCGATGTTTCAGGCGCAGCGAGCCATCGGCATCGAAGATCAGCAGGGCGTTGTAGAGCGAACCATGGTCGCGCTCGTTGATCCCAACCGTGATCACGATGTTATGCTTGCGAGCGGCCGCCGAAATAGCGTGGGTCACCGGTCCGGGCACGGCGACGGCGTTCTCATAGAGACGGATGTGCTCGTCGCGAATGGCGCTCGGCCCGTGAGCTATTGAGAAGTAGGGGTACCAGGGCAGGAACGTCTCGGGGAAGACAATTAGTTCGACACCTTTTGACGCCGCTTCGGCGATGGCAGCGAGCACACGGTCGAGCGTCCCTTCGAGAGAAGCGAGATCGGGGGAGATCTGCACAGCGGCGGCACGAATTGTTCGATAGTCTGTCATGAATGGTCCCTTGCATCTGGACTTGGACGTGGGTTGAGGATGCCGACTGGACCGTCCGCATCGTTGCGGCACAGCAGCGCTCATGCCATACATTGTTGCCACAATAGTATGTTATTTAAGCATACGCTTAAATGCTTTTGTTTGCCCTGAAGTGGGCGGGACTAGCCATGTCGCGCTACTATCATAAACGCGCAGCTGCCTGTCGCCCGCATTCACCAGGCTCGGACATATTGATCCAGCGCCATTTTCCCTCGATCTTCGCCTCGAATTGCCGAGCGCTCTCATCTCTATGGCGTACACTGAGCGGTTCAGGTAACGAAAATGTATGCTTGACGAACATACATCATGGTGTGATTTGTCAGGTATATCGAAGGCAGAAGCCATACAAACGGGAATCCAATCTGCGGCGCCTGATGAGCCGCTGATCCTAGAGGATGGGTAAGTTGTTCCAGCGCGGATCATGGTTGCCTCACACCGAGGCGAGCACAAAGGCACTCAAGCAAGGCCACGGAGGGCTCTTCAGCCATGCTTCGCTTCATAGTGGCCGACGGGTAGAGCGTGCGACACGCGAAGAGGGCGCTGCGCGCGCTAGTCTCCCGACAGTCGCGGGCCGAGTGGCCGTTGCGATCCTCCTCTTGACCCTCGGCGGCTGCGATCATCTGGAACTGATGAACCCCAAGGGGTCCATCGGCGCGCAGGAGAAGGATCTGATCCTGATCGCGCTCGGCCTCATGCTGCTTGTCGTCATTCCCGTGATTGTGCTGACACTCGTTTTCGCCTGGCGCTATCGGGAGTCAAACTCCAAGGCGACCTACATGCCCAAATGGGCGCACTCGACGCCGATCGAGATCGTTATCTGGTCGATCCCCTGCATCATCGTAGCATTCCTCGCCGTCCTCATTTGGGAGACAACCCACTCGCTCGATCCCTACCGGACGCTTGAATCGGACGTCGCGCCGGTGAACGTCGAAGTTGTCGCGCTGGATTGGAAGTGGCTGTTCATCTATCCGGACTACGGTGTCGCCGCCGTAAACCACCTCGCGATTCCCGTCGGCACGCCGATCAACTTCCGCCTGACGTCTGCGTCGATGATGAACTCCTTTTTCATCCCGCAGCTTGGCAGCCAAATCTACGCAATGGCTGGGATGCGGACCAAGCTGCACCTCATCGCCGATGAGGCTGGCACCTATGCTGGTCGATCCTCGGCCTTCAGCGGGCCGGGTTTTTCGGACATGCATTTCGACACGGTCGCTGTGCCCAGAAAACAGTTCGATGCCTGGATTACGCAGGCCAGGAACGCGCCGGTCGCGCTGGACGAAGCGAGTTACAGGCGGCTCGAGCAGCCGAGCATCAAGACGCCGGCTACCACATACGCGAGGGTCACGCCCGGACTTTTCGATAGCATCGTCGATCGCTTCATGGCGGGACGGATGCCGGCGGTGGCGCTCAACGACGCGATCTGCACGCCCCAGGGACTGGTCTCGCGGAGGAATTACTGATGCTTGGAAAACTCTCCCTCAGTGCCGTTCCGCTCAATGAACCAATCATCACAGGGACTGGCATCGTCGTCGCGATTCTCGGCTTCACCGTTCTTGCCCTGATCACCTACTATCGAAAGTGGGGTTATCTCTGGTCCGAATGGATCACCTCCGTCGATCATAAAAAGATCGGCGTAATGTATTTCGGTCTCGGGCTCCTCATGCTACTGCGCGGATTTGCGGATGCGATCATGATGCGCACCCAGCAGGCTATGGCCGCCAATGATGCCGCCGGCTACCTGCCGCCGCATCACTACGATCAGATCTTCACTGCCCATGGCGTGATTATGATCTTTTTCGTGGCCACGCCCTTTATCATCGGGCTGATGAACGTCGTGGTGCCGCTCCAGATCGGCGCGCGCGACGTCGCCTATCCCTTCGTCAATTCGCTGGGTTTCTGGCTGTCCGCCGTCGGCGCCGCTCTTGTCATGGTCTCCATGTGGGTCGGCGACTTTGCCGCGACCGGCTGGGTAGCCTATCCGCCGCTGTCCGAGCTCGAATACAGTCCGACAGTAGGCGTCGATTATTTCATATGGTCGCTACAGGTCTCAGGGCTCGGCACGACACTCACCGGTATCAACTTCGTCGTCACGATCCTGCGCATGCGCGCGCCCGGCATGGGTTTCATGAAGATGCCGGTCTTCGTCTGGACCGCACTGATCACCAACATCCTGATTGTCGCGATCTTCCCCGTGCTGACGGCCACCTTGGCGCTGCTCGCCGCCGATCGGTACTTCGGCATGCATTTCTTCACAAACGAGCTTGGTGGGAATGCGATGATGTACATCAACCTCATCTGGATTTGGGGCCATCCCGAGGTCTATGTGCTGATCCTGCCGTGCTTCGGCGTCTTCTCCGAGGTGATCGCGACCTTCTCCGGCAAACCGCTCTTCGGCTACAAGTCGATGGTCTACGCCACCTCGTCGATCGGCGTGCTCTCGTTCTTCGTCTGGCTCCATCACTTCTTCACGATGGGCTCCGGCGCTAACGTCAATGCCTTCTTCGGCATCATGACGACGATCATCTCGATTCCGACCGGCGTGAAGCTGTTCAACTGGCTGTTCACGATGTACCGGGGCCGGATCCGCTTCCACTCGGCGACGCTGTGGACCATCGGCTTTATGGTCACCTTCGCTGTCGGCGGCATGACCGGTGTCCTGCTCGCGGTTCCCGGCGCAGACTTCGTCCTGCACAACAGCCTGTTCCTGGTGGCCCACTTCCACAACGTCATCATCGGTGGCGTGGTCTATGGCTGCCTCGCCGGCATGAGTTTCTGGTTCCCAAAGGTGTTTGGGTTCAAGCTGAATGAATTCTGGGGCAAGGTCTCCTTCTGGTGCTGGCTGGTCGGCTACTGGCTCGCCTTTACGCCGCTCTACATCCTCGGCTTCAAGGGGATGACGCGCCGCATGAACCACTATGACCTGCCCGACTGGCACCCCTACCTGATCGTCGCTCTGGTCGGCGCGGCGATTATCGGCATAGGCATCATCGCCATCCTCATCCAGTTCTGGGTCAGCATCAGGGATCGGGAGAAGAACCGCGATCTGACGGGCGATCCGTGGAATGCCCGCAGCCTGGAGTGGTCCACGGCCTCGCCGGCGCCCTTCTACAACTTCGCCCATATTCCCCGTATCACCTCGCTCGAGCAGCATTGGGAAGACAAGGAGCTTGGACGAGCCTGGCGCTCCGCGTCGTACTACGAGGACATCCACATGCCGAAGAATACGGCGGCCGGCTTCGTGATGGGCGTCTTCAGCTTCGTCCTGTGCTTCGCGCTCGTCTGGCACATGTGGGCGATCGCCGCGGTTGGCCTCTTTGGGATGGTCGGCACGTTCATCGCGCGCAGCTACGACCGGGACACCGACTACTATGTTCCGGCACCCGAGGTCGCGCGCATCGAGAGACAGCGCCACGCGCAAATATCGAAGGCAGTGTAACCATGAACATCTCTGTTCTCCCCAGATCGGTAGCGACGTTCGAAGCTTCAGCCGCACATCACCACGAGCATGATGACGGGTCGATGACCGTTCTCGGTTTCTGGATCTACCTGATGAGCGATTGCCTGATATTCGCGTGCTTGTTCGCCACCTTCGGCGTGCTTGCCGAAAATGTTGCGGGCGGTCCGGGCGGGCGGGAGCTTTTCGATCTGTCGTATGTTGCGGTTGAAACGGTTCTGCTGCTGGCGAGCAGCTTCACCTTTGGTGTCGCCGTACTCAACTTGCAGACCAACCGCAGGGGAAATGTCATCGCGTGGCTCGCCATCACTTTCGTGTTGGGCGCGGCATTCATCAACATGGAAATTCGAGAATTCGTCCATCTCATCGAAGAGGGAGCGGGCCCGAACCGAAGCGCCTTCCTCTCGGCCTATTTCACGCTCGTCGGCACGCACGGATTGCACGTGACGGCGGGGCTGATCTGGCTTGCGGTGATGATCCACCAAGCCTCCCACTTTGAGCTGGATGGGGTCATTCGTCGGCGTCTCGCTTGTCTCAGCCTCTTCTGGCACTTCCTCGATCTGGTGTGGATCTGCGTCTTCACCTTCGTTTACCTGCGCGGGGTGCTGTGATGTCGAAAGCGAGTATTTCAAACCACATTGCAGATGATGCCCCCCACGCTACACTTAAGTCCTACTTAGCAGGCTTTTTCCTGTCGCTCGGATTGACCGCACTCTCGTTTGGAGCAGTCATGAGCGGTGCCGTTGCTAGGGACATGATCCTGCCGGCGATAACGCTGCTTGCCGTCGCTCAGTTGCTGGTGCAGCTCGCGTTCTTTCTCCATCTCGGAACCGCGCCAGAGCAGCGGAACAACACGGTGATTTTTCTCCTCACTGGCCTGCTGATCGCGACTGTTGTCGTCGGCTCACTGTGGGTCATCCACAACGCGAACGTCAACATGATGCCGACCCAAATGTCGATCGATCGCGCTCGGGCGAAGGACTGACTTGAGCGACGTGCCCGGCGATCGGCGGAGATCTTCGTCCAGTCGCGTCCCTATTGGAAGGCCGCATATGTGCCTGCATCGCTCTTCGTTGCAGCCGATCTTGGTCGCGGAGCGATCCGCCGGTTATGCACCCGACCGGCCCAGGCGGAGACGCTGATGTACGAACGAATGCATGTTTGCCAAATTGAGGGTTACGTACCGGGCCTCCAGCCCGATAGCAGCGCGATCAAGCTCAACACGAATGAGAATCCTTTTCCGCCCAGCCCGAGGGTGATGACGCATCTCAGCAATATTCTTCCCCTCACACTCCAGCGCTATCCGGATCCGTCGGCCATGGCGTTTCGTCTCGTTGCCGCGCGCGCCCACGGCGTTGCGCCTGATCAGGTTATTGCCACCAATGGTGGCGACGAGCTGCTGCGACTGGCGCTCGCGACCTTTGTCGATCCCGGCCGCGCGGTCGGCATCGTTTCGCCCGGTTACGGCTTCTATTCCTTGCTCGCAGGTCTCCATCCTGCGCCCGTCTGCGACGTTCCCTTGACCGAAGCTTGGCAATTGCCCGAGGAAACTGCGAGCCGCTGGAATGCCGCCGGCGCGCAGCTCGCGTTCCTCACGAACCCCCACGCCCCATGCGGAACGCTTTTTCCAATCGCCACGATCGAACGGCTCGCCGCGTCCTTTAAGGGTGTACTCGTTGTTGACGAAGCCTATGTAGATTTCGTTGATCCGGCGCTAGGCTATGATGCGACAACGCTGATATCGCGGCATCAAAATGTCCTTCTGCTCCGCACCCTGAGCAAAGGATATTCGCTCGCCGGTCTCCGCTTGGGTTATGGCCTCGCCGATGTCAGGCTGATCCAGCCAATCCTTCACAAAACGAAGGACACCTACAACGTCGATGCAATCGCCCAAATACTCGGTGCGGCGGGGCTCGACGACCGCCTGCATGCGAGCGGTACTTGGGAGGCAGTTCGGAAGGAACGAGAGACACTTTCGCGCAATCTGCAAGACTTGAACCTCGCTGTCGGCCCATCTCAAGCCAACTTCGTTCTCGTTTCGCTCGCATTGTTTGATGGCAGCTGCAGCGCACGCCAAGTCGTCACGAAGCTTATGGAGCGGAACATCTATGTCCGCTGGTTCGATACCGATCGGCTGCGTGACAAGCTGCGAGTCACGATCGGCACTCCGCAGGAAAATGCGGCGCTCATCAGTGCGTTGCGCACGATTCTCGGCCGACCGGATGGTAAAATTGGATATGGCCGAGCCTTGAATGTTCATACTTGCAAATCGTACCTGTCAGTATAGGAGAAACTGAAATGACTATCATTGCACCACCATTCACGCTCGAGAGCGCAACACAAAAAGTTCGCCTGGCAGAAGACGGATGGAACAGCCGCGATCCCGAGAAGGTGTCGCTGGCTTATACGCCGGACAGCCGTTGGCGGAATCGCTCTGAATTTGCCAACGGACGGACCGAGATCGTGGCGTTCCTCACCCGAAAGTGGGCAAAGGAGCTCGACTATCGGCTGATCAAGGAGCTCTGGGCCTTCACCGATAATCGGATCGCCGTCCGCTACGCCTATGAGTGGCATGATGACAGCGGCAATTGGTTCCGTTCGTATGGTAACGAAAACTGGGAATATGATGCCGCAGGGTTGATGCAACGCCGGTTTGCCTGCATCAATGACCTTCCCATCAAGGAAGCCGACCGGAAGTTTCACTGGCCTCTGGGGCGGCGTCCGGACGATCACCCTGGGCTTTCGGAGTTGGGGCTTTGAACCGCGCTCGACGAGCGCTCTGACGTCATATCCCTCCTCGCCAGAGTCTTCCCCGAGTTTGGCACGAGGGAAGCTTCGCTCAGCCGGGGCGAGAAGGACAGCCTCCATTAGTTCTTTCTGGGCGGCAGCGTGGGCTCGTCGTATCGAACACCAGCAGCGCTGGGATAGATGATCCGAGGCGTGCCGTAGCCGGCATCGAGCTCCTTGAACACAGCCTACTAGTTTGCCGCCGAGGCCGCCCTTGGTCCGGAGGTATGATGATGGCGGCCTCATCTCGTTGCTGATCCGCTTCTGCCGCCACCGTATTCCGTCTTAACTCCTGCTCGAAGGCGCCAACGATTCCCCCATCTCTTGGCTTGTGAGCAGGCCGGGCATGTAGGGCGGCTCCGAGCCTGAAAAATGAAGGCGAGAGCGGACTAGTCTCTTCATTAGGATGCTCGCCGCATCGCGCGGACTTCCGACGCGAACCGCTCCGGCCACACAGCCGCAACTGATCTTCCGCTTGATCCAGGCGCGATCGCCGTTGTCGCGGGCGTCTAAATTCTCTCGCGTGGCCTTCTCAGCTGGTGTTGTTAGTGACCACAGGCGGTCCCCATGGTCATCACGTGCAAGAAAAAGCGCTTCATGAAGAGTGTCGATTCCGACGTTTAGGTGCCATGCCCCAGCGAACACCGCGTCATCTGGAATATCTCCCCAATTCTGGGGCTGATGACTCCAGGGATCGACAAATGCGCTCTGATGCTCATCGAGGGGACTAGAGAATACGTCAGCCATAAAAAATACCTCCATCGCATTGGCGAGGAGGCTGACACCCGTGCGACCCGTATCGTTGCCGAATTGGCCGCATCCCCTTGCGGGAGCCACCTTGCCCGGGACGGCAGGTTGGCGAGGGCGTCAGCCCCTCTCTTGATGCACGCTAACAATATAGTGGCTTTGGAGATTCTTCCAGAGCGTCACTAGCCCCACAGTTTTTCGACAGACCAGGGGCCCGCTCCTCCTCGGATCTGCGCCGCGAACGGGAGGCGGATGAGTAGTCGATCCTAGCAGTCAGTCGCAACGGTGCTGAACGGGCGTTTACGCCTGTTCAGTCAATATTCAAAACGAAGCGGATAGTTCGCGCGAGCACCTCTCAGAAAGGAGGAGGCACCAAAATGAAGCGGCTTCTGATAATCGGACTACCGTCTGTGCCTTTGCACTCGCGCCAACCGTTTCGGCATCGGCTATGCCCGTAGCAACCCCCTATACGCTGGGCGGAGCCGATGAAGCGGTTATTCAGGTCAAGGGCGGCCACGGGCATGGGCATGGGTGGGGCCATCACGGCGGTCGCGGCCATCACTTTGGTTGGTACCGTGGCCATCACTACGGTTGGCACCGCGGCCACCACTGTGGCTGGTGGCATCATCGCCATTGGTGGTGACTTTCACCTCATGAGAAAGGGGGCTGCAGTAATTGGCGGCTTCTTTTTCGCTCAATGTCGTCAATCAAGGACGTTCGCAGTTCGGTCACTATCGCGGATAAACCAGACATAGCGTCGACGACTCGCTTCGGCCGCGATGACCCGGATGCATGGTACGTGAAGCGGCGTTGAGCCGCGTGAGACATCGCATGCTTTCGGCTGGAGTCAGGGAGCGTACCAGGGGCAAAGCGGCGGATAACGCTTTGCCGGTTTGAGTGGTCGGCTGCGCGCAGCGAGTAATCGCGGTGGCGAAAAGTCAACGCGCCGGAACGAAATCGATTTCACCCACACCTTGTAAATTCAGAAACGTGAGCGATTTCGCGCCACCGTTGGTCACCAGATGCGGTCGCGCCGGTCTGACTACATAGACTTCGCCGGGCTTCAGATTCACTTCCTCTTTTGGGTCCTGCAAGAACAGCTTCACGTGTCCTTCCAGAACGTAGAAAGTATCGGAGATATTGGTGTGGCTGTGCCAGGGCACCTTCTGCGTCAGCGAGAGCTGCAAACTCCAGAATACGAAATCCCGGGCGGACTGCATGCTCAACACGACGCTCCACCTCATAGAGATGGCTGGAGTCCGGATGCGCTTCCTTCATGTCGGGCTTCCCTAGTGGGCAACTAGTAGATCCGACGTTGCCACGCACCGCAATGGCGCTCTCCTGTTTGCTGCGGTGCAGAAGTCCGCATGTGGCCTTCTGAGACATGCCAACTGCTATGATGAATGGCCGCATTCGGGGGCAAAGCGGAAAACATGGGCTCACACTGAGTTCTTCTCAGTTTGACCCGAATGTATGGTCCGGCCGCGCGTTGCAAGCGGTTTCGTCAACCTGGCAGATGCGGTCTTGCATCAATGTATCCGGCCTC
>NZ_JBVBEF010000104.1:0-26361 GCF_055456055.1 Bradyrhizobium sp. LeoB3
GCGAGCGACGGCGGCTCCGAGGGGATGGCTTGGCCGGACCCCATGATCAATTTTGCTGAACTTGACGCACAGAACTGTTGGCGGGCTCTCGCGATCGGAGAGGGGGAGGCTTGCTATGCGCAACCGCTCCGATCGGCTCGGATCATGCTGTTGCGCGGAATATCGCCGCGGCTACTCCGCGGCTTCCGCGCCGCGTGGCTCGTCCTTCCGCTCGAAAGGCGACTGCAGCACGAGCATCGTCTGCGGTGGCCGGGCGATCTGGATGTTGAGCTCGTGGAAGCGCTTCTTCATCCGCCGGTAGAACTCACGCTGCACCGGCCAGCGTCCGGAGTCCGTGCATTGGATCTGCCCGACGATGGTCGTCATGGTGGCATCGACCTTGTCGACGCCCCAGAGGTCGAGATCGCCGCGGATCATGTGCTGGAATGCGGGATCCTTGCGCAGCTCGGCGCCGATCTCCTTCAGCACGGCGCCGACGCGATCGGGATCTTCCTTGTAATCCACGTTGACACTGACCGAGGCATTGCCGATGCCGCGGTTGGTGTTGGTGACTGATGTCACCGAGCTGAACGGGATGATGTGTACGGAGCCGTCGCCGGCGCGCAGCCGGATGGTGCGGATCGAGAGATTCTCGACGACACCGGACAGGCCCGACACGGTGACGAAGTCGCCGACCTGCATTGCGTTCTCGAGCAGGAGGAACAGCCCGGTGATGACGTCCTGCACCAGTTTCTGCGAGCCAAAGCCGATGGCGATGCCGACGATGCCGGCGCCGGCTAAAAGCGGGGCGATGTTGACGCCGAGCTGGCTCAGCGCCGTCAGCGCCACCACGGTGAGGATGATCGACAGCAGCGTCGTGCGCAGCATCGGCAGGAAGGTGCGCATCCGCGCCGCGCGGGCGTAGCGTCCTTCGCGCGACAGCTGCAGCAGATGCTGCTCGACAGCGGCATTGACCGCTTCCCAGATCGCAAGCGCAACCACGCCGGCGATCGCGACCGTGATCAGCGCCGATAGCAGGCGTCCGCCGATATGGTCGCTGGTGAACCATGCCGCCGCATCCAGGCCCCAGACCTCGAGCAGCGCGATCACGGTGATGACAGCGATGACGCCTGAGACGATGCTGCGCAATGCCGGGAAATACCGGTTGGCGCGTGCTTCGAGGCCCGGAAACTGGCGGGTGAACTCCGGGCTAATGCGGAACACGCGGTCCAGTGCCGCCATCATCGCGATCGACGCCAGCCGCGCGATCAGGAGCACGGCGATGCTGGCGACGAAATAGCGGAACAGCAGCGCATAGCCGTTCTGCACCCGCAGCGCCCACACGGTCCATAGCGCGAGGTCAAGGACGATCGCGAGAATGTGCCAGACATCGGCGAAGCGGTTGCGCATCACCACGAGCGGGCCGCGCGCGCCCTCCGGCGCCCGGATCCAGTCGGCGACGCTGCGGCGGCATTGCAGGATGATGACGACCACGAACAGGTGCACCACCAGCATCACCAGCCGAACTACCGCGTGATAGGCCGGGCGGTACAGGCCGAGCAGCAGCGCGATGTTGGCGAGGGCGATGCCGAACACCGTGAAGGCGACGATCCGCCGCCACCAGATGTCGAGATAGGCGGCGGCCTCGTCGCGGATGATGAACAGGCTGGGCTGGCTGGAGACCGGCGACATCACCGCCGCGGTGACGGCGAGGATGCTGCGGTAGATCACGTAAGCATTGACCATTGCCAGGATCACGACGCGCGGCGTCGGTGCTCGGCCGATGTCGGTTGCGAGCAGGAGATTGCCGATCGCCGCGAAGCAGACCACCGGCAGCAGGTCCAGGAACAGCCGCGCCAATGCAAAGGGAAGCCGGATGGCGAGTTGCCAGGCGTAGGTGAGCGTTGCATGCCAGCGCCGGACCGGCTGCGTTTCGTTGGCCGCACTCGGATCCCGTACGGTATCGACATGCCGCGCGCGCAATGGAATGTAGCGGTCGATGGCGTTGAGCGGACGCCGGATCGCGCGGCGGATGATCCATTCCGCCATGAAAGCGCAGGCGATGACGAGCACGAGCCGCCACGCTGTGTCGAGCAGCATCTGCTGCATGTACGGATTGGTGGTGAGATTGACCAGCCAGCCCCAGATCATCGGAAAATCGGACACTGCGCGGGCCGCGGTGGCGAGCTGGTCCGAGACGTCGCCGAACCAGTCCGAGACTTCGGCGAGAAGCTGGACGCCGAGATTGTCGGCGAAAGCTGGGGATGAGGCCGAAGAGGGTGGCTGCGCGGGCGCACCGGAGGACGACGCCTTCGCAATGGTCTGCAGCGTCTGGATGAGCTGAGCCCGCTTCTGGTCGTCCTGCAGGATATCCAGCGTCGCTTGCGCCTGCGCCGCTGCTGACGGCTGCGGCGGAGGAGGCGGCGACGTGTTCGGGATCATCATCTGCGCTCGCGCAGGCGACATCAGCAGCAGCAGACAGGTGAGCGCAATCGTGATGAGTCGGAGACAGTTGCTCGGCATGAAAACGCTGCGACGATGAGGGGTGGCGGGAATCGCGTGTATTTAACGCGGGTACGGCCATAGTTTGGCATGCCTGTGACAGGCGGCTCACTACCTGCCAATGCATAGAGCGTTTTCGAGCGAAGCATGCCCTCGGACTTGATCCGAGGGTGGACACCGGTTCGCAAAGAAAACGCGTCAAAGCAAGAATCTAGAGCTTCGGTTCTGATGCAATCAGAACCGAAAACGCTCTAGTCACAAGATGTTCCAGTACCCCTACGAAAATGCCGCTGCAGGAAGCCCTGCCACTATGCCGCCCCGAGCGTGGTTCCGTAGACGACGCCTTTTTCCTTCAGCCAGCGCCGGTATACCACGGAGGAGGCATCCGCCCGGGTCGGGATTTCCGCCCGCGGTTCCAGCGGCAGCAGTCGCGGGCGCTGGTTTTCCAGGATGATGCGGTCCTGCAGGAAGATCATTTGCTGGAACTGGATGAGATCGGCGAGTTCGGAGGTGTCGTCGATCAGGAACCCCACCGGGTGAGCGCGGCAATGGTCGGGGTCGAGCGGCTGTACGAACAGGCAGATCACGTCCCAGCGATCGGCGGCATTCGGGCAGGTCTTGTAGAGCAGCGTCGCGAAGGGGGCGGCGACCCGATAGATATATTGCGTGACAATGCCGTCGCTTGCCGATAGCGCCGCCTGCGGCTGGAAGAATTCGCAGTCGGTGGCCCAGACTTCGTCGACGTCGCGGCGGATTTCGGTCGTGTAGTGGCGCACCTCGGTGTGCGGCTCGGCGCCGAGGATGTCGGTGTGGACGAACGGGAAATGCGCCATGTCCAGGAAGTTCTCGACGATGCGCAGGCCCGAAGCGTGCACCGAGACCGCGCCGCAGACGATATGCCGCCGGTCCGCTTCGTCAGCTTCGGGAAGCGGCAACACGTCGCGATCGGGCTTTCCGAGCGTGGTCCAGAGGTAGCCGTAACGCTCGCGTACCGGCAGCGGATCGTCGCGGTCTTCCGCCGAGACGACGACCGCGCCATCTGCGTCGCGGAGCGTGGTCAGCTCAACGCCGAGCAGCCGATTGCGCCGCGGCGATGCCGGGATGTCGCTGAGCGCATCCAGCACATACCACTGGTTCAGCGTGCCGGGGTCGATGTTGCCGTTCATGGTGCAAGCTCCGCTTCGTTGCGGTGGGGCTATTGCCGGTAGATTCGTTGCATGATCTTCGCGTGATCCGCAAGCGAGGCCTCGACGTCGTGATGCACAAATTCTCCGCGGCGGATGATGTTACGGCCGTTGATGAAGGAATAGTCCACCTTGAACGGGCCGCACATGATCATCGCCGCGAGCGGATCGCGCTGGGTGCCGGAGAGCCCGAGCTGGTTCAATCTGATCGCGATGAAATCCGCGCTCATGCCGGGCGCGAGATACCCGATATCGTCGCGGCCGAGCAGTCTGGCGCCGCCGCGCGTCGCCATGTCCAGCGCCTCGCGCGCCGACAGCGCCTTCGGGCTGCCGCCGAATCCGCCGCGGCCGCCCGGCGCCTCGGAGAGATAGCGGTGCGGCGCGACCCGCTGCAGCATCTGCGCTAACCGCGCCTCGAGGAAGAGGTTCGAGGTGTCGTTGGAGGCGGAGCCGTCGACGCCGAGCCCGCAGGTGACGCCGGCGTCCCGCATCTCGCGGATCTTTGCGATGCCCTGACCGCACCGCATGTTGGCGGAGGGGCAATGCACCATGCCGGTGCCGGTCTCGGCGAAGGTCTTGATCTCGTTGCCGTCGAGGAAGATGGCGTGCGCGAACCAGACGTCCGGCCCCAGCCAGTCGACCGAGCCGGCGAATTCCACCGGCCGCATGCCGTAGATATCGCGGCAATAAACCTCTTCGTCGAGGTCTTCGGCGAGATGCGCGTGCAGGTGCACGCCCTTGTGGCTGCGCGCAAGCTGGGCGGCTTCCTTCATCAGGCCTGGTGTCACCGAGAAGGGCGAGCAGGGCGCGAGCACGATCCGGCTCATCGCGTGCCGGCTCGGGTCGTGGTAGGTCTGGATCAGCCGTTCGGCATCCTTGAGGATGTCCTCTTCCTTCTCAACGCAATTGTCCGGCGGCAGCCCGCCCTGGCTCTTGCCGCGGGACATCGCGCCGCGCGCGGCGTGAAAGCGCAGGCCCAGCTCCTGCGCCGCCTGGATCGTGCTGTCGAGCCGGACATTGTTCGGCTGGATGTAGAGATGGTCGGAGCTGGTGGTGCAGCCGGAGGCGATCAGTTCGGCCATCGCGACGCGGGCCGAGACATAGATCGCCTCGTCATCGAGCTCAGCCCAGATCGGATAGAGCGTGGTCAGCCAGACGAACAGTTCATCGTCCTGTACCATCACCCGCGTCAGGTTCTGGTACATGTGATGGTGGGTGTTGACCATGCCGGGCATCACCAGGTGGCCGGAAAGATCAAGCACGTTATCGGCGGCGAGATGCGCAAGCTCCGCATTGCTGCCGACCGCCTCGATCACATTGTCACGCACGAACAGCGCGCCGCCCTTGATCTCGCGATTGGCGTCGTCAAAGGTCGCGAGGTGATCGATGTTCTTTACAAGCAGCGTCGACATAAGCTCACCGCAGGTCACGATAATAGGGAATGCCGAGCGCGGCGGGTGCGGCCATCGCCTGGCGCATGCGGTGCCAGGCGACAACGGGAACGACGATGAAGGCGATGGTGCCGAGATACGGCAGCATCGAGAGCACGGGTGCGGCGATCGGCCAGTTGCGCGCCTGCCCGACGAAACCGAGCGAGGTGATGACGCCGAACAGCAGCGCCGCCAGCACCGCATTCAGCGGGCGATAGCCGGCGAAGATCACCAGCGCCACCGCGATCCAGCCGCGGCCGGCGACGACGCCTTCCGACCATGACGGCACGAAGGCGAGCGTGAGATAGGCGCCGGCGCCGGCGGCGAGCGCCGCGCCCGCGGTCACATACCAAAAGCGAATCCGTTGCACGGCGATCCCTGCGGCGTCCGCCGCGGCCGGGTTCTCGCCGACGGCGCGCAGGTTGAGGCCGTGGCGAGTGCGGAACATCAGGACGTGCAGCATCACCGGCAGGATGATGTAGATCAGGTAGACCAGCACATTCTGCGTGAACAGTACCTGGCCGATCAGCGGGATCGAGCTGAGATAGGGGATCTCGACGCTCGTAAACGTCGCCGGCGCCGGGATTCCGGAATAGGCCTTGCCTACGGTCGCGGCAAAGCCCGTGCCCATCAAGGTCAATGCGAGTCCGCACAGCACCTGGTTGGCGCGCAGATAGACCGTGATCGCGGCAAACACCATGCCGACCACAAACCCCACCGCGAGCGCCAGCGCGAAACCGGCGGTCGGACTCTTGGTGGTGACGACGGCGGCGATCCCTGATATCGCGCCGAGCGCCATCAATCCTTCAACGCCGAGATTGACCACGCCGACGCGCTCGGCCAGCACCTCGCCAAGCGCCGCCAGCGCCAGAACGCCGCCGGCGAGCAGTGACGTGTGCAGGATGCCCGCGATCAGGTCCATCTTCAGGCCTCCGCCGGTTTGCTGTTGACGATGCGGAAATGCGCGAGTTCGTCGCCGACAGCGGTGAAGAACAGGATGAGCCCGGTGATGGCGAGTACAGTTGAGGTGTTAATGCCCTGGGTCTGCAGGATGATGCCGGAATTGAGGATCACGGCCATCAGCGCCGCACCGGCGATCACGCCGATGCAGGAGCCGCGTGCCAGCACCGCGACCATGATGCCGAGATAGCCGAAATTGTTTGAGATGCCGCCCTGCAGGCGATGCACGGTGCCGGCGACCTCGAGCATGCCGGCGATGCCTGCGATCGCACCCGACAGCAGCATCACCACGATCAGGTGGCGACGGAACGGCATGCCGGCATATTTGGCGGCCTGCGGGTTCGAGCCCGCGATCCGTACCTCATAGCCCCAACGCGTGAAGCTGAAGGCGGCGGCCGTGATCACGGCCAGCAGGATCGCGATCGGAAAGCCCCAATGCACCATGCCGATGAATTCGGGGATGTCGTGCTTCAGCCGCGCGGTGGTCCCCAGCGCATGCCCGCCGGGATCGAGCCAGGGGCCGGTCGCGACATAATAGACCATCAGCGTGGCGACGAAGTTGAGCAGCAGCGTCGTGATGAGCTCGCTGACATCGGCATAGGCGCGCGCAAGCGTCGGGATCAAAATCCAGAGCAGCCCGCCGAGCGCGCCGACGACGAACATCAGTGGCAGCATCACGACGGTGGGACCGGGGACGAACAGCGCCATGCCAGTCGCGGCAAAGGCACCGGCATAGAACTGTCCTTCCGCGCCGATATTCCAGGCGCCGATCCGAAGCGCGACGGCGACAGAAAGCCCGGTGAGGATCAGCGGCGTCACCAGCAGGCCGACATCCTCAAGGCCAAAACCGGAGCCGAAGGTCGACTTCAACACCTGCTGCGCCAGCTTGAGCGGTTGCGCGCCGCTGGCCGCGAGCAGGAGGCCGGCGGTGACGAGCGCCAGCAAGATCGCAATCGCACGCGCCGCAAGCGCGATGGCAGGCGAGGCCGATGGCAGGCGTTGCAAACGGATTGCCATCGTCAATGCACCATCGCAGCCGCGCGCACCGGTGTGGCCGCGCGCTGGCCGCCCATCATCAGGCCGATCTGTTCGATATCGGCGCCTGCGCTATCGACAATGCCCATGATCTCGCCGTGGAACATCACCGCAATGCGGTCGGAGAGGTTGAGCAGTTCCTCGAGCTCTTCCGAGATCACGACGATGCCGACGCCGGCATCGCGCAGCTCGACGAAATAGCGCATCATGGTGTTGATTGCGCCGACGTCGAGGCCGCGGCTTGGATAGGCGGCGACGAGAAGCTTGGTCGCGATCCGCATCTCGCGCCGCGCCACGAAACGCTGCTGATTGCCGCCGGAGAGGTTGCGGATCGGCATCGAATAGTTCGGCACCATCACGGCAGCGGCTTCCGCTATCTTGCGCGCCAGCGCCGCTGCCGCGCGCGGCCGGTACCACGGTCCGAGCGAGACCGGCGCGCGGTCATATTCCCGGATCACCGCGTTGTCGGTGACGCTGAGCGCGGGTGCCAGTCCGCTGCGCAGCCGGTCTTCCGGGATATGTCCGACGCCGAAATCGGAGAAGTCAGCAGCATCAGCGGTGGAGACATCGCGTCCGCCGAGCGTGATCTGTCCGGAGCTGGCCGCGCGCATTCCGGTCAGGAGTTCGCTCAACTCTTTCTGCCCATTGCCGGCCACTCCTGCGATACCGAGGATCTCCCCGCCCGCGATATCAAGCGAAACCTTGTTCAGTACGGTATGGCCGGTGCTGTCCCGTGCCGTCACCTCGCGCAAGCTGACGACCGGCTCGTTGGCTTTGGCGACTGCGTTCGGTCCCCGTGCGCGTAAATCGTCGAGCACGATCTCGTGCCCAACCATCAATTTCGCCAGCATCTTTTCGCTGCAGGCGCCGGTCGGTTCGGTCGCCACCTTGCGGCCGCCGCGCAGCACGGTGATGCGGTCGGAAATCTCCAGCACCTCGTCCAGCTTGTGGCTGATGAAGATCACGGCGTTGCCGCGCGCGACGAATTCCTTCAGCGCCTTGAACAATTCGCGCGCTTCCGACGGCGTCAGCACAGCGGTCGGCTCGTCCAGGATCAGCACACGCGCTTTGCGCGCGAGCACGCGCAAGATCTCGACCCGCTGCTGCTCGCCGGTCGAGAGTTCGTCGATCCGCGCGCCCGGGCGGACCGCGAGATTGAGCGAGGCCGAGAGCTGCGCGGTGCGCGCTTCCAGTTCCTGCGCGCTGATCCTGCGCGGCGTTTCCGACCAGCCGAGGTGGATGTTCTCGGCGACGGTGAAGGCGCGCACCAATTTGAAATGCTGATGCACCATGCCGATCCCGGCCGCGATCGCCTCAACCGGCGAGGCAAAGCTTTTCAGGTAGCCGTCGATGATGATCTCCCCGGCATCGGGCTGGTAGATGCCGGTCAGGATATTCATCAAGGTGGATTTCCCGGCGCCATTCTCGCCCAGGAGTGCGTGGATCTCGCCGGGCCATACTTCGAGATCCACGTCCTGATTGGCAACGACGCCGGGAAAATACTTGGCGATGCCCCGGAGCTGCACGAGCGGTGGCGTGCCGGGAGGACGCTCGGTGACATCGGGCATCGCCATCACGACAGCGCTTCAGAGCCCCGAAATGCCGGCGATCGGCCAATCCCAGTTGTAGAGCTCGGTCTCGCTCATGCGCTTGCCACTGGCGACTTTCACATTGCCCTTGGCGTCCTTGATCTCGCCGACGAAAGGCGACCAGCCGCCGAGGATCTTTTCGCGCACCGCGTCGGCCTGCTTGCGCACATCCTCCGGCACGCTCTCGCCCCAGGCGTCGCGGTCGACGCCGGCGCCCATCGGCAGGATGGTGCTGGAGGGCGTCCAGGTGCCTTCGAGCCGCTTCTTCACCTCGCCGACATAGTATTGCTTGAAGTCGATGACGATCGAGCTGATGTAGGCCTTCGGCCCGTAGCGGCGAATATCCGTGTTCCACATTACCGCCTTGGCGCCGCGCTTCTCGGCGACCTGCAGATAGCCGGCCTCGTCCATGATGCCGAACAGGAGGTCGCAGCCATTGTCGAGCAGCGCGGTGCCGGCTTGCGTCGCGGCCTGCGGATCGAACCAGGAATTGATCGTGATGACCTGCATGGTGGCGTTCGGATTGACCGAGCGCGCGCCCATCAGGAACGCGTTGGTGCCGGAGAACACCGACGGCACCGGGAAGGATGCGACATAGCCGAGCTTGCCGCTCTTGCTCATCAGGCCAGCGGCAACGCCGGTGACGTAGGTCGGGTACCAGTGCGCGACATAATAGGTGCTGAGATTGTCGAGCGGATTGCGGCCGTCGCATTCGTAGAACGCGACCTTCGGCGAGCGCTTTGCCACATCGTAGAGGAAGTCGCCATAGTTCGATGTCGCGAACACCATGCAGGCATTCTCGGAGACGAACTGGCGATAGGTGCGCGTCGCATCGGCGGAGTAGGGGATGCTCTCCACGAACACGGTCTTCACTTGCGGGAATGCCGCTTTCACCGCCTTCATCCCCTGGTCGTGACTCCAGGTCCAGCCTTCGTCGGTGACGGGACCGGTGTGGCCGAAGGCGATCACGGCATCCTTCTCGGCGATCGCCGGCAGCGGTGCCGCGGCATGCGCGGAGCGGATCAGGCCCGGCGGCAGCAGGAGCGAGGAGCCGGCGGCGGCGCCGAGGTTCAGGAAGCGCCGGCGGGACAGATGGCGGAGGTCTGACATGGTTGAGCTAAGCCTCGTGTTGGAGCCCGTGTACTCTTGCGGATCGTTGCCGTGGCCAAGACCAGCCGGAAACTCCGGGCAATGCCGATCGTCGACACAGCGTGTCGGCGCTCTGTTACCGAAAGATTTCCGTAGCAAGGTCCATGCCGCAGTCCGCGCATCGGCGGCATCACCGGCCCATCCCGCACGCTTGCGCATAGTCAGCGTGTCTGTCGCTGGCTGTTTCGCATAGGCGCTTTTTTTCGATTGCGGTGATCGCGCTAGCGCAACATCGTTCGGCAACGATGCCTTAAAAAACAAGCAGATCGCTGCTTCTCTGCTCAAAGGATATGCATGGGCAATCTTTCCGCTTGCCCTGATCGCGGCACGCTCGAATAAATCGAACCACAGGGATGTGAGCGCATGCAGGGAGCCACCGTTATCGTCTTCGCAGGGCAGTTTCGCGTCGACAGCTTCGTCGAGTTCGTCAACCACCGCGCGCGGCGGTTGCAACTCGACGCGGTGGTGGAGACGGCGCCTGATTGCATCGAGGTGGCGGTTTCAGGACAGCCGGCGCTGGTCGATGCGTTCGAGATGGCGTGCAGCCTCGGGCCGATCGACTGCCTGGTGCGGGATGTCTGGCGGAAGAATGCCTCGGCGTAAGTCTTGCACCCCGTTTGGAGCTTGGTGATGGAGATGGGCTGATGGAAACAGGCTGGTATCCGGTCGCGCTGGCGGAGGGGCTGGAGCGTGGCACGTCCACCGGCGCGCGGCTGTTCGGCCGCGAGCTTGTGGTCTGGCGCGACAGCGCGGGCGCTTCGCATGTCTGGGAAGATCGCTGCCCGCATCGGGGCATGCGCTTGAGTTTCGGTTTTGTGCGGGACAATCATATTGCCTGCCTCTATCACGGCTGGCAGTACGATACGGCGGCGCAATGCCGCTATATTCCGGCGCATCCCGATCTTGCCGTCCCCAGCACGATCCGGGTTGCAACCTATCCGTCGATCGAACGGCTCGGCATTGTCTGGGCCTATAACGAGCTCGACAGCGGTGCGCCGCAGGACATCGGGTTTGCCGAGCGCGCGCCGGTGACACCGGTGCGCAGCCTCTATGTCGATGCTTCGGCAGCCAAGGTGTTCGACGCGCTCGTTCTCGCCGAATGCCCATCGCTCAAGAATGCCGGCGGCGCGACGCAGCGGTCGCGCACCGATGCGCTGGTCTCGCTGAAGCGCGGCGGCGACGAAATTCTGGTCGCGGTGCAGCCGCTATCCGATGTGGAAGCCGCACTTCACATCGTCATTGCCGGACCGCCGGACGTCCATTCCGGCGATAGCCAGAAGCGCGTCTCCGCCTGGGGTGAAGCCTTGCGACGTGAGATCGAAGGAGCGGCGCGGCCCACCGGCGAAGTGCATCACGGGGTGGCGCCGTGAGCGAGATTTCTCTCTACGACTTCGAGCTCGACGAAAATTGCTACAAGGTGCGGCTGTTCCTGTCCGTGCTCGGATTGTCCTACCGCAAGGTCCCGGTCAACATGGTGCCGGGTCGTGAACATCTCGCGCCTGCGCTGATGGCACTCAATCCGCGCGGCAGCCTGCCGATCCTCACGAACAGCGATTTCGTGCTGAGCGAAGCGGAAGCGATCATGACCTATCTCGCCCGCGCCCATGACAACGGTAACGCGTGGCTGCCCGCCGAACCGAAGGCGCGCGGCCTGGTCGCGATGTGGCTGCAATTTGCCAGCCGCGATCTCCATGCCGCCTTCCTCGCGCGGCGGCTGGCGATGTTCGACGAACCAGGGGATGAGGTGGCGCTGGGCTTTGCCGCGCGGTGCGCCTTCCGCCTGATGGAGGATCACATGACGGCACGCGAATTTGATCGCGCCGCCTGGTTCGTTGGCGATAATCCATCGCTTGCCGATCTCGCGCTGTTCCCGGCAATCGCGCTGAGCCGCGATTTCGGCATCGAACATGAGGCCTATCCGGCGCTGCGGCGCTGGATGCGCCGCGTGCGGACTACCCCGGGGTTCGTGACCATGCCGGGCATTCCCGACTATTATTGAGGCCGATCACGCACGTGCAACGTAAGAGGCCGCCATGACCAGGCTCACCCGCTTTTCCGTCCAGCCGCTCCACACCATGACCCGCCGTCTCGCCGACGTTGCCTCGGGACGGGCGGCGCCCGATCTCGTCATCACGGGCGCGCACGTGCTCTCGACTTATTCGGAGCGGATCATCGACAACAGGGAGATCTGGATTGCAGGCGGGCGGATCGCCGCGGTGAAGCCGGCCGGCGCGCACAAGGCTGCCGGGGGCGACGCCGCGATCAAGGACGTTGCTGGCGGCATCATCGCGCCAGGGCTGGTCGATCCGCACATCCATATCGAATCCTCGATGGTGACGGCCTGCGCCTATGCCGAAGCGGCCCTGCTCAACGGCACCACGACGATATTCTGCGACAGCCATGAGATCGGCAATGTGATGGACGTCGCCGGCGTCGAGGCGATGCTGGAGGATGCGCGCGAGGCGCCGCTCTCGATCTTCCTGACCGTGCCGAGCACGGTGCCGGCCACCTCGCCGGAACTCGAGACCGCCGGCGGCGATCTCACCGCGGAGAAGATCGCCGGCCTGTTTGACCGCTGGCCGGAGGCGGTGGCGCTCGGCGAGAAGATGGATTTCGTCCCCGTGACGCTCGGCGACGAGCGCAGCCACGCGATCCTTGCCGCGGCGCTCAAGCGCGGACGGCCGGTGTCGGGCCATGTCTATGGCCGTGAATTCGTCGCGGCCTATGCCGCGAGCGGTGTCACCGACACGCACGAGGCGATCGACCGCGACATCGCCGACGATCTCTTGGAAGCCGGCGTCTGGATCTTCCTGCGCGGCGGTCCGCCGACCACGCCGTGGCATTCGCTGCCGCAGGCGATCCGCACCATCACCGAACTCGGCGCGTCGCATAAGCGCGTCGCCGTCTGCACCGACGATCGCGATGCCGACGATCTCCTGCAATTCGGTCTCGACTGGGTGGTGCGCGAGGCCGTCAAAGCCGGCATGTCGCCAGAGCAGGCATGGTCGATGGGGTCGCTGCACGGCGCCACGCGCTTCGGTGCCGAGGGCGAGATCGGCGGCCTCGGCGGCGGGCGGCGCGCCGATCTGGTGCTGCTCGACGACTCGCTCAAGCCGCGCGCCACCTGGTATGGCGGCGAATGCGTGGTCGAGAACGGCAAGATCACGCCACTGCTCGATGCCGCGCTGTCGAAGCGCTACCGCTATCCGCAAGCCGCCTATTCGACGGTGAAATTGCCTGACGAGGTGAAGCTGACGCCGGCGCTGCCGACCGAGGCCTGCACCGTCAATGCTATCAGAACCGCGCTGCCCGGCATCACCCTGATCCACGACCGCATCGCGATCGAGCCCGCCAATGACTGGCAGCCGCTGTTCGAGCGCTACGGCCTCTGCTTCGTCACCGTGGTGGAACGCCACGGCAAATCGGCCGGCAATGTTGCCCACGGTCTCCTCAAGGATTTCGGTCTCAAGCACGGCGCGGTGGCATCGAGTGTGGGGCATGACAGCCACAACATCATCATTGCCGGCACCAACGAAGATGACATGCAGGTCGCGCTTGCTGCGATCAGGGATCATCAAGGCGGCGTCTGCGTCGTTGCCGACGGCAAGGTGAAGGCGATGGTGCCGCTGCCGATCGCAGGCCTGCTCTCCGACAAGCGGGTGACCGAGGTCGCCGAACAGGTGCAGAAACTCAAGGTGGCATGGCAGGAAGCCGGCTGCACCATCCCCTATATGGGCTTCAACCTGATCCCGCTGTCGGTGATCCCCGAAATCCGCATCACCGACAAGGGGCTGGTGCTGGTGCCGGAAATGCGGCTCGCGCCGCTGTTCGAGTAGCAGATGGATCCACACCGGCTCGGCCTGATCTCGACGCGCCTGCATTATTTCCAGCTCGTCGCCCAGCTCGGCTCGATCCGGCAGGCCGCGCGCGTGCTCAATGTCGCGCCGTCCTCGATCAGCCGCGTGATCGGTCAACTCGAGGATGAACTGCAGACGCCGCTGTTCGAGCGCATCCGCCAGCGGCTGAAGCTCACCAGCGCCGGCGAAATCCTGCTCTACCGCACGCGCGCCAGCCAGGGCGAGATGACGCGCGCCTACACCGAGATCACCGACCTCCAGGGTCTTCGTCGCGGCACTGTTACGGTGGCGGTGGTGGAGAGCATCGCGCGCGGGTTGTTGCTCGACGTGATGTCGACGTTCTGGGAGAGCTATCCGGCGATCACCGTCGACATCAAGGTGATGGGATCGGAACATGCGTTCGACGCGGTGGCCGACGGCGAATGCGACATCGGCATCGCTTTCGACATCAAGACGCCGCGCAATGCGCAGCGGCTCGCCGGCACGGTGCTGAATATGGGGGCGCTGATGCATCCCGGGCACCGGCTCGCCGGCCGCAGCGAGCTCAGGCTGTTCGATCTCGCGGGCGAGCGCGTCGTGCTGTCGGATGCCAGCCTCTCGCTCGGGGCGTCGATCGAGGAAGCGCTGAACGGCTCATCGATCGATTTCGGGCGCCGCGCGCTGACCAACTCGATCACGGTCATGGCCGATCTTGCCATGCGCGGCAACGGCGTTGCGCTGCAGACGCGGATCGGCGTTCAGCGCGAGATCAGGAGCGGGGCGCTGGTGTTCGTGCCGCTGCGCGACCCCAAATTGCGGCCACGAAAGCTGGTGCTGCTGTCGCGCGCCAAGTCCGGCATGTCGGAAGCGGCCTCGAGCCTCGCCACCATGCTGACGCGGGCGATCGAGGGCCTGTCCGGCGGCTGAGAGATGTTGCGCATGGCGCATCAGGCTGGTGAGAAATCAGGGCCTATTCAGAACATCTCGCGCCTGAGATTTTGCCCGAAAAGGGAATCTGCATGAAGCCATCCGCCGTCGACGCCGTGATCCGCGGCTTGAAGAAAGCAGGTGTCAGCATCGTCTGCTATCTGCCGGACTCGCTATTCAAAGAGCTCTATCCGGCGCTCGACGCCGACCCGGATATCCGCACCATTCGCGTCACCAATGAAGGCGAGGGCGCCGCGATCTGCGGTGGCGTGTTCCTGTCGGGCAAGCGCGCGGCGCTGGTGATGGAGAATTCGGGCCTGCGCGCCTCGGTCGAGCCGCTGGCGCGGATGGGGCTCGGGGCCGGCATCCCGGTGGTGATGCTGATGAGCTATCGCGGCGAGCTCGGCGAGAACAATTGGTGGGCGATCCCGCACGGCATCACCATGGAGCCGGTGCTGAACGCGCTGCGCATTCCCTATCGCATCGTGACGGAAGAGGAGCGGATCGAGCGCGCCATCACCGATGCGTTCAGTTGGTCCTATTCGGCCTATTATCACTCGGCGGTCGCGCTGGGCGGGAGCGTGGTGCGATGAAGCGGTTCGACTGCATGAAGGCGCTGGCGCGCCGGCTCTCCGACGAACTCGTGATCCTCTCGCTCGGTGCGAGTGTCGACGAATGGTACAACGCCGCTCCGCATATGCGCGATGCCAGCCTGTTCCAGCAGCAGCTCGGTTGCGTCAGCGCGCAGGCGTTTGGTCTTGCGGCAGGCCTGCCGCATCGGCGCATCGTTTCGCTCGATACCGACGGCGGCATGATGTTCAACCTCGGCATCCTCGCCACCATCGCCAACGAGCAGCCGAAGAATCTGTTCATCGTGGTCTGGGACAATGAATGCTACCAGTCGATCGGCGGCCCGCCGACGCATACGGCAAGCGGCCGCGTCGACATAGCCGCGATCGCGCGCGGCGCGGGCGTGACGCGGGCCTATACCGCGCGCACCGTCGAGGAATTCGACGGCCATTGCGCGGACGGGCTGGCGGCGCAGGAGCCATATCTGGTCGTGGCAAAAGTGTCCGGCACCGTGCAGCCCGACATCAGGCGCAAGCACAGCGACGGGCGCGAGGACAAATACATCTTCGTCCGCCACGTCGAGCGCACCGAGAACATCGTCATCATGGGCCCGAGCGAGCATAACTAAGGCATGATGTTATTGGCTCGATCTGCAGCCGCGTGGCTTCTGCACCTCTCCCCATCGGGGAGAGGTCGGCGCGTAGCGCCGGGTGAGGGCGATCAGGTCCCACGAGAGAGCGAGACCTCTCACCCGGATCGCATCTTGCGATGCGATCCGACCTCTCCCACAAGGGGAGAGGTGAGGCGAGTGCGCGGCCAGACTGTCTTACCAACCAGTGTTGCGCGATGACCGCGCTCCTCCCCGCCTATGATTACATCGTGGTCGGCGGCGGATCCGGCGGCGCGGTGGTGGCGCGGCGGCTGGCTGAGCGCAGCGGTGCGAGCGTGCTGCTGCTCGAAGCCGGACCGTCGGATGCCGGCATCGCCGCGATCGAGGATGCCGCGAACTGGACCGCGCTGCTCGGCGGCCCCTACGACTGGGGTTATCGCTACGCGCCGCAGCGCGAGTTGAACGATCGCAGCATCGCGATTCCGCGCGGCCGCGTGCTCGGGGGATCGTCGAGCCTCAACGCGATGCTGTGGTACCGCGGCCATCCCTCCAACTATGATGCCTGGGAGGCAGCGGGCGCTGTGGGATGGAATTTCCGTTCCGTGCTGCCTTACTTCCAGCGAGCCGAGGATTGGGAGGGCGGCGCCTCCGACTATCGCGGCGCCGGCGGTCCTTTGCGCATCGAGCGGCCGCGCGATCCGCATCCGATCGCGCTCGCCATGCTCGCGGGCGCCGCCGAACTCGGCATCCCCGTGATCGACGATCCGAACGGCGCGACCAACGAGGGCGCCAGCCTTCCCAATCTCAACGCTCGCTACGGCAAGCGCTGGAGCGCGGCGCGCGGTTATCTCCACCCAATGGCGGAGCGGAACAATCTCACCATCCGCACCGACGCGCTCGCGATCGGTCTTTCGTTCGAGGGCCGCCGCGCCCGCGCGGTGCGCGCGATCATCGACGGCGCCATCGTTGAGACGCGCGCGGACTCCGAGATCATCCTGGCGCTCGGTGCGATCGACACGCCGCGGCTGCTCCTGACGAGCGGCATCGGGCCTGCCGAGGAATTGGCGCGGCTCGGCGTATCAGTCATCGCCGACCTCGCAGGCGTCGGCGAGAATCTGCAGGACCATCCGCTGTTGATGGGCATGAACTTTCGTGCCAAGGCGCCGCTCGGGCCGGTCCGCGACAATGGCGGCGGCAGCATGATGAACTGGAAGAGCGCCGCTGCGTGCACCGCACCCGATCTCCACGCTTTCGTCGTGCAGGGCCGTCACGCCAACGATGAGGTTGCCGCGGCTTACGATCTCTCAGGAGATATCTTCGCGATGTCGCCGGGCTTGATGGGCTCGGCCAGCATCGGCCGCATGCGGCTCAACAGCGCTGAGCCGGGTGCAGCCATCGAGCTGCAGCCGAACTTCCTCGCCGAGCCCGCCGACCTCGAAGCGCTGATCGCCGGCCTCGACACCATCGTGGAACTCTCCGCTTCCAAGGCCTTCGCCGATCTCATCGCGGCGCCGGCCGCGCCCGACCGCATGTTGTCGCGTAGCGAGAAGATCGAATTCATCCGCATGAGCTGCTCGACCTTCTTTCACACCTGCGGCACCTGCGCGATGGGCACAAGCGAGCGCGCCGTGGTCGACCCGGAGTTGCGGGTGCGCGGCGTCGAGGGGCTGCGCATCGCGGATGCCTCGGTGATCCCGATCATCCCGTCCTGCAATACCCATGCGCCCGTGGTGATGATCGGCGAGCGCGCCGCCGATTTGATCACCGGCATGAAACCTGCAGAGCAGGCGGCATGAACGCAAAGGACCAGATCATCACCGCCGACTTCGTTCTCACCATGGACGAAGCCAACCGTGTTATCGCCGACGGCGCGGTGCTGGTGCGCGGCGCCCGCATTGCTGCGGTGGGCAAGAGCAACGCGCTCTGCGCCGCCGAGCCGGCGGCCGAGGTCACCTACCTCAAGAACTGCCTGGTGATGCCGGGGCTGGTGAACTGCCACATGCATTCCGGCTTCCTGCGCGGCACCGCCGAGCACCTGCCGGTGTGGGACTGGTTGCGCCTGCACATCAATCCGATGCATCGCGTGCTCCGGCCGCACGAGGCGGAGGCCGCGTCCTATCTCTGCTACGCCGAGAGCGTGCTCTCCGGCACCACCACGACGGTCGACATGTGGCGCTTCATGGATGGCAGCGCACGCGCGGCCAGCGCCATCGGCAACCGCCTCGTCGCGGTGCCCTATGTCGGTGAGCATCCGGACTACAATTATTTCGACACGCTCGACGACAACGAACGGATGATCGAGAGCTGGCACGGCAAGGAGGACGGTCGCATCTCCGTCTGGGTCGGGCTCGAGCATCTCTTCTATGCCGACGAAGCCGCGCAACGCCGCGCGGTCGAGATGGCGAAACGCCACCGCACTGGTTTCCACACCCATTGCAGCGAGGCTGGAATCGAGGTCGCCGAGTTCGAGAAGCGCTACGGCAAGCGGCCGATGTTCGTGCTCGACGATCTCGGCTTGTTCGAGACGCCGCGGGCGATGATCGCGCATGCGGTCTGGCTCGACGATGCCGAGATCGCGCTGCTCGCCCGCCGCGGCGTTTCGGTCGCGCATAATCCCGTCAGCAACATGAAGCTCGCCAGCGGCATCGCGCCGGTCGAGGCGATGCTGCAGGCTGGCCTCGCCGTCGGCCTCGGCACCGACGGTGAGAAGGAGAACAACAATCTCGACATGTTCGAGGAGATGAAGGCGGCCTCGCTGCTCGGCAAGCTGAAGTCGCTCAATGCCGCGGCGCTGGATTCGTGGACCGCGCTGCGGATGGGCACGATCATGGGCGCCCGCGCCATCGGCCTCGACCATGAGATCGGCTCGCTCGAGATCGGCAAGAAGGCCGACCTGATCGCGGTGCGCACCGACACGCCGCGGATGACGCCACTGTTCGGCGAGGGACCCTATTTCAACCTGCAGCACAATCTGGTGCACGCCGTGCGCGGCGGCGATGTTGCGCTGACAATGGTCGACGGCCGGATCGTCGTCGAGGACGGCCGGTTGAAGACGGCCGATCTGCGCGCGCTGATCGATCACGTGCACGAGGTGGCGCCGGGATTGTTCGCGCGCCGCGCCGCCTGGCTCGTCGAGCACGTCCACGGCTCGGTGCAGTGGACCGGCGCGGTCTGACGGGGGAGGCGATGGCCAAGACCACCGATCCCGTCGCGCTGAACGAATGGTACGCGATCGAGACATTGTCCGAGGTGACGGCAACGCCGCGTCTCACGCGCCTGCTCGGCCAGGATCTGATCATCGACCGCGACGCCGATGGCGCCCCGCGCGTACGGGAAGTCGTCGCGGGCACACCGGCCGCGCCGCTGCCGACCCGCGAGCGCTATGGCTGCCTATGGACCACGCTCGGCCAGCCGCGGCGCGAGATCTTCGACATCGCTGAGGCCGCGGAGGAGGATCGCCGTTTCGTGATTTGCGGCTGGGTCAAGATGCGCACTTCCGCGCCGCGGGTGATCGAGAATTTCCTCGACATGGCGCATTTCCCTTACGTCCATCACGACATCCTCGGCGCCGTGCCGCACACGGAGGTGCCGAGCTATGAGAGCGAAATCCGCCGCGACGTCGACGAGGTCTGGGCGAGCAATTGCCGCTTCTTCCAGCCGCGCATCGCAGTGACGGAATCATCAGGCGATTTCGTGCAGCTCACCTACCGCGTGCCGTCACCGTTCACGGTGATGCTCTACCGGGTATGCCCCTCGGCCCCCTCGCGGCTCGATGCGATCGCGCTGTTCATCCAGCCGATCGAGGAGGAACTGTGCCGCGCCCAGCCGGTGATGTTCCTGGTCGATGCGCAGTCGGCCTACAACGACATGCTGAAGTTCGAGCAGGTGATCTTTTCGCAGGACCGCATCATCGTCGAGAACCAGCGTCCCCTGCGGCTGCCGCTCGAGCCGCGCGCGGAAATCCCGACCCGGGCCGACGGCTCCTCCGTCGCCTATCGCCGTTGGCTCAAGGAAAAGGGCCTGCGCTTCGGCATCATCGCCGGATCGCCATGATCTCCTGAGATCTCTATAGGCGGGCTACGGCACTGATTCGCCGGCCGCCTCGTCATGCTGTTGCCCTCCGGTCCACCGGGACAGGCCTTTTATGCCTTTATTCCGTGGAATGACAGGGCCGTTAACGGATGATTAACCATGGCTACCGATCATTAACCATTCGAAAAGGAGCTGAGTCGGCCGCGATGGACGCACCTGTGCAGTCAAACCGTCAACTGGTCCGCATGCGGGGCCGATCCTACGTTGCGTTCGTGTTTACCCCCGTGGTCCCGATCATGAACTGGCTCGGGGAAATCGACGCGACGCTCGCCCGTTCACCCGGATTCTTCGTCGGCAAGCCGGTGGTGCTCGACCTCTCGGCGCTGGACCTCAGCCAGAGCGCGATCCAGCATCTCGTCGCCAACCTCGAGCAGCGCAACATCCGCGTGCTCGGCATCGAGGGCGTCAGCCCCGACCATCTCACGAGCAGCCTGCCGCCGCTACTCACGGGCGGCCGGCCCTGCGGGCTCCCGCAGTCTGAGCCGCCAAAGCCGCAAGCCAAGCCGGCGAAACCGAAACAGACATCGCTGCTGCTCGACCAGCCGGTGCGTTCCGGCCAGTCGATCGTGTTCACGGATGGCGATGTCACCGTGCTGGGCTCGGTCGGCTCGGGCGCCGAAATCGTCGCCGGCGGTTCCATTCATGTCTATGGAACGCTGCGCGGCCGGGCGATGGCCGGCATCAACGGCAATTCATCGGCACGGATCTTCTGCCAGAGGATCGAAGCCGAACTACTGGCCATCGATGGCTACTACCAGACCGCAGAGGACATCGGCGAAAGCCTGCGCAGCCGGCCGGCCCAGGCGTGGCTCGAAGACGATTCCCTCAAAATCACAGCGCTGAATTGATCGACCAAAGGAGGAGAGAAAATGGCCAAGGTTTTGGTCGTGACGTCTGGGAAGGGAGGCGTCGGCAAGACGACGTCCACGGCTGCGCTCGGTGCGGCTCTTGCGCAAGCCGGACAAAGCGTTGTCGTGATCGACTTCGATGTCGGCTTGCGCAACCTCGACCTGGTGATGGGCGCGGAACGGCGGGTCGTGTTCGACCTCATCAACGTGGTGCAGGGCGTCGCCAAGCTCTCGCAGGCGCTGATCCGCGACAAGCGCCTGGAGAATCTGTGGCTGATTCCGGCGTCGCAAACCCGCGACAAGGATGCGCTGACGGATGAGGGCGTGCGGCGGGTCATCAACGAGCTCAGGACCAAGTTCGACTGGATCCTGTGCGACAGCCCGGCGGGTATCGAACGCGGCGCGACGCTGGCGATGCGCTATGCGGACGAGGCGGTCATCGTCACCAATCCCGAAGTGTCATCGGTGCGCGACTCCGATCGCATCATCGGCATGCTGGATTCGAAAACCGCCAAAGCAGAGCGGGGCGAGCGGGTCGAGAAGCACCTCCTGGTCACCCGGTACGACGCCTCGCGCGCCTCGCGCGGCGAGATGCTCTCGATCGACGATATCCTGGAGATCCTTGCGACGCCGCTGCTCGGCATCATCCCCGAAAGCCAGGACGTGCTGCGCGCATCCAATGTCGGTTGTCCGGTCACGCTGAACAGCACGAACAGCGCGCCGTCCCGCGCCTACATGGACGCTGTACGCCGCCTGATGGGCGAGACGGTGCCCATGACGGTGCCGGTTGAACGCAAGGGACTGATGAACAGGCTATTACGACGGAGGGCGGCATGATGAATCTCCTGCGGCTTATGAGCGGCCGCTCCGGCTCCGCGCCGGTCGCGCGGGAACGGCTGCAGATCCTGCTCGCGCATGAACGCGGGGTCGGTGGCAGCGGTGCGCCCGAACTGTTGGAATTGCTGCGCTCTGAAATCCTCGCGGTGGTTTCCAAGCATGTGGATCTCGATCCGGAGAAGGTCGTGGTCAAGATGGATCGGGGCAAGTTTGTCTCGATGCTCGAGGTCGACATCGAAGTACCCAATGCCGCGCAACGATCCAAGCTGGTGGCTGCAACATGACGGCGGACAGCGATAGCCATATTGCCTGGCAACGGGCGCAGGTCAGGAAGCACCGCGCTGCGCTCAAGGAATTGGAAATCGCCCGGTTCGGGGGGGCCGCTATCCCGACCTTCAACCGAAAAACCGAGCAAGCGATCAGCGAGCTGAAGCGGAAGATCACGGAAGCGGAGCGCTGCATCGGCGATTACGAGCGGCGAACCAAGCGGCCGCTGGCCACCGACGGGCGAAGCCTCGCCAGCGTGAGCTGGAGCCACTGGGACGCCAACGGCACCACGCCGCAGCGCCGCCGCGCCTGACGCTTCCGTAGCCTGATACTTTCGTAGCCCGGGTGAAGCGAAGCGCAACCCGGGACGCCTCTATCCTCGTTTGCGAGCGGTCCCCGGGTTACGCGTTCGCTCCACCCGGGCTACGATTGCGTGCGGCGTGATGCCGCGCAACGCGCACACGCGTGTGTGAACTGCCCCCGAACCGCTATGACAGAGCCAGGGCTTTGGCATAGGCTGCTGTTGCTCTGACCAGAGCGGCAGAGAAAATGCGCATGCGATCGAGGATCGTCATCGCACGGGTTCCGGAGGTCGCATGCAGCTCATCGTCAACGGCAGGACGCATGAGGTTGACGTCGAAGACGAGATGCCCCTGCTGTGGGTCTTGCGCGACGTGCTTGGCGTGACCGGTCCCAAATATGGCTGCGGCATTGCGATGTGCGGGGCCTGCACAGTGCATGTCGGTGGTGAGCCGGTGCGTTCCTGCTCACTGCCGGTCGGCGACGTCAAAGCCGACGTCATCACGATCGAAGGATTGGGCACACCGGCGGCGCTGCATGCGGTCCAAAAGGCGTGGGTCGAGCATCAGGTCGCGCAATGCGGCTACTGCCAATCCGGCCAGATCATGTCGGCCGCCGCGCTGCTCAGCGCGAACGGCAATCCGAGCGACGACGATATCGATGAGGCGATGTCCGGCAATCTGTGCCGCTGCGGTACTTATCCGCGCATCCGCGCCGCGATCAAGGCCGCAGCGCGTGAACTCAAAGGCCGCCCGACATGAGCAGGGCCGGCACCATCGCGCGGCGCACCTTCCTGATCGGTACTGCTGTGATCGCAGGCGGCGTCGCGTTCGGCGTCTATGCCTATAAGCGCGAGCCGATCAATCCGCTGCTGAAGGAGCTTGGCGACGGGCAGGCGGCGCTGACGCCTTACGTGCGCATCGACCAGGCCGGCGTCACTATCATCACGCCGCGCGCCGATCTCGGACAGGGTGTCGCGTCAGTGCTTGCGGCTTTGGTCGCCGAGGAGCTCGATATCGCCTGGAACGACATCAGGATCGATTTCGGACCGCCGAGCAGCGCGTACTATAACGGCATCGCCGCCGCCGAGGGCCTTCCCGTTCCGGCAACCGACGGCAGCATCAAGGCGCGCTCGGCGCGCGTCGTGGGCGACGCGGTGAGCAAGTTCCTGGGGCTGCAGATCACCGGCGGATCGTCGTCGGTTGCCGATGCCTACGAGAAGATGCGCATTGCCGGCGCGGCCGCTCGCGAAGTCCTGTTGCAGGCGGCAGCGATGCAGACTGGAATTCCAAAGCATCAGTTGAAGACCAGGGACGGCAGCGTGATCACGCCGCGTGGCGAGATGCTGAGCTACGCGTCGCTGGCAGCGGAAGCGGCCAAGATCGAGCCGCCGCGCAAGGTCCGGCTCAAGCCGGAGTCGGAGTGGCGCTATCTCGGCAAGCCGATGCAGCGCATCGACATCGTCGCGAAGTCGACCGGCACAGCCACGTTCGGCATCGATATCAGCATGCCCGGCATGGTCTACGCGACGGTTCGCGCCAATCCTTCCATCGGCGGCGGCATCAAGGGATATGACGCGAGCGCGGCGGAGAAGGCGAGGGGTGTCATTGCGGTCGTGCCGATCAGCGGCGGCGTCGGCGTGATCGCCGACAACACCTGGCGTGCCTTCCAGGCGGCGGAATTGATCAAATGCGATTGGGGCCCGCCGCCCTATCCTCCATCCAGCGCAGCGATGTTCGAGACGGTCGCGGCGTCCTTCACAGGCGAGCGCCAGGATAGCCGGCTCAAGGATGAGGGTGATGTCGAGACGGCGCTGCAGGGCGATGGCGCGATCGCGGCCGAATACAAGGTGCCATATCTCGCGCATGCGCCGCTCGAGCCGATGAACGCCGTGGTCCAGCTCAAGGACGGACGGCTCGATATCTGGACGGCCACGCAGATGCCGCTGTTCTTGGTGGCGGCGGCGGCCGAAGTCAGCGGGCTTAAGGCGGAGAACATCCACCTGCATTCGCTGATGTCAGGCGGCAGCTTTGGCCGGCGCCTCGAGGACGATTATGTCCGCCAGGCGGTCGAGCTCGCAAAGGCGCATCCCGGATCTCCGATCAAGATGACCTGGAGGCGCGAAGAGGACATGACCCACGACTTCCCGCGACCGCTCGGCATGGCGCGCATGCGCGGCGCGGTCAGGGATGGCAAGGTCGAAGCCTATGACCTCAAGGTCGCCTGTCCGTCGGTGACAGCCTCTCAGATCGGGCGGCTGCACATGCCGACCTTCGGGCCGGATATCGCGATCGTGGCGGGCGCCTGGGACCAGCCGTTCCGGATTCCGCATTATCGCGTCACCGGCTATCGCGTGCCGGAGCTGGTGCCGGTAAGCTCCTGGCGCTCGGTCGGCGCGTCGGCAAACGGCTTCCTGCACAATGGCTTCCTCGATGAGTTGATCCACGCGGCGGGCGCTGATCCGCTGCAGGAACTGATCCGGCTATGCTGGCACGAGCCGTCGCGCAGAGTGCTTGCCACCGTGGGCGAGATGTCGAAATGGGGCAGCGCTACAGGCAAGGATCGCGGCCGCGGCATCGCGTTCACGCTGTCATTCGGCGTGCCGGTGGCCGAGGTCGTGGAAGTCTCGAACACGCCGCGCGGCATCCGGATCGACAAGGTGTTCGTCGCCGCCGATGTCGGCAAGGTGCTGGACCCGACCAATTTCGAGAACCAGGTTCAGGGCGCCGTGATCTGGGGATTGGGCCACGCTGTCAATTGCGAACTGACCTTCAAGGACGGCGTCGCCGAGCAGACGAACTTCGACGCCTATCAAGGCTTGCGCCTCAATCAGGCGCCGGCGATCGAAGTGCGCGCCGTCGACAACGGCAGCCCGATCCGCGGCATCGGCGAGCCCCCGGTTCCTCCCGCCGCGCCAGCACTCGCCAACGCCATCTTCGCCGCCACCGGCAAGCGCATCCGCGAGTTGCCGCTGAACAAGCACATCGATTTTGCTTAGATCCTGCATTCGCCGATCCGTTCTCGCCAGAATCAGCCGCCCTCTCCCGAAGAGCCGAGCCAGCGCGTCTGAATGGGAGCCAAAATTGCAGTGGCCGACATCGATCGTGACTTGCTGAGTTCGGCGATCAGATCGTCCGGAGGCAAACCCGTCATCGCCCGCCCTAATCCTCCTTTGTCACAGCAAGTGCCAGTCGCCGGATAACTGGCGCTGCGAATAGCACGACTGGCAACATGACGAACCAGGAGAACATCCATGATTGCAGCCACCACATCACGACGTCTCCTGAATGCGCGAGTGGATAGCTGGCGATCGCCGCCGCGATGGCGCACGTCAAACCCGATTGTATGGTTCCATATACGAAATGGCTGTATCGACGTGGAATTCCTAACATACTGACCTCGGCAGGATGGCTTCCTGTCGAGAAGCAAAAGACATGCCCGAGTTCTGTGGTTCTTCTTTTGACCTAACGGTTCGACCTAATCTCGGACACTAGCCGCACAAAAGAGCGACCCGGTAGGCCCGGTTTGGAGACAATACTCGGGGCCGACAAGCGATCAGGCGACCGTTCCGCGGTGCTTACGGGCGCTCCTTGAATCGATTGCTCGCTTCTGAAATTGACCGGTAGCCGGCTCATCGATCGCTTCGGACCCGGACCGCGCGGCCACGCGCCACTCGTTAGGGGATATGCCGCTCCAGCGGCGGAATGCCTTGTCGGATTGCTCAGAATAGGACAATGCCTCCGCAACTTCGCCGACTGATAGCTCCCTCACTCCGAGAAGTTCGCGAGCCATCGTATAGCGGATCTCATCCAAGAGCTGCTGGTACCTCGCACCCTCACGCCGCCGCGATAGTCTGCTTCGCTTCGCGTGCAAGGATATCTTGCGTGCTTGGGTGCGACACGACGACCCGACGGGCAAATCACCAAAAGTCTGTCCAGCCCCCGCGCAAAAAACATTCTGCTTCCGCCGTCGGGCAAATCAGTGATTTAACTCCGCGCGTCTCACCGGCGGATGAGGGGCGGCTCGCGATCGTCACGAACGTTGCGGTGAGATGCGGTGGACGTGATGGATGTGACTGACGAGCACACACGTCACGGACGGCGAAGTCGTGTGGTCCTGGCGCCCCGACGCTGGCGCTAAGTTTTTTGCGCGAAGAAGTTCGCGCGAGAGGCGACGGTGGCAAGAAAGCCCGGTCACCGGGGAGAGCGCGAAGGAAACCGTAACACCATCGCGCAGGGAAAGCCGG
>NZ_JBVBEF010000105.1:0-26225 GCF_055456055.1 Bradyrhizobium sp. LeoB3
CCAACGCCCCACGTCGCCGCGCCGTCGCGCCCGGCCGCCCCACGCGTTGCTACGCCGCCGCAGCGTCCGGCGATGGCACCGCGACCGACACCCCATATCGCTACACCGTCGCGCCCGAGCACACCGCCGACGGTGAGCGAGCGGCCGCCACGACAGCAGCAGATCGAACAGCGCGCGCAACAGCGCGAGCAGCGCATCCAGCAGCAAAAGCAAATCGTGCAGGACCGGCAGCGCGAGACGCTTTCGCGCCAGACCGCGGATCGGCAGGGCCGCATCGACCGCCTCCAGCAGCGCGTGCAGCAACTGCAATCGCAAAAGGCAGAAGGCCCACGTGCACAGCGCGCGCAGGAGCGGTTGCTGCAGACCCAGAGCCGCCTACTCCAGCGCGAGCAGCGCATGCAGCAACAGGATCAGGCGCGCATGCAGCAGTTGGGACCGGCCGAACGGCCCGCCTCTGCGCAGGAGCGGCAGCGTGAGATGCTTTCGCGCCAGAGCGCCGAGCGCCAGACCCGTATCGATCGCCTGCAGCAGCGCGTGCAGCAATTGCAATCGCAAAAAGTAGAAGGCCCACGTGCACAGCGCGCGCAGGAGCGGTTGCTGCAGGCCCAGAACCGCCTGCTCCAGCGCGAGCAGTTCATGCAGCGACAGGATCAGGCGCGCCTGCAGAGCTTGGGACCTGAGCCTACTACCGTTGGGCGCGCGGCTTCTGTTGCCTCGGTTGCGGCTGCAGCACGCGGGCGATTTGCCGCACAGTTCCGGAGCAATGATGCCCTGCAAGCCCAAGCAGCGCTCACGGCCCGGGAGCAGGCCTGGGCCCCCCGCCATGCCTGGCGGCACGGCAAGCACGCCGTGTTTGTGGCCTGGCTCGGCCCGGTGTTCTGGCCCTACGCCTATTCCGACATCTTCAACTACACCTTCTGGCCCTATGCCTACGAACCCGGCTATTGGGCTTACGCTTACGACGACTTCGTCGACACCGTGTTCTGGGGTGCGGATAGCCGCTATTCTGCCTACGCCAGATCTCCGGACCCGGGCGCGCCGATCACCGAATACCGAGGCCGCGGACGCCCAAGCGCGAGCCCAGAGGCTCTGCGGCAAGTGTGCGAAGCTCCGGATAAGGGCGTGACCGCCTGGCCGATTGCCGACATCACGCGGGCCGTCCAACCGACTCCCGAGCAGCGCGCTCTGCTCGATGAATTGAAGATTGCGGCGGCAAAGGCTGCCGACGTGTTCAAGCAATCCTGCGGCGAATCCTATGCGCTGACGCCGCCCGGCCGCTTGCGGGCGATGACGAACCGCATCACCGCCACGCTCGAGGCGGTGAGGATCGTGCGGCCGGCGCTGGAGAGGTTCTATGACTCGCTCAACGATGAGCAGAAGGCACGATTCAATGCGCTCGGCCCGAATGTCGGCGATCGTTCGCAACAGCAGCCGCAGCGGGAAGCGTCCGAGGCCTGCGGCGATCCGAAGTCCAGCCTGACGCAGCTGCCGATCGAACGGATCGAAGCGGTGATACGCCCCGCGGGCAAGCAAAAGGATGCGCTCGACCGTTTGAGCAACGCGACGAAGAAAGCGGTTGCAGGGCTGCAAGCTGCCTGCCCGGACGAGGTGCCACTGACGCCGGTCGGACGGCTTGAGGCGATGGAAAAGCGGCTCGAGGCCATGCTGGAGGCAGCCGATTGGGTGCAAGCCAGACTGGACGAGTTCTATGCCACGCTGAGCAGCGAGCAGAAAGCGCGGTTCAACACGCTGCAGCAGACTGCAGGCCAATGACCACGCTTTCAGGGAGCCTTGAGTACCGACCCTAAACCGCGGTCCGGTGCCGCTCGATGCAGATCCGCAAGACCTCATCCATCGGCCGGCTCCACCAGTCGTTGGAAAAGACCTCGATCTCCGAATAGCCCGCATACCCTTGTGCTTCGACGGCCACGCGCACCGACTTGATGTCGATCACGCCGTCGCCCATCATGCCGCGGTCGTTGAGGATGTCCTTGGTCGGCACCAACCAGTCGCAGACATGAAACGCAAGCAACCGGTCTTTGCCCGCGCGCGCGATCTGGCCCATCAACTCCGGATCCCACCAGATGTGATAGACATCGAGCGCGACGCCGAGCATGCCGCTCCGCTGCGGGTCCAGCGCGTCGCAGATATCAAGCGCCTGCCTGGTCGTATTCACGCACGCGCGGTCGCCGGCATAGGCCGGGTGCAGCGGCTCGATTGCAAGCGGGAGCTTTGTCCCTCTCGCATATTCCAGCATCTCGGCGATCCCGTCATGCACCTGCGTGCGCGCTGCCGCTATGTCCTTCGAGGCCGCGCTGCCCGGCCGCGAATATTGCGGCAGGCCGCCGACCACAAGGACGATGCAGGAGGCGCCGAGCGCGGCGGCCTCGTCGACCGCGCGGCGGTTGTCGTCGCGCGCCTCAAGCCGATGCGCAGCGTCGGCAACGAACATGCCGCCGCGGCAATAGCCCGACAATTCGAGCCCGGCGTCGCGCACCGCACGCACAGCGCGATCGAGCCCGACGGCCGCGACCTGATCGCGCCAGGGATCGATGGCGCGGATGCCGTGGCGCGCGCAGGCTTCGATGATCTCGACCAGGTTGCCCTGCTTGCGGACCGTCGCCGTGTTCAGCGACAGCCAGCGGTGATCGGAAGAAAAATCGCGCATCAGGACTCAACGCCACGCGTTGCCAGCACCGTCTTCATCCGCCGCGTCGCCAATTCCGGATTGGCGAGCAGACCGGCAGCATCGGCGAGGCGGAACAGTTCGGCGAGATGCAGCGTCGAGCGCGTGCTCTCCTGCCCCCCGATCATGGTGAAGTGATCCTGGTGACCGTTGAGATAGGCCATGAACACGATGCCGGTCTTGTAGAACCGCGTCGGCGCCTTGAAGATGTGGCGCGACAGCGGCACCGTCGGCCCCAGCACGTCGTGGAAGCCGGCTTCATCGCCCGCCGCCAATCGCGACAGCGCATAGGATGCAGCCGGAGCGATCGCATCGAAGATGCCGAGCAGCGCATGCGAGAAACCCTGCTCGTCGCCGGCGATCAGTTCGGCATAGTTGAAGTCGTCGCCAGTATACATCTTGACGCGCGGATCGAGCCTCCGGCGCATGTCGATCTCGCGCTGCTTGTCGAGCAGCGAAACCTTGACGCCGTCGACCTTGCCTGCGTGAGCGTTGATGATGGCAACCGCGGTGTCCATCGCCTTGTCGAGATCGCTCGTACCCCAATAGCCCGCAAGCGCCGGATCGAACATGTCGCCGAGCCAGTGGATAATCACGGGCTCGCGGACCTGCGACAGCACGCGGCCGTAGACCTTGGCGTAGTCGTCCGCACTCCGCCCGAGCTTTGCCAACGCCCGCGAGCACATCAGGATGATGCGGCCACCGACCTTCTCGATCGCGGCGATCTGCTCCTCATAGGCGCGGATCACATCGTCCAGCGTCCTGGCGTCCTCCACCGCGAGGTGGTCGGTGCCAGCGCCGGAAAACACCAGCGCATTGCCTTTGGCCTTCGCCGCGCTCACCGAGCGCCGGATCAATTCCAGCGAGGTATTCCAGTCCAGTCCCATGCCGCGCTGCGCGGTGTCCATCGCCTCCGCGACGCCCAGTCCCAGATCCCAGACATGTTCGCGGAACGCGATCGTCCTGTCCCAGTCGACCGCGGCGGTCAGCCACGGATCGACGTCGGCGCGCGGGTCGGCGACGACATGCGCCGCCGAGAACGCGACGCGGTTCAGCGTTCCCTCGAGCTTGGCGGGAAAGGTCCGCGACGCCGCGAGACGATAGGTCTCGAGGCCGCCGCCGGAGGTCGGCAGTTTCAGGGAGAGCGAAGAGATCGGCGGGACGAGCCTGTTCATGATCCTGTCCTCACAGCCTGATCGGTTCGACGTCGATCCAGCGCCGCTCCTTCCAGCTCCGAAGCGCGCATTCGGCGAGCTGCACGCCCTTGGCGCCTTCGAGCAGCGTGTATTTGTAGGGCGCGTCCTCGCAGACGTGGCGGATAAACATCTCCCACTGCTCCTTGAAGCCGTTGTCGTAGACGTCATTCTCAGGCAGCTTCTGCCAGTCGGCATAGAAATCGTGCAGCCGCTTCTCGTCCGGATTCCACACCGGCCGCGGCGTCGCCTGCCGAGCCTGGATCACGCAGTCGGTCAGCCCCGCAACAGCCGAGCCATGCGTGCCGTCGACCTGGAAGGTGACGAGATCGTCGCGATAGACCCGCGTCACCCAGCTCATGTTGATATGCGCGATCACGCCGCCCTTGAGCTGGAACGTGGCATAGGCGGAATCATCGGCGGTGGCCTTGTAGGCCTTGCCCTTCTCGTCATAGCGCTCGGGGATATCTGTCGTGCCGAGGCAGGAGATGCTCTGCACCTCGCCGAAGAGGTTGTCGAGCACGTAGCGCCAGTGGCACACCATGTCGAGGATGATGCCGCCGCCGTCCTCAGTGCGGTAATTCCACGACGGTCGCTGCGCTTCCTGCCACCCGCCTTCAAACACCCAGTAGCCGAACTCGCCACGCACCGAGAGCATGCGGCCGAAGAAGCCGGAGTCGCGCAGGAAAGCGAGCTTCTTCAAGCCCGGCAGGAACAGCTTGTCCTGCACCGTGCCGTGCTTGAGGCCCTTGGCGTTGGCGAGCTTCACCACCGCGATCGCCTCTTCCAGATTGGTCGCGATCGGCTTCTCGCAATAGACATGCTTGCCGGCATTGATCGCCTTGGCCAGCAGCGAGGGCCGCGCCTGGGTGGTCGCAGCGTCGAAGAACACGGTGTCGTTGGGATCAGCCAGCGCCTTGTCCAGGTCGGTGGTGACCCGCGCGATATCGAAGCGCTTGGCAAGCGCGCCGACCTTTTCGGCGTCGCGGCCGACCAGGATCGGATCGGGCATGATGCGGTCGCCATTCGACAGCAGCACTCCGCCTTGGTTGCGGATCGCGACGATCGAGCGGATCAGATGCTGGTTGAGCCCCATCCGGCCTGTGACGCCGTTCATGATCAGGCCGAGACGTTTGGTGGTCATAATGCTTGCTCCTGCAGAATTCTTGCTATTGGCCTCGCCAGCGGCGACAGGGTGGACCAGTCCGGATGCACTGACGTGGCAAAGCCCGGCGTCGTCAGCGATCCCGTCATGAGATCACCGTCATGGATAGCGAGGCGCACTTTGCGGTCGCGGACGTAGAGATCGGGATGCGCCGACAGGAATGCCTCCGCCTCGGCGGTGGGGGTCTCGGCAAAGCCGTCGACATAGTGATGCCCGTTGCGCTCGGCATGGGTGACGCCGATCAGCGCGCCGAGCGCGAGGTCCTGCTGCACGGCAAGCCCCGCCTGGCAGGTCAGGTCCTCGCCGCTGACGAAAAACGCATCGCCATCCGCGCTCCATTTGGCCGCGCGCGTCGCGTTGACGATCGACTTGTAGAGACCCTTGCAGGATTTCGAGGAGATGCCGCGATAGCCGAGCGCCCGCGCCGCCGGAAACGCATCGTAGGAATCATCGGCCTCGTCAATGATGAAGCCGCCTTTAGCCAGCGCGCCGAGCGGCGAGGCCTTGGTGATGTCGCGCGGCATCGGCTGCTCGATATAGAGCAGCTTTGCAGCGATCGGCTGTATTGCGTGATCGCGGTCGAGGCGGTCGACCAGAGTGGCGAGCGCCGCAAGGTCGGCATATTGCTCGTTGGCATCGAGCGTAACCTTGTAGTCGTAAGGAAGCGTCGCCAGCTCATTGCCGATCCGGATCAGCCGCGCCGCATCATGTTCGGGATCGCCGTTGAGCTTGAGCTTGAAATAGCGCGCGCCGGCGTTTTCCCTTGCGTCGGCAACGCCGCCCTCGCCTTCGATCTTGTCGTCGAGGCCAACGGTGTGCCGGATCGCGACCCGCTCAAGCCGCTTGCGCCCGGCGAGGAAAGCCGCGATTTCACCGTCAGCCAGATCGGGCGATAGCCGCGCATCGATGCCGGCAACGTTCTGCGCCATGCCGTCGAAGAAATTGACGCCGACGGAGCGGAGCAGCGCATCCAGGATCGCCTTGTCGATTTCCGCCGGTCCATAGGCTGCCGCCAACGGTGGAATGTCCTCGCGTGCGCACGCCGCGACTTGCGCGCCGATGCAGGCGGCATGCAGGCCGAACGCGGTGTCAAAACCGGAATGGGCGAGATAGAATTCGCGCGCGATCAAGAGCGACCGCCGCAGCTCCTGCACCGTTTCGTCCGGCGTAAGCTCTGGCCGCTTGTCGAACCATTTCGGCACAAGGAATTCGGCGCTCGCACCTAGCGCCCGGCCCTTCCCCTCCACCTCGATCTCAACCCGCACGAAGGCTTGGGGCGTCGCGTTGACCACGACCGCGCCGAAGCAGAACGGCCGGGCAAAGCTAACCGGACGTTCGAACAGGGCAATATCTCGGACAACGAGACGGGGCGGCATCAGCTTCAAACCTCGGCAGTCTGATGCATTTTGGACGAACGGATCCGCGGGGCTCCACCTCTCCCCAGCGGGGAGAGGTGGGAGGATGCCGCGCCAGGGTGACTCGATCCCTGCATGTCCTAGTCCAGCGATCCCTGGGTGAAGAAGTGCTTGCGGATGCGCTGCACCAGCTCGGTGAAGACCGGATCGGACATTGCATCCAGCGAGCGCGGCCGCGGCAGCGGCACGTCGTAGATCGCCGCAATCGCGCCGGGACGCTCGGTCATCACGAGCACACGGTCGGCAAGGAACACAGCCTCGGGAATCGAGTGCGTGATCAACAGCACCGTCTTGCCGGTCTCGCGCTGGATCCGCATCAATTCCACATTCATGCGCTCGCGGGTCATCGCGTCCAGCGCGCCGAACGGCTCGTCCATCAGCATGATCTTCGGGTCATGCACCAGCGCGCGGCAGATCGAGGCGCGCTGCTGCATGCCGCCGGAGAGCTGCCACGGCAGCTTCTTCTCGAAGCCTTCGAGGCCGACCAGCTTCAGAAGCTCCTTCGCGCGCGGCAGGTATTTTTCCCGCGGCAGCTTCTTCATGTCGATCGGCAGCATCACATTGGAGAGGATGTTCCGCCACGGCAGCAGCAGCGCGTGTTGGAACACGATACCGACATTGCCGTGCGGCTTGGTCACCGGCTCGCCCTCGACCAGGATCTCGCCTGATGTCGGCGGCAGCAGTCCGGAGATCATCTTCAGCAAAGTCGATTTGCCGCAGCCGGATGGGCCGACCACGACGAAGAACTCGCCTTGATTGATATGGAAGTCAAGCGGCCGTAGCGACGGCACGTCGCCGTCGCGAGAGCGGTAGGTCTTGGAGACTCCGGACAGCTTGATGCCGGATGCCTCTCCGGCGGCACGGTCGGACACCAGCCGCAGATGCGCGGCTGGTTGATCCACATGGCTCTGTGTCGCCGGCTTCATTGCAGGTGCTTTCACGAGTCGCCCTTCGGCAGATAGTCGTTAGTGTAGAAGGCCTTCGGATTGTCCTTGGCCTTGGCATCGAGCCCGCCATATTCGACCATGAGGTCGACGGAGTCTTTCATGTTCTGGTCGGTGACCTGGAACGGCCGCTTGGTCTTGGTTTCATCGGTGCGATAGAGCGGGATCGTCAGTTCAAAGCCCTGCGTCAGCGTGTCGATCTTGCCGCCCTTGGGGTTGGCATCGAGGATCGACTGCGCCGCCGCCTTCGGCTCCTTCTCGGCGGCTTCCACCGCCTTGGTCGTCGCCGACATGAAGCGGCGAACGAGATCGGCATTCGCCTTGACATAGTCGCTGTTGGCGATGATGCCCGAGGAGACCAGATGGATACCGTAATCGGCGAACTTGATCGGATAGACGTCCTTGCCGGTGGCGTCCTTGATCTTCATCGACTGGTCCATGACATAGCCGAGCAACATATCGGCCTGACCGTTGATGACCGCATTCAGCTTGGTCTGGCCGTCGCCGGCAACCGTCTGGAAGTCGCTCTCCTTCAGGCCGGTCTTCTTCAGGAACAGCGGCCAAATCTGCGTCATCGAATCGGCCGGCGTGATCGCAACCGTCTTGCCCTTGATATCCTCTGGCTTCCTGATGTTCTTGTCGACGAAGCCCATCGCCGACATCGGGCTGGTCTGCAGGAGTACGCCGGTCGCGATGACGGGCGCGCCCTTCACCGCCGCGCGCATCATGGTGGGAATGTCGACATAACCGAAATTGGCGGTCTTGGCGGCCACCGCCTGCGTGGTCGCGGCCGAGCCGCGGCCTTCCTGGATCTCGAGATCGATGCCCTCGGCGGCATAGATGCCCTTGGCCTTGCCGTAATAGAACGGCGCGTGCTCGCCATAGACATACCAGTTGAGCATCAGCACCACCTTGTCGGCGGCCGATGCCGGAAGCACCGACATCGCCGTCCAGGTCAGCGTCGCCAAGACCACAGCTATCAGTCGCATCTTGTTCTCCTCCCTCTCCCCGTCATTGCGGGCGAAACCTCTTGTTGTTGTCCTTCCGGATAACTCACGAAGCGAAAATAATGTCCTCGCGCTGGCTGACATGCCAGGGAATAACCAGGCGTTCGATGCGGTCGACGATCCAGAACAGGATGACGCCGAGCAGCGCCAGGATCACCAGCGCGGCGAACATCGTGGGCAGGTCAAAGGTTCCGATCGAGCGCTGCATCACATAGCCGATGCCGGAATTGGAGCCGACGAACTCGCCGACGACGGCACCAACCACCGCCAGCGTAACCGACACTTTCAGGCCGGAGAAGATCGCGGGCATCGCATGCGGCAGGTTGACAGCACGGAACACCTGGAAGCGGCTGCCCTGCATCGCACGCGCGAGATCGACCATGTCAGGGTCAACAGACTTGAATCCCTGCACCGCCGAGACCACCACCGGGAAGAAACCGAGCAGGAACGCCGAGATCACTTTGGGGATGATGCCGAACCCGAACCAGACCACGAACAGCGGCGCGATCGCGATCTTCGGCACCGACTGCGAGAACACCAGAAGCGGATAGACATAACTCTCCACCGTCCTCGACCCCGCGATCAGCATCGCGACGGGAATGCCGAACAGTGCCGACAACAGGAAACCACAGACCGTCGCATAGGTCGTCGGCCACGACTGCCGCAGCAGCTCCGGCCAGTCTGTCTGCAGCACGGCGACGACGTCGCCCGGCGACGGGATCTGGTAGGCGGGAATGTGGAACAGGCGGATGGCGAGGTCCCACGCCGCCACAATGAACACCAGGAACAGAAATGGGCGCACCCACGCCGCATTCAGCAGCCTCGACAGGCCACCCGCTTCCTTGCTCTCCGCCACGTTCCGCTTCCCTGCTTGACCGTTTCTAGGACCGGAAATTAACCCGTTGGATAAATACTGTCCAGCCCGATTTCGCGCGGCATTTTGAGCGCATTTGGTCGTCATGCCCCGGCTTGACCCGGACATCCACGCCTTATGGACTTGGAAAAACGTGGATGGCCGGGTCAAGCCCGGCCATGACGACGCGATGCAACAATTTCGAGCTTCGCTAAACCGCCTGCTGCGCGGTCACCTGCAGCTTCGGCGCCTTGCTCTTGCCGAACGCTGCGATCGACTTCCCCGTCAACGCCGCCAGCACCAGTGCAATCATGTGCTCCAGCCGTTCATCGCGAGCGTCCTTCGACAAGAGATCACGGCCGAAGATCACGCTCAGCGTCGCGCTGTTGGAGAGATAGAAGAAGGCAAGCGCGGCGATCGAGATATAGAGCTGCACCGGATCGACCGCGGCGCGGAAATCGCCGCTCTTCACGCCGCGTGTGACCACCGTGCGGATCATCTCGACGAACGGCGAATGCATCGATTTGACCTTGGTCGAACGCTTCAAATGCCGCGCTTTCGCAAGATTCTCGGTATTCAGCAGCGCCAGGAATTCCGGATTGCGGATGAAATAGTTCCAGGTGAAATCGATCAGCCGCGCGATCGCCTCCGGCGGCTCGAGATGTTCGAGATCAAGCCCGCGTTCTTCGGCGCGGATCTTCTCATAGGCGCCTTCGAGCACCTCGAGGTAGAGGTCCTCCTTGTTGCCGACGTGGTAATAGAGCATGCGCTTGTTGGCGCCGGCCTTCTTGGCGATGCTGTCGACGCGCGCGCCGGCGAGCCCATGAGTGGCGAACTCGGCCTTCGCCGCCTCCAGGATGCGCAGCCGCATCCCCTCGGGGTCACGCTGCCACTTCAGAACTCGCTTTGCCTTGGCCAATCGGATCGCTCAATTCAGTCGGAATGTTGGATGTAGCACGCCCGACGGCGTTTGAGAATGAATCTCCGCGGTCACGGTGACGTAGGATGGGTAGAGCGAAGCGAAAGAGAATCGTTACGCCACGACGGGGGCGGACGGCTGCACCAGCAGCGTCGGGACGCTGCAGGTGCCACTGTGCACGGTCATCACGCGCGTGCCCGGCTTGCGGCCGGTGCGGATTTCGGAGACGTCGACGCCGGCGGCAGCGAGCCGCGCATGGGTGGCATCGATGTCGGTGACGCGCCAGCAGATGCCGCGCAGGCGGTCGGGTGCATCGGCCTCGGTCTTGCCGGGCTTGTGCGCGACCTCGACGATCAAATCGCCGCAGCGGAAGAACATCAGCCGGCCCCAATCTGCGTGCGAACGATCCAGCGCCATGTCGAGGCCGAGGCGGGCGCCATAGAGCGCGGCGGCGCGTTCGGGATCGGCGGTCGCAACCACCACGTGATCCATGGCGGTGATCCCCGCGGGCTGGGTGCGCACCGAGAGCGGGCGCTCCTGCTCCCGCTCGAGGAAGAACATCCGCACGCCGCGCGTCGCATCAGTGGCGGCGCGGGTGCGCTTCCAGGACAACGTCGCGCCGGAAATCTCGTCCTGGCTCTCCACCTCCGAGACCGGCTCCGGCCGCAGCGTCAGCCGCTCCAGCCTGCGATGCATCTTTTCGATATCGTTGGTGCGGAAGCACAGGCTCGCTAACCCCTCGCCCTGCGATGCCAACACGGCGCGAATCCGGCCCGCATTCTCGCCCTCGCCGCTCGGCGCCATCAATTCCACCGATGTGTTGTCCAGCGTGAACAGCACCCGCGCCGCGCCGCCGCTGACGTTCTTCCACGCTGGCGAGCGTGCGAACAGCGTCTCATGAGCCGCTGTCGCCGCCTCGATATCGCCGGTGAGGACGACGACATGGTCGAGCGCGGTGATCATGGGAACAGCCCCCGCGTGTTCTTGGCGGCACGGACTTTCTCCACACCGATCGCCATCGCCGCGGTGCGATGCGGGATGTTGTCCGTCTTCGCGCGCTTCAACATCGTCTCGAAGGCGCGGTCGAGGATCTGGTATTCGCGTCGCATCACCTCCTCCTCTTCCCAAAACAATTGCTGCAGATCCTGCACCCATTCGAAGTAGCTAACCACCACGCCGCCGGAATTGCAGAGGATATCGGGAATGAGGAATATTTCATCTCGACGCTTGTCCAGGACAAGATCGGCCTCCGGCGTGGTCGGACCGTTGGCGCCTTCCGCCAGCACGCGGCACCTGAGCTTGCCGGCGACGCGAGCGTCGATCACGCGCTCCATCGCGGCCGGCACCAGCACGTCGCAGGGCAGCGTCAGCACCTCGGCCGGATCGAAATGCAGTTCGTTGGAGAAGCCCGCGATGCTGCCATGGAGCTGCGCATGGTGCATCAGCGCCGGGATGTCGAGGCCCTTCTCGTCATAGAGCGCGCCGGTATGGTCGGAGACCGCTGTTATCTTGAGGCCGTAGTGATGCAACTCCAGCGCGGCATAGGAACCGACATTGCCGAAGCCCTGGACTACGGCGGTGGCGCCGGAGAGATTGATCCCAAGCTCCTTCAGCACGCGCCTGGCGAGATAGGCGACGCCGCGGCCGGTCGCCTCGCGCCGGCCGAGCGTGCCGCCGGAAGAGACCGGCTTTCCCGTGACGATCTCGGTCACAGTCTGGCCCTGGTACATCGAGTAGGTATCCATGAACCAGGCCATCACCTGCTCATTGGTGCCCATGTCCGGGGCCATCACATCGGTGTGGGGGCCGACGAAGGGAATCATCTCCTGCATGTAGCGCCGCGACAGCGACTCCAGTTCACGCTTGGAGATCTGCGTCACGTCGACATTGACCCCGCCCTTGGCGCCGCCATAGGGAAGACCGACAAGGGCGCATTTCCAGCTCATCCAGATCGCGAGTGCGGCGACCTCGCCGATATCGACCGAGGGCGCGAAGCGGGTGCCGCCTTTGGTCGGGCCCATGGTGAGATGGTGCTGAACGCGATAGCCCTCGAACACCGCCACCGTGCCGTCATCGCGGTGGATTGGGCAGGAGACCGTCACCGAGCGTTTCGGCATCAGCAGCCGGTCGCGCTCGTCCATGGGGATTTCGAGATGGTTGGCGATCACGTTGAACTGGTTCGTCGCCATCTCGAACACCGGCCCGGAATATACGGTCATCGCCCTACCCCCATTGTATTGCAACCAGGAACTCGGGACAGCCACCGTCCGTTATCGGACGGCATGCTGGCAAACGCCGGAACGGTGGTAGTCCGCTCACTTGGCCATCTCAAGCCGCAAAGACGGCATGGTTGCGAATAATTTCGGCGAACGCACATAATATCCGGTGCTAAGCTGAAGCTGCCGCCGGGACCACCCATCACCTCACGACGGAAAACGAATGCAGGCCCTCTTCATCGGACAGACCTATATCGACGTCACCTTCATCACCGACCATCTGCCGACCGGCGACGAGAAACATGTGGCCGACGCCTATGCGGTCTCCTTCGGCGGCAATGCCGTCACTGCGGCATTTTGCTGCGCCAAGCTCGGCATCGTGCCGGACCTGATCGCCACGATGGCGAATGATTGGCTCGGGCGGATGTTCTGGGACATGGCCGCGAAGTACGGAATCTCCGTCCATCCGCGCAAGGTCAACTCATCCTCGCTGTCCTTCATCATGCCGAAGGATGGCAAGCGCGCCATCGTCCGCTGCCGCGACGACGAGCATATTCATCCCTTCCCGCTGTTGAACCTGAAGGGCTGCCGCGCGCTGCATATCGACGGCCACCAGCCGGACGCTGCCATTCATTATGCAAAGCTTTGCCGCGAGGATGGCATCCTGACCTCGCTCGACGGCGGCGGCCTGCGCACCAACACCCATGAGCTATTGGAATATATCGACGTCGCGATCGTCGCCGAGCGCCTCTGCGAGCAGATGGACCTGACGCCGGAAAAGATGCTCGATTATCTCAAGGGCCGCGGCTGCCGGGTTGGCGGAGTGACGCAGGGCGAGAAGGGCCTGCTCTGGTATGACGAAGCCGGCGTGGTCCGCACCACGCCTGCGCTGCCGATCCCGCGCGAGCGCGTGATCGACACCAACGGCGCCGGCGATGTGTTCCATGGCGCCTATATCTATTCCTATCTCGCCCATCCCGGCAAAACCTGGAGCGATCATTTCGAGTTCGCGCGCGCGGCGTCGACCTACAAGATCCAGAAGCTCGGCAACGAGGCAGGCCTGCCGACGCTTACCGACATCGAGGCGGTGAAGCGGGAGTTCCAGATCAACGCGTAAGGGAGCGCTCTTGGCATGCGGCGGGTTTTCGTCGCCGGCAGCATCAACATGGATGTGGTCGCAACCGCCGAGCGTCACCCGCGCGTCGGCGAAACCGTCGCGGGCAGCGCTGTGCTCTATTTCCCCGGCGGCAAAGGCGCCAACCAGGCCGTCGCCGCCGCCAAGCTCGGCGCGCCAACCACGCTGATCGGCCGGCTGGGCAAGGACGCTTTCGGAGAGCAGTTGCGGACGTTCCTCGCAGCCCAAGGCGTCGACCTCAGCTTCGTCAAGGACACGCCCGAGGCGCATACGGGCACCGCGATCATCACCGTCGCGGATGCGGATAACACCATCGTCGTGGTGCCCGGCGCGAATGCACTGGTCGATGCCGGCAACGTCGCAATGCCCGTGCTGGCAAAGGGCGACATTGCGGTGAGCCAGTTCGAAATCCCGCAGGCGGCTATCACCGCCTTCTTCAAGAGCGCCCGCGCCGCCGGTGCTACCACGGTCCTCAATCCCGCACCGGCCAGGAAATTCGACGGCGAATTGCTCGACCTCGTCGATATTCTCGTCCTCAACGAAACCGAACTGGGCTTGCTGACGGGACGCGAGCTGCGCGACAACGACGATTACACCCGCTTTATCGATGCCGCCCATTCATTGGCGGGAAGCGACAGAATCATCTGCGTCACGCTCGGCAAACGCGGCGTGCTGGCGCTGGTCAAAGATGAGCCGCTGATCGTGGCCGGGCGCGAGGTCGAGGCGATCGACACCACGGGCGCCGGCGATTGCTTCGTCGGCGCACTGGCCTCGCAACTCGCCGGCGGAAACAATCTTCGTGATGCGCTGGGTTACGCCACCGCCGCCGCATCCATCTGCGTGCAACGAATGGGCGCCGCGCCATCGATGCCGACTGCGGCAGAGGTTGCGAATATACTCAACACGTAGGGTGGGCAAAGCGTAGCGTGCCCACCATTTCATGCTGTGCTCTCGAAGGTGGGCGCGCTGCGCTTTGCCCACCCGACAAATTCACTTCAATGCGCTCTTGAGATCAAACGACGGATCGGCCGCCTGCTCCGGCGTGATCGAGCCGCCAGCGCCGAGCAATCTTCGGCCGAACATATGGTCGCCGGCACGGTTGACGGATTCGATGCCGACGAGATGGCCATCGCGATAACAAAATGCCGAGAACTGTCCCTGCTCGCGATCACCGCGCACCACGACGCGATCATAGCCGGTGGTCAGGCCTGCCATCTGCAATTTGTCGGGCCCCTGGTCGCTCCAGAACCACGGCAGCCCATCATAGGCTTTCGCATGGCCCGTGAGCCGCGCGGCGACGCAGCGGGCATGGTCGGTCGCGTTCTGCACCGACTCCAGCCGTAGCGAGCCGCCGAACCGCTCGCTCTTGTAGAGCGCGCAATCGCCGATGGCCGAGATATTCGGATCCGAGGTGAGCAGATGCTCGTCGACGATGATGCCGGACGCCACCGGCAAGCCGGCTTCCGCCGCGATCTCGACATTCGGTAACACACCGACGCCGACCACGACGAGGTCGGCCGGGATATGCCGGCCGTCGCTGAGGCTGACGCCGGTCACCCTGGCGCCATCGGCCTCGATGCTCGTGACCTGAACGCCGAGATGGATGCGGATGCCGGCGGCCGTATGCCACGACTGGAAGTAGCCGGAGATTTCCGCCGTCACCGCGCGCGCCATGACGCGTCCCGCCAGTTCGACCACATCGACCTCAAGCCCCTTCGCGCGCGCGGTTGCGGCGAACTCCAGCCCGATGAAGCCGGCGCCGATCACGACGACGCGCAGGCCGGGCTTGAGCAGATGTCGCAACGCTTCGCTCTCGTCCAGGGTACGCAGGTAGCGCACCGCTTCCAGATTGGCATTGGGGATATCGAGCAGCCGGTTGCGTGCGCCGGTCGCAAGCACCAGGTGCCCGTAATCGAGCGACGCGCCGGAATGGAGCATGATCTTTCGCGCAGCACGATCGATCGACACGGACCGATCGGTGATCAGTTCGATGCCCTGGTCGAGATAGAATTTTCCCGGTCGGAACATCAGCGTCGCCGGCCCGCCGGTTCCCTTGAGGTAAGCCTTCGACAAAGGCGGACGCTGGTATGGCAGATGGCCTTCGTCATTGATGAGCGCGATGCGCTCGGCAAAGCCGTCCTGCCGCAGGGACGCCGCTAGCTGGAAGCCGGCATGCCCCGCGCCGACGATGATCACCGGTCCTGTCGTCATCGCAACAATCCAGTTACGAGCGCGCTGAAGCGACCCATGCCATTTCCTCACTTAGATGTTGGCTTGTTCGCGTCGTCCGTGCGGCGCTCGTGTCCGCGTCCCGAACGATGGCAGGCGCCATTTGGCCTCATGCTTTGCCGCGATGCAAGAGTGTTTCCGGCGGCGAAACCAAATAAGGCGGCATTTTATGGAGAGTGGGATTGTCACCCCTGCGATCTGCGCCTTAAATGTCGGCCAACCATCCCGGAGGCCGCTCATGCCAACACCCTCTGCTACCGACCCGGCGCTGCTTAACATCGACGGCGCGATTGCGACAATTACCCTCAACCGGCCGGCGGCCTTCAACGCGATCGATCTGTCGATCGCAAAGAAGCTCGAGCAGTTTGGCGCTGAAGTCGAGGGCAACGACAATATCCGCGTGCTGGTGATCGAAGGCGCGGGCCGCGCTTTCTGCGCCGGCGGCGATCTGCAAACCATTGGTGCTGCGGTCGAAGCTGACAAGGTCATGCCGGTGGTCGGCGAGCTGCTCAAGCACTACCACGCCTTCATCGCGGCTCTCCGGCGGATGCCCAAGCTCGTGCTGGCGAGCGTGCACGGTTCGGCGGCCGGCGCCGGCCTGTCGCTCGCCTTCGTTGCCGATCTCTGCATCGCGGCCGAAGACGCCCGCTTCACGCCGGCCTATGCCAAAATCGGCGTCTCGCCCGATGGCGGCGGCACCGTCGGACTTGCCGCGAGCGTTGGGCCTCGCCGTGCGCTGCAGATATTCCTGGCCGAGGACGGTTTTTCGGCGGCGCAGGCTTACGATTGGGGCCTCGTCGCGAAGGTGGTTCCGGCAATCGAGCTGAAGGCCGCGACACGCGAGTTTGCGCTGAGGCTCGCGCAGAATGCGCCGGCAGGGCTGGCCGCGACCAAGGCCCTGATTCACCGCGCGCCGACGACGCCGATCCAGGCGCAACTCGACGCCGAGCGCGACGCCATCATCGACTGCATGCAGACGGATGAATTCCGCATCGCCGTGAAAAAATTCACCAGCAAGTCGAAATAAGTTGGAGTCCTACTCCTTCCCACCGACGCGCATGAAATCGAAATCGCAGCCTTCATCGGCCTGCAAGATGGTCTCGTTGAAGAGGTGCGCATAGCCGCGCTTCGCCCAATCGGGCGTAGCCCGCGGGGCCAGCGCGGCGCGGCGCTTCTGCAATTCGGCCTCGTCGACCAGAAGATCGATGCGGCGCTTGGCGACATCGAGCTGGATCATGTCGCCGTTCTTCACGAGCGCCAGCGGACCGCCGACGGCCGATTCAGGCGTGATGTGCAGCACGATGGTGCCGAACGCCGTGCCGCTCATGCGCGCATCCGAAATCCGCACCATGTCCTTCACACCGGCACGTGCAAGCTTCCTGGGGATCGGGAGATACCCTGCCTCGGGCATGCCGGGCGCACCCTTGGGTCCGGCGTTGCGCAGCACCAGCACGTCGTCGGCGGTGACATCCAATTCGGGATCATCGACGCGGAGCGTCATGTCTTCGACGGATTCGAACACGACGGCGCGCCCGGTATGCTGCAACAGCTTCGGGCTCGCGGCGGACTGCTTGATGACTGCGCCGCGCGGCGCCAGATTGCCGTGCAGGATCGCCATCGCGCCCTCGGCCTTGATCGGATTCTGGCGCGAGCGGATCGCATCCTGCCCCGGCACGTCCTCGGCTGCCGCAACGACCTCGCGCAGCGTCTGCCCCGTGATGGTTTTCGCATCGAGATGGATGAGATCGCCGAGCTGCGCCATCAGCTTCGGCACGCCGCCGGCATGATGGAAATGCTCCATGTAATGCTCGCCCGATGGCTTCAGGTCGACCAAAACAGGCACCTCGCGGCCGAGCTTATCGAAAGCTTCGAGGTCGATCTTGTGCGGCGAGCGATGTGCGATGGCAGTCAGATGGATGAGACCATTGGTCGAACCGCCGATCGCCTGCAATACGACCTGCGCATTGCGGAACGAGGCCGGCGTCAGGATTTCGCTCGGCTTCGGCCCCTTGGCCTTTGCCATCGCGGCGGCGGTCCTGCCGCTCGCTTCCGCGGAGCGGAAGCGCTCAGCGTGCGGCGCCGGGATCGTCGCACTCATCGGCAGCGACAGTCCGAGCGCCTCGGTGACGCAGGCCATGGTGGAGGCGGTGCCCATCACCATGCAGGTGCCGACCGAAGGCGCGAGCCGGCCGTTGACCGCCTCGATCTCGTTATCGTCGATCTCGCCAGCCCGGTATTTCCCCCACAACCGCCGGCAATCGGTGCAGGCCCCTAACACCTCGCCCTTGTGATGGCCGACCACCATCGGTCCGACGGGGATGACGACCGTCGGCAGATCGGCGCTGACCGCGGCCATGATCTGCGCCGGCAGCGTCTTGTCGCAGCCGCCAATCACGACCACCGCGTCCATCGGCTGGGCGCGGATCATCTCCTCCGTGTCCATCGCCATCAGATTGCGCAGATACATCGAGGTCGGATGGGCAAAGCTCTCGGCAATCGAGATCGTCGGGAACACGAACGGCATCGCACCTGACAGCATCACGCCGCGCTTCACCGCCTCGAGGATCTGCGGGACGTTGCCGTGGCAGGGATTGTAGTCGCTATAGGTATTAGTGATGCCGACGATCGGACGATCGAGCGCGTCGTCCGAATAGCCCATCGCCTTGATAAAGGCTTTGCGCAGGAATAGCGAGAACCCGGCGTCGCCATAGCTCGTCAGCCCCTTGCGCAGACCTTCAGCCATTTTCTTGTTTCCTTCGGTTACAGTGCAGGCACTAAAGGAGCCTGGCAGATTGTTGTCAACGTTGGATACCTAGCTACCCGGCAGGGCTAGCCGAACATCCAAAGGGTCGTATCTAATCGATTATTATCTCCGGCGCATCACGGGCGACAACAAAGACGCAATAGCAAACCAGGCTCATCGCAATCGGGACGGCGTGCTCATGAAATTCGTGCATATGTTACTTTCGTCGATCACAGCATATCTCACACTCCTTAGCGCAGGCTTGGCTGCCGATCCTCGCGCCACGCAGCTCGCATACCAGCCGTGGATCAAAATTTGTCTGAACAACAACGCAAACTGCTTCGTCGGGATCGGTGCAAGCGGTTCATGTCAGCCGGCCGGCGGCAGCCTTACAATCGCCTTACAGAACGACGGCGCGACCTTGTCCGCGCAGTTCGGAACGAGACGCGGGCTCGACGGACCAATCAGTGTTCAGATCGACCAAGATGACCCGATTTCCATAGCCAATCCTCGTTGTTACCCCACCAGCTGCGTAGGCACACTTAAGATTGACAACGAACTCATCGGGCGATTGAAGCGCTCTCAAACGATAACCTCAAAAGCGCTCGATACGAACGGCCAAGAGATCAAAATCCTGTTTTCCTCGGTTGATTTCGCCAAAGTCTACGACGGACCAGGAAGTGAACCTCGCGTATTTGAAGAAGCCCAGCAAAGTTTAAAGGAATTGCAGCGGCAGCGGCCGGAGGAGTTCAAGCAACTTCCTCCATGCGAAGACTGACTATTTCTTCCAATCGATGATCCTTCCCTCATCACCGTCGAACTCCATGCCGCAGAACGCGCCGCCCTGGTAGAAGTCGCTGACCGGATCGGGTGGCAGCTTGGCCTGCTCGGCCATTGCGTGCTCGCGGAACTCCTCCGCGCGGCCGGTCGGGCGATAGCCGAGATCGTAGGCACGGTGATTGTCCCACCAGGCGCGTTCGTTGTGGGAGGCGCCGTAAAAGATCTCGAAATGGATATCGGGATGCTCGAGCCCGATGCGGCAGAGCTGCACCAAGTCCTCCGGCTTCAGCCAGATCGAGAGCCGGCGATGATCGAGCGGTTTGTCACCGAAATTGCCGATCCTCAGGCAGGTCACGTTCAAACCGTGCTTGTCGGCATAGAGCGCGCCGACCGCCTCGCCAAAGACCTTGCTGACGCCGTAGCGGCTGTCGGGACGCGCAGTGACATCGGTGCCGATACGGTGATGGCGCGGATAGAAGCCGACCGCGTGGTTCGAGGAAGCGAAGATCACGCGCTTCACGCCCTTCTTGCGAGCGGCCTCGAACAGATTGTAGCAGCCGATGATGTTGGACTGCAGGATGGAATCCCAGGGGCCCTCGACCGAATAGCCGCCGAAATGCAGGATGCCGTCGACGCCCTCGCAGATCGCCTCGACCTGCGCGAGGTCGGCGAGATCGGCAGGCTTGAATGTTTCGTTTGCGCCCAGATCGGTTGGCGCCTTGAGATCGCTGAGCACGAGGTCGGGATAGATCGGCGGCAGCAGCTTGCGCAGGCTGGAGCCGATACCGCCGGCTGCGCCGGTCATCAGGATGCGTGGCATTTCGTCCCCCGTTTCTTCGCTCGTTGTTTCCGCCGATTTGCGGTCGGTGTCTGACAATGATAGCAAAATGAGGCGCGAGGAAACATCACAACGAGAACAGCAAATGTCCGATACGCATCCCGCCGGCTGGCGTCCGGCGACGTTCTATCCCGATCCCGCGATCCATGCGCTCGATCCGCGCTTCGAGAAATACTGGCTCAAGCTCTCGGCGGTGGAACGGCTGACCACCGGCCTACGCTGGGCCGAGGGCCCGGTCTGGTTCGGTGACGGGCGTTATCTCCTGTGCAGTGACATCCCCAACCAGCGCATCATCAAGTGGGAAGAGGAAACCGGCGCGGTCAGCATCTTCCGCAAGCCCTCCAACTTCGCCAATGGCAACACCCGCGATCGGCAGGGCCGGCTCGTCACCTGCGAGCACGGCGGCCGCCGCGTGGTGCGCACCGAATATGACGGTTCGATCACGGTGTTGATCGACTCCTTTGGCGGCAAACGGCTGAACTCGCCCAATGACGTTGTCGTGAAGTCCGACGGATCGATCTGGTTCACCGATCCCATCTTCGGCCTGCTCGGCAACTATGAAGGCTACAAGGCCGAGCCCGAGATCGATGCCAACGTCTACCGGATCGACGGCGAGACCGGCAAAGCGACCATCGTCGCCGAGGGCGTCCTGGGGCCGAACGGGCTGTGCTTCTCGCCGGATGAGAAGATCCTCTACATCGTGGAATCCCGCGGCGCGCCGAACCGCAAGATTCTTGCCTATGACGTCGCGCCTGGTGGCGACAAGATTGCCAACAAGCGCGTCTTCGTCGATGCCGGCCCGGGCACGCCCGACGGCATGCGCTGCGACATCGACGGCAACCTCTGGTGCGGCTGGGGCATGGGCGATCCCGAACTCGATGGCGTCGTCATCTTCGCGCCCGACGGCGTCATGATCGGCCGGATCGCGTTGCCGGAACGCTGCGCCAACCTCTGCTTCGGCGGCCTCAAGCGCAACCGCCTGTTCATGGCCGCCAGCCAGTCGATCTATGCGCTTTATGTGAACACGCAAGGCGCGCTCGGCGGGTAGAAACACGGCGCCGGAGCGAGAGCCCCGACGCCGCAATGGTGTCGTGAAAGGGTTTACGCCGCGTTGAAGCCGGCGACGGCCTTCACCTCGAGATATTCTTCCAGGCCGAACCTGCCCCATTCGCGGCCGTTGCCGGACTGCTTGTAGCCGCCGAACGGCGCGGTGCGTTCGTTCGGAACGCCCTGCAGGTTGACGTTGCCGGCGCGGATCTGGCGACCGACCTTGCGCGCACGCTCAACCGTGCCGGCGGAGACGTAGCCCGCGAGACCATAGGGCGTGTCATTGGCGATGCGCACCGCGTCTTCCTCGTCCTTGGCGCCGATGATGGTCAGCACCGGCCCGAAGATTTCCTCGCGGGCGATCGTCATCTCGTTGGTGACGTCGGCGAAGATGGTCGGGCGGACGTAGAAGCCCTTGTTGACGCCCTCCGGCAGGCCAGGACCACCGGCGACAAGCGTTGCGCCTTCGTCGATGCCTTTCTGGATCAGCGCCTGGATCTTGTCCCACTGGCCGCGGTTGACGACCGGGCCGATGGTGGTGCCGTCGGCGCGGGGATCGCCGGCCTTGGTCTTGTCGGCGACGCCCTTGGCGATCGCGGCCACTTCCTTCATCTTCGACAGCGGCACGATCATCCGCGACGGCGCGTTGCAGGACTGGCCGGAATTGTTGAACATGTGCATGACGCCGCCGGTCACCGCCTTTACAAGGTCGGCGTCGTCGAGGATGACGTTCGGCGACTTGCCGCCAAGTTCCTGGCTCACGCGCTTGACGGTCGGCGCGGCGCGCTTGGCGACATCGACGCCGGCGCGGGTCGAACCGGTGAACGAAATCATGTCGATATCAGGATGCTCGCTCATGGCGGCGCCGACTTCGGGGCCAAGGCCGTTGAGCAGGTTGAACACGCCCTTCGGCACGCCGGCTTCATCGAGGATCTCGGCGAAGATCAGCGCCGAGGTCGGCGTGAACTCGGACGGCTTCAGGATCATGGTGCAGCCGGCCGCCAGCGCGGGCGCGACCTTGCAGGCGATCTGGTTCAAGGGCCAGTTCCAGGGCGTGATCATGCCGATGACGCCGACCGGCTCGCGCACGATCACGGCGGTGCCCATGGTCTCCTCGAACTCGTACTTCTTGAGGACTTCTAAAGTGTTCATGAGATGGCCGAGGCCAGCGCCGGCCTGCAGCTTCTCCGCCATCGGGAGCGGGGCGCCCATCTCGTCGGAGACGGCGGCGCCGATCTCCTTCATGCGGCGCTTGTAGATCTCGACGATCTTGGTCAAAAGCGCGACGCGCTCCTCGCGGCTGGTCTGCGAATAGGTCTCGAAGGCGCGCTTGGCGGCAGCCACAGCCTTGTCGACGTCGACCTTGGAGCCGAGCGCCACCTCATACATCGCCTCTTCGGTCGCCGGATTGATGACGGGGGTGGACTTCTTGACGACGGGATCGACCCAGGCGCCGTCGATATAGAATTGCAGGCGGTTGACCATCGGAAACCTCTTGTGCGGGGCGTATGGAGAACAGAACGGAAGCGTTCGGCAGGCATCCTTGCACGAAAGCTTGATCAGTTGAACCCGCCATATGCGGTGGCGCCGCGATGCGGCGGACACCGGATATAAGATCAGCCTTGCGATGGTGGCAAGACGGCTCGCTGTCGCTCCCTCCCCTCTCCGTCCTCCTGCCTTACACCGCCATTTTGCGGTGCCGCACCGGGGCCCCGATGGTTACCGCTTCGGCGGCATCGATGATGGCGTTGGCGTCGATGCCGTGGTGGCGATAGAGGTCGCCGATCGAGCCGGTCTGGCCGAAATGCTCCACCCCCAATGCCTCGACGCGATGGCCGCGCACGCTGCCTAGCCAGCCGAGCGAAGCCGGATGGCCATCGAGCACGGTGACGAGACCGCAGTCGCGGTGCAGGACCGAGAGCAGCTTTTCGACATGGCTGAGATGCTGCACGCCGCGCCGGTCACGACGCAAATTCCGTGCCGCGGTCCATCCGGCATGAAGCCGGTCAGCGGAGGTGATGGCGAGCAGGCCGACATCGCGATGGCTCTCGCCGATGAAACCAACCGCCTCGATCGCCTCCGGCGCAACCGTGCCGGTATAGGCAACCACGATATCACAGTTCGGCCCCGGCCGCCGCAGCCAATAGGCGCCGTCGGTGATGTCGCGCTGCAGTTCGCCCGTCATGATCCGCTGCGGCTGCTCGATGGTCCGGGTCGACAGCCGCAAGTAAACCGAGCCGCCCTCGCCGCCCTCACGCTGCATGTGCTGGAAGCCCCATCCCATCATCACCGCGAGTTCGTCGACGAAGGCAGGCTCGAATGCGGTGAGCCCATCCTGGCCGATGCCGATCAGCGGCGTCTTGATCGACTGATGCGCGCCGCCTTCGGGCGCCAGCGTCACGCCCGATGGCGTCGCCGCCACCATGAAGCGCGCATCCTGGTAGCAGGCATAGTTCAGCGCATCGAGGCCGCGCTCGATGAAGGGATCGTAGAGCGTGCCGACCGGCAGCAGCCGCTCGCCGTTAATCTGGTGCGACAACCCGAGCGCCGAGAGCAGGATGAACAGGTTCATCTCGGCGATCCCGAGCTCGAAATGCTGTCCCTTCGGCGAATATTCCCAGGTGTAGGCGGAGGGAATCTTCTCCTGCCGGAACAGATCGTGGTTCTCCGCCTTCGCGAACAGGCCGCGGCGGTTGACCCAGGCGCCGAGATTGGTTGACACCGTGACATCGGGCGACACCGTGACGATGCGCGAGGCGAGCGCACTATCACCACGGGCGATCTCGTTCAGCACCAGGCCAAAGCCCTGCTGCGTCGACATCTGCGCCGACGGCTTGTAGGCAAGTTGCGGCGGCACTTCAATCTGAGGCGCCTCCAGCCGGCGCCGTCCCTCGCGGTTGAATGGCGCCTCGCCCAGGAACGCTTCGAGCGCGGCCGGATCCTGCGACAGGCCTTCGAACTTCTCCCACTCATGGCCCGGCCGGATGTTCTGGCTCGCGCGCCATTTCTCCATCTGCGCGACCGTCATCAAGCCGGCATGGTTGTCCTTGTGGCCCTGGAACGGCAGGCCGACGCCCTTGATGGTGTAGGCGATGAAGCAGACCGGACGATCGTGATCGATCGCCTCGAACGCCTCGATCATACTCGCCATGTCATGGCCGCCGAGATTGGACATCAGCGCCAGCAGCTCCTCATCGCTGCGGCGGTCGATCAGGGCCGAGACCGGTCCCTGGTCGCCGATGTCGTCCTGCAGATGCTTGCGGAAGGCAGCGCCGCCCTGGAAGCAGAGCGCGGCATACATCTGGTTCGGGCAATTGTCGATCCAGCGCTTCAACGCCTCCCCGCCCGGCTCGGCGAAAGCCTCGAGCATCAGCTTGCCATATTTGACGATGACCACGTCCCAGCCGAAATTGCGGAACATGGTTTCGAACTTGGCCCACAATCCTTCGCGCACGACGGCATCGAGCGACTGCCTGTTATAGTCGACCACCCACCAGGTGTTGCGCAACCCGTGCTTCCACCCTTCGAGCAGCGCCTCGAAGATGTTGCCCTCGTCCATCTCGGCATCGCCGACCAGCGCGATCATGCGGCCTTCGGGACGGTCCTGCATCCAGCCGTGCGATTTGACGTAGTCCTGCACCAGCGAGGCGAACAGCGTCTGCGCCACGCCGAGCCCGACCGAGCCGGTGGAGAAATCGACGTCGTCGACGTCCTTGGTGCGCGATGGATAGGACTGCGCGCCCTTGTAGCCGCGAAAATTCTCCAGCTTCTCGCGGGTCTGATGCCCGAACAGATACTGGATCGCATGGAACACAGGGCTCGCATGCGGCTTCACCGCGACGCGGTCCTGTGGGCGCAGCACCGAGAAATAGAGCGCCGACATGATGTTGGCGAGCGAGGCTGATGATGCCTGGTGGCCGCCGACCTTCAGCCCATCCGCATTGGCGCGGATGTGGTTGGCGTGATGGATCGTCCATGACGACAGCCAGAGCACCTTCCGCGCCAGCGCGGACAACAGTTCCAGGCGAGCGGGCGCAATTCCCATGATCGTGCTCCGGGCGTGATTCAAATATGCGCCGATTTTAGCGGTGTCGCCATCGGCAAAAATCTCAATTTCTTGCGACATACCGTCCAGGATTGGGATAAATTCCCACGTCCTGCTTCCAAACTGCGAGTTCATCCCAATGCCAGCGCTAGACGCCATCGACCGCAAGATCCTCAGCCTGCTGCAGACCGACAGCCGCATGACCATGCAGGAGCTCGCCGACAAGGTCGGCCTGTCGGTCTCGCCGTGTCACCGCCGCGTGAAGCTCCTGGAAGAGCGCGGCGTGATCACGCGCTATATCGCCACCGTCGACCAGAAGGCGCTCGGGCTGCATGTCAGCGTCTTCATCTCGATCAAGCTGGCGCGGCAGAAGGAGGAAGACCTCAACCGCTTCGCGCGCGCGATCTCGAAATGGGACGAGGTTCTGGAATGCTATCTGATGACGGGCAACCGTGACTATCTCCTGCGCGTCGTCGCCGCCGACCTCTCCTCCTATGAAGCGTTCCTGAAGAACAAGCTGACGCGGCTCGACGGTATCGCCTCGATCGAGTCGAGCTTTGCATTGAGCCAGGTGAAGTATTCGATCGCGCTGCCGGTGTGAGGTGCTGTTGCGATCCCGTAGGATGGGTAGAGCGCAGCGAAACCCATCGCGATGGAACAAGCCGCGCGAATGATGGGTTTCGCTCCGCTCTACCCATCCTACGACTCTGTCGTCCCCGCGAAGGCGGGGACCCATAACCACAGGGAGCTGTTGTGGCGCGAGCGAGCGGTTGCAGCGGAGCACATCACCAAAGCCTGTGGTTATGGGTCCCGGGTCAAGCCCGGGACGACGGGGTGAGAGCTGATTCAACTGTCAAACAGCGTGAGGATGTGAGTTCGCATTGTCGCGGCGCCATGCGTCCGAGCTTTGCTTTACTTTCCACCCTCTCACCAAACAGAGGGCGCAGGGAAAGCCGGGTGCCGGTTGCACCCATGGGTCCCGTGCAACAAAAAGCACGGGGGTAGGACCA
>NZ_JBVBEF010000106.1:0-26187 GCF_055456055.1 Bradyrhizobium sp. LeoB3
CGCCCAGATACATCGCCCGAGCGCCGAGCGGGTTGCCGGGACCGCCTGCCATAAACCGCGGCAGATAAGGCTGACGCGAAATCATCTCTAGAGGTGGACGCCAATCCGGCCATTCTGTTTTACGGGCCACAGTCTGCTCGCCGGACCACGAGAAACCTTCGCGGCCAACACCGATGCCGTAGCGCATTGCTTGCGTGTCGCTCAGAACGAAATACGGGAATGTGTTTTTGGTATCGATGATCACGGTGCCCGGCGTTTGGTGGCTGGCGTAGTCAACCACCTGCCGAACAAATGCTCCGGGACCGTCAGCAGCTTTTGGTGGTTCGACCAGAGTCGCCGGGGCCGAAATCGGAGCCGGAGCTGGCGCTGATGCATGAACTGGAGTTGACACGTGAACCGGAGTTGACGATGCTAGGGCTTGGGGAGCGGACGGCTTCCGTATCGGTTGCACGCTCGTCGGGCGAGACAGCAAGCTGTATCCCAATGCGGCGACGGCCACGACGCCAACTGCAACTCTCGCGGCCATTGGTAGTGCGAGCGTTTCTGCCTTTCCACGTTTGGCCCGCTTACTCATATCTTTCCTCCGGTCACCATGCCCGGAACAGGTACCCAGCAAAATTTAAGAAACTTCGAAGCGAATCGCCTATTGGGGCATTGCCCTGAGCTTGCTGTACAATCCGCATTTTCCCGCGCCGAAGGAAAACCTCACCGAAGGCCTCGCCGCGCTGCAAAAGGCCAAGGCACTCGGCGCCAAGAGCGAACGCGAACGCGACTATATCGACGCGATGCTGGCATTCTATTCGGGCGACGAAAAGACGACGTTTGCTATCCCAATGATGACGAGGCGCAGATCGCCTACGCCATCACGCTGAACGTCACGGCGCCACCAGAGTCACTAACGGACCGCGAAACCGATCGACGACACGTCCGCTTTCTTGCGAACATCTGACGTCATGCGGATATGAGAAATTATGGAAGAAGTCGGTCGATGGCCCATTTGCTAGCCGCAATCGCGCGCCTATCAAATAAGTGGCAGACCGCATTTTGAGAAGAAAGCTGCTGTTCCGTCGTAGTACGACGGCGGACGAGTGGCGTCGATGACATCGCCCGCCGGGACGTAGATGACCATGCCCTGGCGGGCGCGCGTTAGCAGCACACGGTAGGCGTTGGCCAGGTAGATCTTGCGGTTGTCATCATTGACGTTCTGCCAGCGCGTCCCCGAAAACCGATAGCACTGCCATTTGCCATCGACTGAGCGAAAATCGGCGTCCCATCAGACTCCCACCCAGTCGAGCTCAAGGCCCTGTATGTCGAACTCGGTCGCAGGGTCTTCCATATAATGGGACGAGCGAACGTCGTCTTTTCCGTTCAGGAACCAGGTTGGTGCATCAATCTTTTCGTGGACGTTGATCCCCTCTGGCTTAAGGCGCGATGCACCTGATGACGCCACCAGACCAATCCGTTCAGAGCCTCGCGCGCGATTGCGAAGCCACTGCTTTGCCTGAACTAGACTTCGCGTTACCGCGATCGGATATGACGCCTTAATCGCCTGATAGATTTGCCCGGCCTCATCAGCCTCACCTGCTACCAATGCACCAACAAACTCCGACAACTTTTCGGCACGAAACGATCGAACCGAGACAGCAAGGTGGAGCGCCGACAAGGATTGCCTGTCGAGCCCCTCGAGCTCGGCCGCAAGATCCTGCCGCCAGTGATAGTCCCGGTGCGCCAGCTTCGTAGAAGTGTAGACTTTCCAGCCACGGAAACTGCGCTTGAGCGCCGAAAACCACTCGGTCAAGCCAGCCTCACCGGCGTTGATTTCCTGCCCTCCCCCAATCAGGCAAATGATGACGCACCAGCCGTCATGCCGATCCATCACGCTGATAAGGAATTCGGGCTCCGACATCTGAAAATCAGACTGGCCTCGTTTCTGGCCCATGAACTTCGCTAAGTGAGTCTTATCCCAAGCGCGCTGTGCCTCGTCAAATACTGCTACCCGCTCAATGGGAGGCTCTGTGGTCGTCAGATTGCCGTCCCGAAAGTGCATGATGTTCTGAACAAAGCTGTTCACTTTCCGGGCGGCGTCGGCTTTCTTGGTCTTTTGACCCCGCTCTTTTAGCCTTCCATACTCGTCCCGGGCGAGCGCTTCGCGCAGCACCTCGACAAGCGGTCCATTGCCGGAAAGAAACACTGCGTGCTCTTCTTCGTGAGCCTTAGTTCGGAGGGTCACCAAATTGAGACCAGCCAACGTTTTTCCGGCGCCAGGCACACCAGTCACGAAGCAAATTGACTTGTGCTCGTGCGCCTTGGCGTCTTCAATAATCTCAGCGAGGCAGGCCGCTGTCTCGCTCAGATTCTTTGCGCCGGCGTCGGACCGAGTGATGCTTTCCACGCGGTGTCCTTGATAGAGCGCCTGCGCCGCTTCAATGATCGTAGGTGTCGGCCTGTATCCGGTTCGGGACCATTGTTCGCCATCAAGGCCACCCTGCCCCGGTGTTTGCGTGACAACCTCCGCGACGAATTTTCCGAGGTTGTTACCATTTGAGCCGATTGGGCCGGCCACCCCGTCTAATCCCCACGTCAACTTGAACGGAGACTCATCGGCCATCGTCGCAACAACGATCGGAACTATTCGGCGATCGTGGCTGCCGGCATGAAAGTTCTTGAGGTCTAGGGCGTAATCCATCACCTGATCGAAGGCCGCTGCATCGAATTGATGCGACCCCACCTTAAACTCGATGACGAAGACGACCCCCGCAGTAACCAGCACCACGTCAGCCCGCTTGCCCATACGAGGGATAGCAAATTCAAAGGCGATCCAACCGTTGAGGCCCCGGAGTTGGCGTCGAACGATATCGATCTGGCCTAGCCACGCGTTACGCTGCAGCGCATCCAATGCGAACGGGTTTCGCTTGGCGAGATGTCCCAGGATCGCTTCGGAGGCCTGATCGACAACGTCCGCGATCGGGCTAGAATAATACGCGGTAACTAGAGCGGTCTGAGCCCGTGCTTCTGCGTAATTCAACGGTTGATCCTATGTCCTTAGAGAATATCAATCTCGCAAAAATGGCCGAGATACTAGCCCAATCTTCCGATTATCGCGTTCTTCGCAAGCTTATCCCAAGAGATGAGTTTGCAATATGCAATGGGCAAGCTACGAGAACTGGCATTCTGCTCGACGTCGAGACTACTGGACTGAACACGGCGCGGGACGAAATCATCGAACTTGCCATGGTCAAGTTCACCTATCTGCCGGACGATAGAATAGCGGCCATTACGGAGGTCTTTTCTGCCTTCAACGAGCCGTCAATTCCGATACCGGAAGAGATTACCGAGCTCACGGGCATTACCGATGAGATGGTATCGGGCCATCGTATCGATCCCGATGTCGTTGCGTCCTTCGTCTCGGACGCAGTTCTGGTCATAGCCCACAATGCGAACTTCGACCGAAAGTTTGCGGAGCGATATTGGCCCCAGTTCGAGAGGAAGCCCTGGGCTTGTTCAGCGACGGAGGTCGAGTGGCGAAAGCACGGATTCCACGGGTCTCGCCTAGGTTATCTATTGGCCGGCGTTGGTCTCTTCCATCAGGCGCATCGAGCCATCGACGACTGTAGAGCATTGATAGAGATCCTATCGTCGGACGTCCCGAAACTGAATCGATCCGCCTTCGCACTCCTGCTTGAGCGAGCTCGCCGCAAGACTATTCGTATTTGGGCAGAACAATCTCCGTTTGAGCTGAAGGACACGCTCAAGAAGCGGGGCTATCGCTGGAGCGACGGCTGCGATGGAAGGCCGCGGTCTTGGCATATTGACGTGGACGAGGCCAGTCAAACAGCTGAGATCGAGTTCTTACGGAAGACAATTTATCTGCGAGATGTGGATCCGCGAATCCAGATGATGAGCGCGATGAATAGGTTTTCGAACAGGGTTTGATCTCGCTGTGCTGTCGTGGAAACTCGGCTAGGCGCTGACCGCCAGTGGCTTTTTTTGTATTTAATTCCGATTCCTTGCGTGCGAAGTAGGGTGGGATGCGCGAGTTCCCCCCACTGACAATTGGGGACTTCCGAATGCCTAGCCCGCTGACACGCACCGGAAAATTTGATTGAATCGGGGCGCTCACCGCCCGCAGAGCGCCAATCTATACACGTTTGTTTCGCTGCGCGGTCCGGCGTAACTAGCTCGAATCTGGGATCGTGCGGAACGGAGATCGAGTTGCAGATTCTGTAGGCGAAGGAGAAATAATCGCAGCTAAACGCGGGTCAGGCGCGACTAGGAAAATGGAAGGGAGCTCGTGACCTCCGCTGATCGCATAGCATCATTTGGTCCATTTCGCCTCTTTCCGGGGCAGATGCTGTTGATGGAGGATGAAAACCCGGTTCGTCTCGGCGGCCGGGCCTTGGAAATATTGATCGCGCTTACCGAGCGCTCCGGTGAACTGGTTAGCAAGAATGAATTGATGGACCGGGTCTGGCCTGACACGACGGTCGACGAAAATAGCCTTAAGTTTCATATCTGCTCCCTCAGAAGAGCGCTTGGTGACGGACAGCCAGGACGGCGCTATTTGGCCACTGTTCAGGGACGCGGCTATACCTTCGTAGCACCAGTCGAATTTTCCTCTGCAGTAAAGCCGATAACACCACCGAGCGCCGCGGTTGATCGCAAGCACAATCTGCCAAGTCTACATACGCGAGCGCTGGGCCGAGGCGATACCATCAGTGCGCTGCTGGATCGGTTTCCGCGACAACGGTTAATCACCATTGTAGGGGAAGGCGGCGTTGGCAAAACAACGGTTGCCCTCACCGTCGCAGAGGCAGTCATCGGGACGTATGAACACGGAATTTGGTTTGTTGATCTCGCACCGCTTAACGATGAGCATTTTGTTGCAGGTGCACTCGCTTCCGCACTGGGGCTTGAGACGCATTCAGAGAACCCGATCCCAGAGCTTGTCGCGCACCTGCGGATTAGACGGATGCTGATCGTGCTCGATACATGTGATCACGTGGTCGGAGCAGTAGCTGCATTGGCGGAGCAGATCTTGGCTGCCGCGCCGCAGGTGCATATCTTGGCGACCAGCCGGGAACCGCTGCGTGCGCAAGGCGAGCAATTGCACCGCTTACCGCCTCTCGGGGTTCCGCCCAATCCATCGAGGATAACAGCTTCGGACGCTCTTTCATTTCCGTCGATCCAATTGTTCGTCGAGCGAGCGGCAGCGATGCTTGAAGGTTTCGAGCTGGAAGAGGCTGAGGCGCCTGCCGTTGCCGAAATCTGTCGAAAGCTCGGAGGGCTGCCGCTTGCTATCGAGCTGGCTGCGAGTCGTGTTGAGGCCTTTGGTGTTCGACAACTGTCGTCGCTGCTAAGCAGTCAACTTAACCTCCTGAACTACGGTAAGCGTTCCGTGCGGCCACGACATCGAACGCTAACTTCTGCGCTTGACTGGAGTTACGAGTTTCTGCCCGAAGTCGAACGTGCACTGTTGCGCCGCCTGTCGGTCTTTCGCGGCGCCTTCACGTTGGAGTCTGCAAGCGCAGTGGCTTCGGTTGCAAATTCCGACGTGCCGAATGATCTGGCCAATTTGGTCGCGAAGTCGCTCGTGGCGGCAGACGTTGGTGGCGCTGTTGTGCAATATCGATTGTCGGACACGCTGCGCGTATACGCGGCGCAGAAGCTCGCCGAAAGTGACGAGCTCGAGCAATATGTACGCCGTCATGCCGAGCATCAGAGGGATTTATTCGAGCAAGCGGGGGCAGAATGGACATCGCAGCGGACTGACGAGTGGCTGGCCACGCATGCTCGTCACATCGACGATCTACGTGCGGCCCTGGACTGGGCTTTTTCGCCGAAAGGCGACGCGGCGGTCGGCGTGGCTCTTACCGTCTCCGCAGTGCCTATGTGGTTTCGATTGTCGCTGATAAGCGAGTGTCGCGGACGCGTCGAACAGGCACTCGCCGCTTTCCAGCCTAGATCGACCGAAGACGAACGCCGCAAGATGCAGCTATACGCCGCGCTGGATTGGTCGAGATTTTTTTTAACAGCATCTGTGCAGGATACTGGCTTCGCGTGGACCATTGCGCTCGAACTCGCCGAAAGGTTCGGTGATACCGACTATTCACTGCGTTCGCTCTGGGGTCTGTGGGCCGGACGCTTAAACAGCGGCGATTTCCCCGCGGCGCTCGAGCTTGCAAGCAAGTTTCGTAACCTTGCCGCGACGGAGGCCGATCGCGCTGACCTGCCTGTCGGCGATCGAATGGTAGGCGCATCGTTACATTTCCTGGGGGACCAGATAGGTGCGCGGCAGCACATCGAGCCCATGCTCTCTCACTACATCACCCGTGATCACCACTCAGATGTGGTCCGCTTTCAGTTCGAGCAAAGCACAACGGCAAATATCACGATGGCCCGAGTTCTCTGGCTGCAGGGATTCGCCGATCAAGCGATGCGTACGGTCAAGGATAGCATCGAACACGCATTGTCCATCGATCACACGCTTTCCCTATGCAACGCTCTCGCCCAATCCGCGTGCCCGGTCGCCTTTTTGGCCGGCGATTTGCCGGCTGCGGAAAGGTACACGACAATGCTCATCGACCGCGCCGATCGGCACGCAGTGGAGGTTTGGCTTATCTACGGCAAGTGTTTTAGAGGCCAGCTGCTCATCCAGCGCGCCGATGTAGACGCTGGATTGCGGCTTCTCGGCGCCGCTGTTGATGACCTTCGCAAGGCGGGCTTTGCCCAGTACCTCACTGCATTTCTCGTGGCCTTCGCGGAAGGCTTAGCTCGTAGCGGGCAAGTCGCACAAGGACTTGCTGCAATCGAAGAGGCTCTCACGCGATCCCAGCGGAATCAGGAGCGATGGTGTTTTGCCGAAATTCTGCGCGTCAAGGGCGAGCTCATTCTTCGGACCCGCCACCCTGCGGCTGCCACAGAGGCTGAGGGGCACTTCTTGCAGTCAATCGATTCAGCGCGCCGGCAGCAAACGCCGTCTTGGCAATTGCGCACGGCGATGAGTTTAGCTGAGTTGTGGCGTGGTCGGGACAAGCCTGCCGCGGCGGAACAGCTTCTATCATCGGTCTACAACAAATTCAGTGAAGGTTTCGCGACCAATGATCTAAAGAGAGCACGCGCACTGATCGATCAGTTACGCAACACTTAGCCTCGGACGGGAGAGCTAAGGTCGGCATCGGGTAAGAAGCCAACACTAGGTCTATCCAGAGCTCGATCGCTTTGCATCTGACCGCGGACCTTGGTACTTCGGTCAAAGTGATCAGCTGTTGAGCGAGCACCAACCCGAAGCCACTCGTGCTCATTTCTGCTTCAGTGGAGAGAAACTACTGCAGTCCCATCCATTTATTCGAACTGTAACGCTTCGGCGGGTCGAACGTGAGGTGACCGTCACTTGAGAGCCGAACAGTCTGGAACGGTGCGCTGCGGTCATGTCGCTTGGATTCATCCGTTCGCCAGATGCGGTTCGGGCTTCCGCCGTATCCATAACGGGAATCGGTACAGGTTTCAGCGAACGCAGGAGCAGCTAAACAAGCGACGCCAGCCGAATGGCTTCGTTCCAAGGGGGCAAGGGTCAGATTGGCATAGCGGCAAGCCATCGGATCACCTGCCTGACGCTGATTCTGATCATGAATACGACGAGCGCTTTCAAGAGACGCCCTACAACCTCGTCGGCTGGCTTACAGAAGTCCGTACCGAGGAGGGCATTGATCTCAAGGATACCTTGCGGAATGGCACTAAGGGTCCAACAAAGTCGCCTGCGCAATCAGTTCTGACTGAGCTTGGACTTAATGCTGATGTCCGGCCAGCGAAGGCATGGAAAAAGTCAGATTCTGACAAGGTGGTTGTGCGTGAGACGGTGTGGGCAGATCTCCCCGAGAGATATGACGATGAGCGCTCATATCGCCGACGAGAGACCAAATCGGAAGGAAGCCGCCTACAGATCGATTCCGACGTGTTAATGTCCTTTCTTAAGAAGCAACAGATGAGCTTGATCGTCGGCGTTTACTTAGAACGGAGGCTAGAGGAAGAATACGGGGGGAGATACGATGACAAAACTAAAAAAAGGAAAGCGTTCGAGCAGTTCTTCATCTTCCGAACGGACGGCACAATCGAAAACCACGAAGGAGCTATTGGCACTTGGTGGAAGGCTCGTTGAACAGTTCAAGCTCCGAGCCGACGAAGACACACTCGGGCAATGGATCGCTCATCACCTCGCTGAAAAGCTTTTGGCGCACAAGAGCGCTTCAGGACCGGCTAAAGCCGCCCTGGAAGCCGAACTGGTAGATACTATCCTCAAGTTTTGGAAGCACCGTGCATATTTTCCTCGCGGTACAAAGCCGTTCGAGGGCTACGACGCAGTGTTGCGCGCTCTTGAGAGCTTCGATCCAAGGCCAGAGAATAGTCGGTACTTCTTCTACCCCGCCGCCGAAGAGCTGACGAAAAGCGCTACAGCCCCTTCACAAGCGTGGATTGATACAGCAAAGATAATCGATCGAGGCGCCCGCGCGATGATCAACATCTGCTTTCAACAAGCAGCGCGGGCATCCAAACAACCGGACGAGACTTGGATCTCCGCAGCAAAGGTGCTTGCAGAAGAGGCTGATTGTGACGTCATTGTAATTAAGTATGTCAAAGTGCTACAGGATGACGAGGAGAGCGTCGATCCGACTGATTTTGAAAGAGAGCGACTGAAGCAAAAGCGCGAAGATATCGCTCAGCTCGTCCGCGCTGGAATACCCCTCTTACAAATGATCGATGAACACTTGGGGGATACCGGAGAGGCCGCTGACGACACCGCCGAGCCCAAAAGCGAGAAATCTAAGCCGGCACCCAAGTCAAAGGCGAGAGGCTCAAAGAAGCATACCGCTAAGCAGTCTCCGAAGAAAAAGGCGCCTACGCGCAAAAGGCGAGCCACTACCGGCTCGTAAGAGGAGCCCCTCCGGGCTCTAAGTGCGAGCCAAGCTCGGCCCGCTGAACGTCGGCATCCCGGGTTTCAATGGATTGAAGAGCGGAGGGATTGACCCGGATAGCAGGCTCGCCCGATGAGACTGATCAGATTTTGTTAGAAACCTTATCAGTGCCTAAGTGCACGCTGCCGTTGGCATACATTGGCCCATGAACCCGCAAATTCCGAATCGGTCGGCATGGAATCAGGGATCCTTCGTTCCCATCGCTTGAGCGACAGAGATCCAAACCGAGCCCTCGAAAAGGGCTTTGTTTTCCGAGAAATGCCGTACTGTACCAATCCACGGGGTTCTAGGATTCGGAGAAAAACACGTTCTCCAGCCGCATCAAGGGCTCATTTTTAGAACGGCCCGCATTCTCCGCGACGAAAAAATGCAGGAAAACGGCCTAGTTTTCGAGCATGTCTCGGTTTCGAGGTACGAAATGGCGAGGCACAGTGGCGGAGAGAGTGTCCGCAAATCTCAAGGGATTCTTCCTTGATTTGCAGATAGTTAGCGCAGTTCAACGGTAGCGTTCCCGCAGCATCACCCCTGTCGCCACGGCGGATTGGAGCGAATACGGACGGACAATTGTGGCCAAATTCTTAAGACAAAGAGAAGTGCTACCAAATCCTTTTTAGACCGGCAGCCGCCGAGCGGTTTACGTCGAGCAATGCTTGGAGTGAGCTTACGAGCACCAACCGTCGACGCCCTACAGCTGTAGTAGCGATTTGTCCGGCTCCTATCAATTCGTAAAGCTTCGTGCGCCCCAAGCCAGTCGCCTCGCATGCTTCGTTGATCGTGCAGGTGAGCCGTTGGGCAAATGGAATGGTGTTCGACACTTCAGATTTCGGGGCAGATGTAGCAACTCGTGACTGTTCGCTTCCATTCTTTCGGTGCTGACTGTGTCTCAAGGTCTCCCTCCCACTCTCCTACGACGCGAAGAGACGAGGATGGCTATGGGATAATCAACGTCAATGCGGACAACCGAGGGCTTTCGCGTGCGGTAGCGTGCCGCAACGGTCGCTTGAGTGCATTCGGACATCAGCGGCGGCAAGAACTTTTTTGGATGCCCCTGACGCCAAATGGGTCTTGCGGCGAGTTCGGCCAAGACTTGCAACCTGAAGCGAGCGTCCAACGTCTTGGCGAAACGCTGCCCTCCGAAGGCAAAGGTCACACGCTCGAATCGTGTCGGGTACGCCAATTTTTCGTTATTTTGCAGCGGCATGTAGAGCGCAGTCCGAAACTTGCAGCGCCTCCCCTGTCTTGCAGGGATGGTTGATCGACAGCCGGTCCTGGACGTGGATTTTCTTCAGCGTTGTTCCGGTGGCGCTGGCGGCGGTCGGCCTGCTGTTGATCGCAGACAGCCCGAAGCCCGTAGCGCAGATGCGCCGCCCGTTTGACTGGATCGGCCTGTCACTGGTCTCAGTCGCACTGGTCTGCTTCACCTATGTCCTCAACCAGGGCAGCCGATGGGACTGGTTCGCCGAACCCGGCATCCTCTGGCCAACCGTGATCGGCGCAGCCGCGCTGCTGGCATTTCTCGGCCAACAGATGCTGGCCAGGGGCCAAGGCCTGCTCGACTTCACCGTGTTCGAGTGCGAGGATTTTTGCTTCGCCTTCGTCGTCAGTTTCGTCGCCGGCGCCGCACTGTTCGGCAGCGCGTACCTGATCCCGTCTTTTGCCGTATCCGTTCTCGCCTTGAGGCCAACCGACGCCGGCCTGCTCTTGTTGCCGAGCGGCGCATTCTTTGTTGCCGCGCTGCTAGTGGCCGCCCTACTTATGCAGTTTCGCCGCGTTCCTCCGGTCGCCACGGTTCCTTTCGGCATCTTGATGATCATCATGGGAATGTGGATGTTGTCCGGTTCGACCAGCGAGACCGGCGCGCACGACATGATGGCCTCCGTCCTCTTGCGCGGCCTCGGCCTTGGCTTCCTGTTCCTTTCCATCAACCTGATCGCTTTCAGCGACCTCAACGAACGCAACCTTGCTGTCGGCATCGGTCTCTTCAATACGGGTCGACAGCTTGGCGGGCTCATCGGCGTCGCCGGCCTCGAGACGCTGATCGAGCACAACGTCGTCGCCAATTTGACGGTGCTTGGCGCCAACATCACGTCAGGTGTTACCGCCGTCACCGAGCGGTTGACCACAACGGCAGCGATGCTCGCCACAAGAGGAATGGACGCGATGGCCGGCCGGGCCGCCATCAGCCTCTTGGACCGGGTGGTGATCGGTCAGTGCACTGTGATCGCCTTCGACACCGCGTTCAATGCGATCGCTCTGCTTTTTATCGTTGCAGCTCCCGTGCTGGTCACCATCAAGATCGGGCTGCACCGGACAAGCTCAACGCCGTAAGGAACGCGAAGACGTTCAATGGCGATAGAAAGGTTATCGCGCGGGTCTTCCTCGCTGCCGATCGATCGACAGTCAGCGTGAGGACGTCCGCATCCAGCTCCTCAACGATCTCGCTCATTATCGGCTCCTCCGCTCTGCAACTGTCGGCGCCACTCCTCCCGAAGCATCTGCTTGTTCACTTTACCGACACTGGATAGGGGCAAGGGGGTGGTCCGGAACTCGTAACTCCTCGGTACCTTGTAGGCCGCGATCAACGAACGACAATGTCGATCCAACTCCTTCTCCGAGGGGGCGGCACCGGCCTTCAGGATCACCGCGGCATGTACCCGCTCGCCCCAACGATCGTCAGGAATGCCAAGTACCGCGCAGGACTGGACGGCCGGATGATGAAGAAGGACGTTCTCGACTTCTCCGCAATAGACATTTTCTCCGCCGCTGATGATCGTATCCTTGAGCCGATCATGAACGAACAGGAACCCTTCTTCGTCGAGACGACCTATGTCGCCGGAGCGGAGCCATCCGTCGACGATCGTTTCGGCCGTCCGTTCCGGATCCTTGAAGTAACCGCGCATCACGCCTGGATTTCGGACTAGAATTTCTCCGCTCTGTCCGATCGGGAGTTCATTGAGATCCCCGTCGACGATACGCATTTCCGTGCCAGGCGTCAGTTGACCGGCGGAGCGTAGCTTACCCGCGAGTGGACCTTCCAGGACGTGCCTTTCCGGTGGGAGAATGGCGCTCGCTCCCGCGCTTTCAGTCATCCCGTAGAACTGATGGATCTTGGCGTGGGGAATATCCTCGATCAATCGATGCAATAGAGGCTCGCCAATTGGCGCCGCGCCGTACCCGATCGAACGAATCTGCCTGAGGAGCCGCCGCTGCTCGGCGGGCGCTGCGAGGATCATCTCCAACATCGTCGGAACGAGTTGGAGATGCGTCACGCCGTCCTCCTCGAGACGCCTATAGAATTCGTCCAGCCTGAACTGAGGCATAAAGCTGTGCGCACCGCAGCCGAATATAACGCCCAACGCCGTGCTGAAATCCGCCAAATGATAAAGCGGAGGGATGTGAAGGTATACGGTGCGAGAGTCGTGCTCCAACTCGCGATGGACCGTCAGCCCCATGAATACGAAATTCGCATGCGTCAGTTCAACGCCCTTCGGTACTCCCGTCGTACCGCCGGTATAGAAGAGGGCCGCAAGTTCATCGGGTCTTGCGATGTTGGGATCCGCTTTCGAAGATGGCAACTGCCAGTCGGGTCCGAAATGCAGGAGCCTAGACACCGACGAGCACGATTTACGAACCTCAAGGCCCATATCGGCTTGTGCCAAGTCCGTAATCAAAATTTTGGCTTCTGCGTGGCGTACGATGACTTGTAGTTCCTCAGAGGAGAGCCGCGTATTGAGCGCGACGATTACGCCTCCAGCCCACCACACGCCCATCATGCATTCGAGAAGATCGGGGCTGTTTACTCCGAGCACCGCGACCCGGTCGCCCCGGGCCAAGCCTGCGGCTTTCAGCATCCCGGCGAAATCGACTATTCGATCGATCGATTGCTTCCATGACCGGCGCTCCTCCCCACATATGATAGCCGGACCGTTCGGATTGACGATGGCTGCACGTCTCAATGCGGTGATGACGGTCATGCGCTCTGCTCCGCATTGCCGGATCGTTCGCGACGTCCGCTCGGAAGCGCATCGGATAGCGGGGCGATATGGCCGCGGAGCAGAACGAAGGCGATCATGGCTGCAGCCATGGCACCCGAGAGAATGGTCAAAAGACCGGAGGATCCCAAGTTTCCGAGCACGATCGCTCCCACGAATGCGCTCGAGATGGCTCCGAGCCGCCCAAACGCCAAAGCCGAAGCTGTGCCCGTTCCTCGGACGTTGGTCGGGTAAACATACGCCGCGACGGCGTAGAGATTAGCCAGTACACCATTTACGAACAAACCATTGACGCCAAGTCCAAAAATCAGCAGTTGAGTCTCGACCACCGGATCTACCGCCATCAATGAGAAGGCGCTAAGGGCGGCTCCCGCGCAACAGAGTACCAGCGGCCAGCGCGATCCGAACCGGCCGATGGCAGCGCCGCATCCCAGAGTGCCGATCATTCCGCCAACGTTGTACGCGGTCAGCCCGGATCCGGCGGTCCTAACATCAAGGCCTGCCATCGTTAGCATCGTGGGCAACCAACTGAAGGCTGCATAGATCGTCAGCATGCAGAGGAAGAATGCCGCCCACAGGACACACGTGCTCGACGCCGTCCCGTCACGAAACAGTGCGGAGAAACCTCCATGGCTTTCGAGCGCCTGATCGGCTTTGTCAGTGAAAACAACGTCATTCGGCACCGTCCGTCCCATCCGCCGCAACAGAATGACCAATTCGGCCCATCGTTCCTGCCGGCGGACCAACCAACGCGGCGACTCCGGAAGCCACGCAACAAGTGCGAACGCAAGCGCCAGCGGAACGCTACCCCCGATAATGAAGAACGTACGCCAACCGAACGTGGTCAGCACCAAACTGCTGAAAAGACCGGCAAGCATTCCCCCGATAGGAACGCAAGTAACGGCTACGGACACCGTCATCGTCCGGAACCGGCTCGGTGTGAATTCGGCCACCATCGTCGTGGCAATCGGCAAGCCGGCACCGATCCCCATTCCCGCTATCAGGCGGGCAAGGGCGACTGAAAGGAGTCCATTGGAAATGCCGATTGCAGCCGTACCAAGCGAGAAGAAAAAAGCCGACGCGATCAGGGCTCGGCGTCGCCCCGATCGATCTGCCACGAGACCAATGATCGCACTGCCCAACGCCGTACCGATGAGCCCGGCGGCGACTACGGGAGCAAAGTCGCCTCGTGTGACTCCCCATTCCTTCATCATCACCGGGATTGCAAACCCGATCAGTTGAGCGTCGAAGCCATCGACCAGAATGACCAGCGCCGCCACGAGGGCAAGCCGCTTTTGGGTCGACGTCCACGACCCACTATCAAGAATCGCACCGATATCTTGGGTTAAGTCGCTATTCATGGCTCACCACCAGGCCGAATGGCCATGGGACGAGAACGGTCATTTTAGTCTCCTCGATTTGTTTGTCTTTCGACTGCTGATCTTCGTAGTGCTGCTCTTGCCTTCCGTATAGTCCGGCGCGATCGGTCGGCACCTCACGAATCCTGACGGACGAAGATCTGCGCAACGCATGTCGAACCGGCGCTGAGCAGATGGCACAGGCCGACCCTGTCGCCATGTACGCGAAACCGTCTCAATTCTCAGTGCGCTGGAATACGCCCGGAAAGGTTTTGCGTGCGCGCCCAGCGAGCACCTAACGCGGTCCGGTCGTCTGCGGCCATAATAGGGTTCTCGGCAGCTTTTCCCGAAGACAATCGACACATCGATGCGAGGCCTTCCTTTTAGCCGTATGTACAACCTGCATGTCCCCGAAGAGAAATGATACTCTGCAGACGCCAATCCCATCGGCAGGTCTTGGTCGCACTTGGGGTTAGCCAACGTCGATCGCCTCCCCTCACGCACTCCTGTGCAAGGCCTCCGCGGGCACGCCGAAGGTCCGGAGGAATGCACGACGCATGCGTTCGCGGTCCGCAAAACCCGCTTCCTGCGCGACCGTTTTAGCCGAGTGCCGTCTTCCTCCATCATAAACGTGGCAGCCTCCAGCCGAAGCTGTGCCATGGCTATCGCCGGTGACCGTTCGGTTTCGGCCAGAAAGGCAACGTCGTCGATTACCATTTAGCGTAAGTGGGCTACGATGGGTGGCCCCCAATGATAGGTTGTAAAATAGTACGTGCCCACCGTGACGAACAATGTCGCCAATCCTAGAAGAAGCGCAGCAGCGCCTTTGGTCAATGACCCCGTGCGGACGTGTCGCGCTCGAATGAAAACCTCAGCAACGATGAGATTCGGAATGTAGAAGAAAACTGTCATCACCACGTCGAATCCTCCGTCGAACGTCGGCGTGTGTCCGACCCCATGCGCTAATAGCCTCCAAAACCCGTAGTCCATCCGGTAAAGCCAAGATCCGATCACCAGGGCAAAGAGGCGTATGGCCCAAGCACGATGAGCAAGGATTTCTCGCCTCCTGGCGTACCAAACGGTAGCCATGGACGCGAGGACCACGAGGACGCCGTATAGTCCGAATCCCGCATCCATCGGCGATCCGCCGATTGTCCCCCGCCCCACGATAAAAGCTAGGCCACCTAGACCGGAGACAACGGCAGCGAACACGTAAGCTCGGCCAACCCAGCGGTGAAGTTGCGGAACGCTTTCTCGAATCATCCTGATCAGCTGCAGAGGTCCAAGAACCAAGAGAACCGTCCCGGCTGCAAAATGTGCCCCGATGCCCAAAGTGGCTAACCGCGAGTGTACCTCATACAGCCCTGGAAGCGTTCGATTCCATTGATCCAACGTGCCGTTGAATGCAGCGCCAAAAAACACCGAGATAATGTATAAGCCGAATATCGCGGCGCTGATCCAGACTATGGATACAAGCGCGGAAGCCGCCGATTGCAAAGCCACGTCGACGCAATTTCGTCTCTCGACCGGCGCAACTGACGACCCGTCGTCTGGCAGGAAGGTCATGCTCTGCAGTTCTCCAACGAGTTGGCTAGGTCCGCGATCGACGAGTCTCGCTCTGTACTTGGGACTGCGCGAAATGGGGTGAGCGTTCGGAGCGATTAATAGGCCGCGCTGGATGGCCGGTCCTACGTGAACGGGAACCCGTGCATCACCGTCGTCGATTCCGATCCCGATGAAAACGGTTGCAATTCGTGAAATGGCGGCTGCGCACCGCCAGGAACTATGCTTCGATCGTAGTATTCACGACAGATCAAGATCTCGCCGGCCTCGTTCACCTCAAGCACCCAGATCGACCAGCCGCAGAAGGCCTTTTTGGTTGCCTTCATCTTGCCCGCGCCCAGGTCGCCGCCCGAGAACGTGCCCTCAGCCGTCACCTCTACAATGACACTACCAGCCGCGACATGAATGTGCCGGGCCGTCATGACGAAATCAGGTACTGCTTTCCACCAGATCTCGTGGTGCATGCGCAAGAAGCTTCGTCCGGTTCGACGAATGCCAAACGATGAATCTATGTACTCGCCATCGGGCGTAAACAGGCGCGAAAAGGCTTCCGAATCGCGAGAATTCCATCCTGCGACCCAATTGCGTCCGACTTGTTCCAAGTTCATTCTGTTGCTCCTAAGCGCTTACTCATTTGAGGCTCCCGTGAGCCTCAGCTATAAATGTGAGTTCTCGGAAGAGCGGCTGCGGACCGCTCGTTACGAACGGAGTTGTGGTCGACATCGGGCCGGCGAATCGCAATACGATTGTTTACGTAACGTAATGAATCGGGACCGGCGTGGACCGCATCGCCACAAATTTAGCAGGTCTCTCTAAGGTCTCGACATTGCGCAGGCTGGGCACGCGCACATCATACAATTGTGAGCTAAAGCATTCCGGCCGCTTCTGCTCTGGTCCTATCGCGCTCTCGCCGTCTCACCTCCGCCAAATCGGCGGCGCACGCTGCGAAGTTTTCGCTCCCGGACGGCATTCGGAATTTATCGCAGTATTCACGGTCTTCCTGTTCGATCTGCGCGGCCTTGACACGTTCCGCCGTTGCCCACATCGCCGGCGCGTCGATCACCGCGTAGATGGCAACCGAGCACACTGCTATTCCCAAGGCAAAGCTCAGCAGCCGATATTGTTGTAGACGCCACGTCAAATCCTCGCTTTTTGAAGTGTTGGTATTCATCGGCTTTTCTCACGGTCAGACTGCGGCGCCCTTCTTGCCGCTGGTTGCTCTTAGCATCCGGCCTAAATCCATGGTTAATCCACCACCTCACAGCCGGTCAGTTTGAGCATAACTGCACAACACTCTCGGACAGAACCTAGTGCGGCACCGCAACGAACGACAGTGTGCATTCGCCCGATTCTTGTGTCAGTTCGTCCGCAGCCAGAATACAGTGGTGCAAGGCGTCGAAGCAGCAATTCGGAGCGCCCTGACCAACCTCGTCGGCAATACGCCGATCCATAAGCGGCGCCCGACGCATCACCGCTCGGCTAACTCACGGGAGCGTATCGATCAGCGGTGATGGAGCTGGAATCTCCTCGGGCTACGAACCCAAGCTCATCGAGCCATTCCAGACGGGTAACCATGCAAAGAAGGGAGCCGGTCTCGGTCTACCCTTAAGGAGATCATGGCAGCCCGCGCCTATGCGCTGGGCACCGAAATCGACAAGTACTTGGGTGGGGTGCAGGATGCAGCATAGGCTAGTTTTGGCGTGTGGCTCCGAGAGCCTCCACCGCCCCATCCGCGGTGCGCTCCATGGACGGCCGATGGGTTTGCGTCATCGTTTCAAGGAAACGTGCGAAAAACGGTCGGTCCTTGACTTCAGCAGCATTGTGCCAAGGGCCTCCGAGTACAAGCAAGTTGTGAACCCCTTCCGTTCGTTTTGGCGCCCCGTCCCTCGCCTGGTGGTAGAGCGTCGAAAGGTGAAGGTCCGCCGGCGAAGACAGCGCCGCCACCGATGCTGACAACCTCTTTGCGCTCCGAGCAGGCGTTCAGTTGATGCGAAGGCAGACGTCCCAAGGACTCACGTGAGCCGAAGCTGACCTCCAGAACTGCCTCAAGTGGATGCGCGGAAAAGCCCACTTTCCGCCTGCGAGCCGATGTCCGCTTCCGCCTCCTGCGGACCCAAATGCTCCGCCACGATTTGGAAACGGTTGCAGACAGCCCTCGTCATGTCGACCTTTGTGCATTTGCCGAAGCTGTGGCATCAGCAGGATCAAGGTAGCCGCAATGCAGAGGGAGAGCGCAACCGCCGTCAAACTGGCAGAAAAGCCATCCGTGGATTCACGCAATTTGCCGATAAGGTACGGTCCCACATAGCCTCCCAATTGGCCGATCGAGTTGGCGACAGCGATTCCACTCGTCGCAGCCGATCCTGCCAAGAGGGTGCTCGGTATTGACCAGAAGATTGGAGCTGCGCTGTAGATACCAGCGGCGATTAAACAGAACGCAAGCACGATGAATGTCGGGTTGGCGCTTTGGAAGCTCAGAATAAAACCTAACGCGGCAACCAGCAGTGCCACCGCCGTATGCCAACGTCGCTCTCCGCGCAAATCGGAGTGGCGCGAATACAGGACGAGTACGGCGATCGCGGCGGTGTTGGGGATGAGCATGAAGAGCCCGACGCTTTTGTTTGGAACCCCTGCAAGCGCTTTCAAGAGCTGCGGCGCCCAAAACACGAATCCCCAGATACCGACCGTGGAAAAAACAGTATGGCCGCCAGCCACCAGGCGGTAGAGCTGAAGAAACCGTCCCGCAGCGCGCAATGATGCTCTTCAGGTGCGTTGCGCGACAGGATTTCGGTGAGATCGGCCCGTTCGTCCTCGCTGAGCCAACGAGCCGACGAGGGATCGTCGGACAGCCAGATCAATGTCGCTACTCCGAGCGCGACCGTGGGCAAGCCCTCCACGATGACCATTAGTTGCCAACCGTGCAACCCCAAGGCGTTCAATCCGAGCATATAGCTCGACAACGGACCCGTAATCATGTTCGCCAGCGGTAGCGCGATGAACATCGCGCCGGTGATGCGAGCTCGCACGCTGTTGGGAAACCAGGCTGCGAGATAGATGATGATGCATGGCACGAACCCGGCCTCGGCGACGCCAAGCAGAAACCGTAGCACATAGTACTGTGTCGTCGTCGTCGCAAATGCAGTCCCTGCGGAAATCAATCCCCAGCTTATCAAGATTCGCGAGAGCCAGACCCGTGCTCCGAGACGTCGGAGAAATATAACGTTCGCCGGGACCTCGAATAGGAAATAGCCGACGAAAAACAATCCGGCTGCGACGCCGAATGCGGCTGGATCGATGTGAAGGTCGCGATTCATCGAAAGGGCCGCGAAGCTGACGTTGGCTCGATCGACAATAGAAAACAGGAACATCAGCAACACGAGCGGTACGATGCGCCACGCAACCTTTCTCAACACGGTCGCGTCATTGGTGGACTTAACCTCACCGTTGAGTGAGCCAGCGATTGCCGGTGTAGTCATGTATCTCACCTCTTCAAGAACCGTCCGAAAGCTGTTGCGACTGCCATCCATTCGTCCTGCTTTGCCTCAGAGGACGAGCACGTATTCTGGTGGAACCTTGGCGTACCGGTCCTCTACAAGGGATCAGCGCGCTGCAAGAACGCGCTGGTTGATGTAGCTCTTGTCGGTTACCGCCTTTGCCCAAAGTGGGCGGGTCCGCGAGAAGATGAAAAGCCGCGATCCAGCGCGAACGACCATCATTCGGTTCGCTGCTGGACTGGTCAGGCGAATGTTTTGACCGAAGCCGCCTCGATCCGTTCCATGACGTGCGGTTCGTGGAGCAATTCGCGGGGTCGCAAAAGCTGGCTGACTTCTATTATGGCGCGATGTACGACAGGATCGGCGACAACTGCCCGGAAAAGAGCGCCTCGAACTGTCGAACTTTCTCGAAGTTCTCCGGTCGTTTGCCGCGCGTTCTCGGAAAAGCGAGGTCAACACTCGTAGACATGCTCCAGGGCGTCTGGAGCACAGATTCGACTCCGGCCATGAAACCGGCGTGTGCCGCCGCAAGCGGGTCCGGTTCGTCAGCCATCCGTCTCAATACGGTCTGCAGTAATCGGGCCTGCTTAGCAGCAGCCGACATGCCCTGAGCTTGGATCGGGTTGAACCGGCAAAGCGCATCGCCGATCGGAAGCACCCCGCGGGGCAGTCCAGGTAGACGTTCGAAATGTCTCCAAAGGCTCGCGCGAAGGCCGTAGTGCCGGATGCGTTCCAACGGCTTGGCGTGACGCAGCGCGCTGTATATTGTTGGCGTGATCAGTTGAGAGAACATGGCGTGGAAACTGTCCCAGGTATCCGGCCGCAGATCTGAGCCACGGTCGACGATAGTGGCGATCCAGCGCCCGCCTTCCAACGGTAACAACACGGCATTCAGCGGCACGGCTGGCGGATGCGGCTGCGTCAGGGCCACCTTCCAGTCCGGTGTCGCACCAGCAGGAAGCTGAACCACTGCTGTTGCGTAAGTAATATCAATGCCGACTTCGGACACCTGCGGCCGTTCCCAGCCAAGGATGTCCAACAGTGCTAGCGTCAGTACCCCGCGACCGGAGGCGTCCACGACCAGATCGACCTCGAGCGTCTCCGATTGTCCTGAGCCGGTGTCGAACCGGACCCCGTGGGCGGCTTTGTGAGATGGCACAATCTCAGTGACACGGACCCCCGCCCGCAGCGCGACATTGGCGATCGACATGACCCGACGTCGCAGCACTAACTCGATAAGCGGCCTTGACGCGCAGAGGAGCGACAGACCGAAATCCCGCCTCGGCAGGGCGCCAACATCTGCACGTTCGTAACAGATGTCCTGTGCGACCCCGACAGGGACAGCTCCGGCTTCGACAAGATCTCGCTCGAAGCCGGGGAAAATTTCACCGAGTGCCTTGAGGCCGCCAGCCAGCAGGCCGTGTGGGTGTCGATCCTGGGCCGTACCGGGACGCGACTCGGCGCGTGCCGTGAGGCGGTCACGTTCAAGCACGTCGACCTGCTCGAAATAATCTGCCAAGACACCCGCTACTGACAAACCGCCGATGCCGCCACCGACCACCACCGCGCGCCGACCGACGAGACTGCTCATGCTGGTACACCCCACAAGTTTGGGACGAGCAGATTACCGGGCCCGGATTGCGATCGAGTTGCGGTCGAGGAGAAAGGCGTTACCTCGGTAACCATGAGCTGCACGCCCTCGTCAGACGCGCCGACCTCCAATCCCATGGATTCAACGCATTACGGGCTTTCGCATCAATCTAGTTGACCGCTGCATCACGCGATCGACCAATCTAGGAGTGAAGTAGTGAAGAGCGCGCAGAACGCGCATTCCCTTCGGCAGAATCAAAATTGACTTGCGAGTTCGCAAAGCATCTAGCGAAGCACGCGCCACGACCTCTGGCTCGAGAACAGGAATCCAAGCTGGTGTTACGGGCCTTCGTGTTTTATTCTTGCCCCAGTATTCTGTCTTAACGGCTGAAGCCGCTACCAGAGTTGTGCTCAGGTTTGTTCCTCTTAAATCTATTCTCATTGCTTCGTGAAGGCCACGCATGCCCCAGCGGACGGCGGTGCACCCAGTTGCGCCAGGCCAGGGAAGAAAAGCGCCGATGAAGGTCACATTGCCTATCGCGCCGGTTCCTCGTTGTAGCATTCCGGGCAGAAACGCCCGCGTGACGTAGAGGGCGGCGTGAAGAGGAGCTGCGACCATCTCGTCGATCTCATCGTACGAGCACTCGTCCAAATAAGCCCATCGGCCGGTGCCCGCATTGTTGATAAGGATATCCGGCACACCTGCCTCAGCCGCCACGCGCGATCGGAGGAGCTCGATTTCATGGGCGCTCGTAAGATTCGTGACGTACGCCTTCGAGCGCCCTCCCTGACAGCGGATTGAATGTTCGACTTCATCCAATTTCCCTGCATCTCTTCCTACTAATATGCTGATAGCGCCACGAGCAGCCGCTTCTCGTGCGATCGCGGCGCCAATTCCAGATGATGCGCCTGTGGTCAACACCACCTTGTCGCGTAGGTCGCTGCTTTTCATCATTCTCTCCTGATTTGTACTTGGCGTTGTGTCGACTTCTGCCGTGTAGCGTGCCGCGGATGGCGATTGAGTTGCAGTCGAGGAGAAAGGCGCTACATCGGAAACATATGAACTGCACCGCCAGCGCCGACACTTGTGTGTACCGAAAACCTCACCCGAGTTGATACCGTGATTGAATCGCCTAAACTGGAGGAATGATCGAGCTGTTCTGTTTCGCTCTGGCGATGCCGGGGCCCCAGTTCAAGTCGAAGTTGCGGCTTGAAGCGGAGGATGCGGCGCTTCGACATCAGTAAGTCATCGTCAACCACGGTGATGTGACCAGTCTTAGGACCCATCGGTTGCTCACAATCCTTGAACGGCTCAGTATCCGCGGACTAGACCTCTTTTCGGGTCGCCCGCCGACCAAACGATCACGTTTCTCTTCATCAGCTCACGGCGCGTTCGGGTGCGATGTGCGGCCGCAGAAATCGCCAGCATCGTCGCGTCCCTCGCGGCGATGACGCCAGCTTCGTCAATGGCATAAAATTGCCCGTCGACGCTTGGACCGGTCACGCTTCGTTTCTCGAGACCAGGTTATCCCCGCGCAAGCCCACGGATCAGAGTCCGTATGTCGTGCGAATCAGCTGGGCAGCACGCTCTCCAACGATTACACAAGTCGCCATGGTGTTGCCGGTCGTGATACGCGGCATGATCGACGCATCGGCGATGCGCAGGTTGTCGATGCCGTACACCTGGAGTCGGCCGTTGACGACTGACAATTCATCGCAACCCATCTTCGCGGTGCACGCCTGGTGCCAGAAGGCTGACACCGCATCTCGCGCGAAATCTTCAAGCGCGGCTCCCTTCAGATTCCCCGGCATGACCTCGCGCTTTACGAACTCGCTCATGTCGGCGGAATTCCCGATATCTCGACAAAGCTCGATAGCACGGATCAATGCCCTCATGTCCGCAGGATCGGAGAGCGTGTTGGCCACGATCTCGATGGGATCAAACGGATTTGGCCCGGTCACACGCAGCTGACCGTGGCTTTGCGGGCGCGCCAGGCCCGCCAATATTGACCAAGACTCTGGCGGTGGAGAAAAATGGGCGGTCTCCGGAGTAATGAAAGGCATTTCCGCCAAGATCGGCTGCAGGTCTGGAGTGTCGAGGGATGGATCACTCTTCCAGAAGAACGTGGCCTCCCCGCCGCTGTTCCGGAGGGGGAGCGGTGTTTTATATTCCCAAACGCATGGAGCGATGATGTGATCCCGGAAATTGCGCCCCACACCCGGAAGAGGCTGGACGACAAAGATACCGGCGCGGGTCAATTCGCTCTCATCGCCGATGCCCGATTGCATCAGTACTTTGGGCGTGTTGACTGCACCGAGGCAAAGCACAACCTCGCGGCGAGCGACAATCCGGTGCGACCGGCCGTCTCGGAGGAATTCGACCCCTACCGCCCGTTTGCCGGCGAATGTGACGCGTGCCACGAGCGCGCGAGTGAGCACCGTGAGATTATGCCGGTCCATAAAGGGATAAGTATATGTACGAAACAGCGACAAACGGCGACCGTTGTGAATTCGAACATTGGTGATGGCTGCGCCGCCATCACCTTCCATCATTTCACCATTCTGGTCATCGAAGGTCGGAATCCCAAGGGATCTGGCCGCCTCCAGCATGGCTGGAGCTATTGGGTTGGGGTCGCGGGCGGGTTCTACATGGACGAGGCCACCCTTGCCACGTCTCCGTGGATCTGGTGTTCCCTGCCAGTCCTCGATCCGACGGTATAGGCCGAGGACCGATTCATAGCTCCAGCCAGGATCATCTGCCTCCTCAGCAAAGTACTCCCAGTCATTCTTGTGTCCGCGCGACCATATCATCGCATTGATGCTTGAGCTGCCGCCGAGCACCTTGCCCGCTCCCAGCGAGAGGCGGCGCCCATTGAGCAATGGATTGGGCGCGGCGTGAAATGCCCAATCCCGTTCTGTTCCGACATTGGTGAGCCATTGTTTCGCTTCCCTGATGCTTGGCAGATCGTCGGTATCTCCCGCCTCGAGCAGCAGGACAGAGACATCGCCTGTCTCAGCAAGGCGGCGAGCAACAACGGAACCGGACGAACCCGAGCCGCAGACGATGAAATCGTAAGATGACTGAAGTTCAGCGGCGAGCCTGAATTGGTTGGCCTGAACACTTTCGTTGAATTCAGCTTCTTCTGTTTTGCGGGTGGAGGTTCTACTCGTTTTCGACTCCATGGTGACGACCGGTCCTTTGTGCGCGCGACGTGCTGTGATTGCGATCGTCGAGAGCTAGTGCGGCATGGCATCGCGCGATAGAATGCATTCGGCCGAATATTGTGTCCCGTCGTCCGCGCCACAGCAGACGTGCATCGTCCTGCGGAGCCGCTCACTTGTATTCTCTGACAATGCGCTCCTTTATCCTCAATTGAGCAATCGTTGCTCCTTTACTCGGGGGCGCCTGGTCTGTTTGTTTCCCAAGGGGAGTTGGTTTATACGGAGCTGCACGCCGGTGAGACGGAGTCATCACCGCGCGAAGCGTAAAACGGCCTCAGGGTGCATTGGCGCTCTAGGCCGGTATACGGGAGTTAGCGGCGGAAATAGTTCGCCGCGTAGGCGAAAGATCCCGAAGAGAAGCACAATTCCAACTCTCCATGCGTGCACTTGCTCCGCTCGAGCTTTCAGACGGGCCGATGCATAGGAAGTTAGTAAATGACAATCGCAGTCCTAAGCCATCCAGAGGACTTAGCTAGTGGAGCGGATTTGACGTTCGCTACCCCGCGTGCGGCAAATTCGTAAGCGAAGGTCAAATCCAAAGCTCCACTAGAATCAATATTTTGCTGGTGATCCTCTAATTACAACCTTCGCAAAGGTGACCGCTGCAACGGGATGCGAACGTTGGAATTGGACCACTAGGTGCGCTCTGCAAGCGGCCAAGAGGTTTTACTACCGCCTCTCTCTACCCGGTAACGGCCCGGAGAGAGACCGTGGTGCCGCCGGAATGCTTTCGAAAACGCCGTTCTCGTCTGATAGCCGACGCGCATGGCGATCCGGGCGATTGCGTCGTCGCTCGATTCGAGCATAAACGCCGCCTCCTCCATTCGACGACCCAAGAGATAACGATGCACTGGCTGGCCAACGAGCCTCGTGAAGCGAGCCGTGAAGGCCGACTTACCAAGCCCAGCGTGGCGCCCCAGCTCGCGAATAGTCCATCGGTGTGCCGGCCGTTCGTGGATCAGTTGAAGTGCTTTACCAATGTGCGCGTCCGTAGCGGCGCCCAACCATCCGCCTTCGCCAGGGCGGAGCGACTTGATCCAACTGCGAAGCACCTCGACGAACAGTACTTCGGTCATCCTTGAAAGCACCGCCTCCTGGCCTGGGCGTTTAGCCGCCGACTCGCTTACTAACCGCTGAAGAATCGTCTCAAGCCAGTCGTCCTCGCTAGCTGGTGTCACATTCAGAACGGCGGGTAGCAGATCCAGAACGCTGCTCGCCATCGGACGCGACAGATTAAAGAACCCGCAGATCACGGTGGAAGACGGTTGTTGGCCACCGCCGTGACGAATCACGCCGAGATGTGCTGGGCGATGGTCGAGATCAAGCAGCGAGAACGGCTTGGTCCTACGACCCGACCACATGACGTGGGGTTCGCCTCGGGTGACCACGACGAGATCTCCAGCGGACATAGGAAACGCTTGTCCATCCTCGAATTCGATGATGGCAGACCCCCGACTAAGATAATGGAAAACAGCATCCCGACGTCGCGGCAGCGCCAAACACCACGGACGACCGAGTTCGTAATGGAACAGTAAGGTCCCACTGAGACGAATGCGATCTAGAAGGTCGGCGATGGTATCTCGGAACGTGACGAAATTGACGCCGACGGTGTCCAGGCCAACTCGACCGGCGCCGGGCTCGCCGACTTCCTCATTTTGCAGCTCCGAAGGGTCCCCGGCTTCATAGGTGCGAGTACGTTGGGCCATGACTTACCTGCCGTTTTGGTTGAGATTGAAACGCCGCGACGACACCCAGCGCGTCGAAATACTCGCGCAGCACGGCAATCTTCCCGCCTTCGGCGCGCAGATAGAGAATGTAGGTCTGGTTGTAAGGACGTCCCGTGCTGATCGCGGTGGCCCTCGCGGCAAACCTCAGCAAAGACTGCGCCTTCGCCCTCCACACGATAAACTTTCGAAACTTCGACTTGGAAGTCGCGAACATCGTCCAAGAAGCCTTTGACGCTCTTGGCGATCGCAGCCATGCCCTTCAACGGGCTGCT
>NZ_JBVBEF010000107.1:0-26098 GCF_055456055.1 Bradyrhizobium sp. LeoB3
GCGTCGCCGCCGATTTCCTGCTCAATCTGATCGCCTATAATCTGATCCGCATCCCCAAACTGGTTGCAGCCCAGCCAGCCCAGACCTAGCCTCCCGGACGCGCCAGCCCAACGAGGCCTCCGCAACAAAAAAAACGCTTCATTCCTCACGTTTTTCAGCAGACTGTTAGGGCTATCCGTCACTGTGATCGACGCCCGCAGCAGGCTTACTGTCCAAGGCGCTGGCTTCATTGCGCGACATCGGCTTTTTGGATGCTGCGCGGTCTGGCCAGATCACCTTTGCCGTATTCCATACCTTGGGATCCTCCATCGCTTCCCTGGACGAGATCGCCGAGACCGCCAATTTCATGGCTGGTGCAAAATATTTTCTGGTCAAGAACTTCATCAACGACACTCAGTTCTTCCAGTGGGACCAGTCGACCTACATCTCCTATTTCCACCGAATCAAGAACGCGACCGAGTTGACGATCCCTAAGCTCAATGAGATGGCCTATGAGCAAGTCGAAGTTGCTTCCGTCCCGTTCGTCGACTTCATAGCCAACAAGGGCCGGCACGACGAGGCCGCGAACTACTCGTTCGTGCTGCGCGGGTATGTCCGGCACTGGCTCTCCAATGTGTGGCGCGAATATGATCGCATCAACTTGACTGAAGTGGCAGGCGCCAAGTCAGTGACCGGCGGCGGCGAAAAATAATCGCTCGTTCGCCCATTGAAGGCCTGAACCCCCTACGAAACTCGCTCGATGTTAGCCACGCCCGTCTACATCATCTGCTCTCCGACCCCGCAGGTCGGCAAGACCCTCGTCTCTCGTCTTCTGAGCGAGTTCTTGCTGCTGAAGAACGGCTCTGCGCTCTCCTTCGACGTCAACCTGAAGGAGCCGTCACTCGTCGATTACCCCCCTAACATCACTGAGACGGCGGATGTGATCGACACCTACGGCAAGATGCAGCTGATGGACCGGCTTATCCTGCACGACCGAGTGGCCAAGGTCATCGACCTCGGCTTCCATGCCTTCGATGAATTCTTCAAGATGTGCGAGGAGATCGGCTTCATGAAGGAGGCGCTCGGTCGCCGTGTCGCCCCCATCATCCTATTCGTCGCCGCTAGCGACCGCGCCTCCTCGCGCAGCTATGAGATGCTGCGGCGGCGGATTCCGCCGGGGGCGCTGGTCACCGTCCACAACGAATTCGTGCTGCGCGGAGAGTTACCTGACGCCATGGATGGCGGCCGTGTACTCCGCTTTTCGGCGCTACCGGTATTTCTAAAGACTTACGTCGACCGACTGAGCTTCTCATTCACGGGATATCTTCGCGACGAGAAGGATTCGTCCAGCGAGTTGCATCAGTGGATCCGGCGGAATTACACCATGTTCCGCGATCTCGAGCTATTAGCGATGCTACAGCCGTCGCCTTGAGTCGGGCTCTACATGTGGAGAGCTCCCGTGATACAAGAGTGTTTGAGGTTTCATCGGAGTGCTTGCGGCGCATGGTTTCCGAAAGATTGGCGAGGTTGTGTGCCCGCTATCAGGATAGTTCGGACAGTACCGATGGGCGCGTAGCGCAGGAGGCGTGCTTAAACTGGGAGCGGCGTGCCTCCCGATCGAGCCTAGCGCTTGATCGAGAGGCCATGATTGATCTAGCTCGATCATGGTCATTCACGATGTGCCACGGGAAGGCTCGTATTGATCCGACGTGCCGTGTCGGGACGGCCTTATACGTGGTTTGAACGAAAATCACGTGGCACGTGCACCGCATATTTCTTGAGAAACAACGCCGGCGCCATTTTCACATTGTGCCCTTCTGACACTCGTCAGCTTCTTAACAGCTAACTCTCTTAGGATGAGAACCTCGATATCTAGACGGCGACGCCACCTATCATGAAGGAATGAACATCGGAGTGCTTGATCTCGGAGTAATCGGAGGCGTTGGCGGCGGTCTCGGCCGCGGCAAATGATGGTGATTGTGTGCTGGTTTCAGGCTTCGGCAGCCGGATTCTCGGCCGAAAATTCCATCGCTTTCACTCAATCACCTTGCCGTGCGCCAGATACGAGCTTTGCTATGTGATGTGAGGTGCCATGGAGCGAACGAATAACAATTTCAACCTGTTTGATTTTGATGTGGAAGGATTCGCGCAAGCGTACTATCAGCAGCCGCAGGTGGGGCAGCAATCGGGCACCACGAGCCCGCAAGCAAGCTTTGAACAGCAAATGGACGAGTTGCAGCTCAATTCGTCTGATGAGAGCTCCGCAAAGTCTAGTTCGCCTGATGAGGGTCCCGCAGACGGCGGTGAAGGACTCCGGCGCGGTGCCCTCGGCGGTTCAATGCGGATGCCGCCACACTCGCGCTTGAGGGACAACTCGTTCAGCAGCACGCGCCACAGCGTGGACCTCCCCCGCGCTAACTTTCGAGCTTCGGCCCAAGTATCGCCGCGGTCCAATTTGCGGGATGATCTGTTCAGCAGTACGCGCTATACCCTGCCATCTGAGGAGCAGCCCGCGACTGAGACGAAGAACAGGAAAAATCGCGGACTGTGGTCGCGTATCAAATCAGGGGTTGGAAAGGCGTTTGGGGCGAGCCACGGCGAAAAGCCGTCTGGCTCCACGGCTCGGCAAGAGATCCTTTCAACGAAGTTTCGCGTGGATTGCGCCAAGCAGCCCGGCCGAACACGCGGGGTCCCTGAGGAGGACGAGGCGCTGTTTGAGGACTTCAAAAGCAAAGCCAGTGTCACCCAGGACGACGGCACCAAACCACTGGGCGACGGCACCATCAAAAACGCGATAGCCGATCTGCGCCATTTGAGCGCCCGCCTTAGCCAGAACGGGAGGCCATCAATCGCGGATCGAATTGGCAACCCCGAGTTGGAAGCTGGCTTGGATGACGATGTGGAAACCTATGCGAATGATCGCAGCAGGCGCATCAAAGCGGCATTGAAAAAGCTCCGCGACGTCGGCGCCGGAAGAACGTTGTCAGTCGATATCCGCCGCCTTGTTCCTTATCCCGCAGACGCAACCCTCATCGACATGTGGGCCAGCGCGGAAAAGGCGACACACAGGATTGAGCCGGAGACTGTCGATCGACACGCACGCCGCCTTTACAGGCTGAGTGATTGGCTGCAAACGCGCGACAAGGGGGCCATGGCTGGCCGACTCAATGACGATGGGCTGACCCGAGATGTTGAACAGTACAGGCAGCAAACCGAGGACACCAAAATCAATGCCGATTTGCTCAGGCTTCGGCGATACCAACAAGTCCTCGAGGCGAACAGAGCGCTAGGGTTGCCTCCTCCTGAGCACGCGCGTCCGCTCGCCGGGGAAGGCGCTCGGCAGAACGCTTCGCCGCAGGAGCTTCCGGCGACGCCGGCCACCCCGAGCGCGGGCGCTTGGGATTGGTTTAGAGAGGCGATGCAAGAACCCGCGACATCCACGCTCACACTGCGCCATAGCCCACAGCCCAGCCCGTCGCAAGGACTTCCCGCAACGCCGGCCACCCCGAGCGCGGGAGCTTGGGATTGGTTTGGGGAGCAGATGCAAGAACCCGAGCCATCCTCTGCCAGAGCCCCGTCATCAGACATCTACGGCGGTCTAGAGCCACTGGTTAACCTGAATCCGCCCACACCGTATCAATTGCGGGACGATGCTCACTCTGCGCCGGCGCCTGACTTCGCCAGACCGCCGTCGTTCGTCGGGCCATCAGGGGCCCCTCAGGATCTACTGGATATCGGACCTATCGTCGGCGAGGGCTGGCGCCACGGCTCGCAACCGGCCTCAGAAGTCCTGATCGACGTACTGAGTAACATCAATCTCCTGCCGAACCAGTTCGGCCCAAGCCGGTTCGCGATCAACGGCGAGCATTACTCGGCCACGTTTGGGCCGGCAGGGCGCAGGGACGTTCGTCTCATCCATCATCCTCGCGCGAGGCCGATGAATGAAGCTGGGCCATCCCGTCAGCCCGTCGCGGATCTTGGGTTTCTTATCCGCGGGGGGTGGCAGCACCGCGAACGCTGGCTTCCGACTTACCTTGTTCGTGTACTAGAGGGGGAGCGCCGGATGCCGGAAGTCGGGCGCCCGACATATATCAACATCCGCGGCGTGCCTTACAGGGCCGAGCTGCAGGAGACGGACGGCGGCTCCCGTGTTCGTATTTATCCTGAAGCTGGCTGAGGAACGCGCTTGGGCTGCAACCTCGGGGCAACGGGGCAGCGAACCGGGGAAGTGTCCACCGTCCAGCCACTGGCATAGGCTTGCTCGCGCCACGGGCGCCTATGGGAAGCGGCCTGCGCGATGACGGCATAAGCGTTTGGATAAAAGGAAATGGCAAAGGCAAAATTCAACTTACTTGGTGCCGAGGTCCGCGCAGCACTCGAGCGGCTGCTCGATGTGCTGGCAGACCTGGGACTTACCGCCACGCCGACAGGGTCCGGCTTGGCCGCAAGCTGATCGGAACACGCCTCAAGGAAGAAATGGGCTTTAAACCGCTGCGGCGGCGACAGTGCTTGGCGTCACGCTTCTCGGCGGCGCGGCGGCGGCATGGCCGCTAGCGGCGCGGGCCTCGCGCATGTCTATTCGATCAGGATCAGACCGGGAGGGAGTGACTCGTCGTACAGACTGGCCCGGTCGGATCGTCCGATCGGAACGAACCCTTTGATTTTTGCGGTCTGCGGCGCTGGGACGCCGGATTTCTCCAGCTTGCTGGCAATCAGGCCGCGCAAAGGCATGGGTAGGTCCAGGCTCCGATCGTCGACGACGCGCGCGGCCCGGAGGAACAGAATCTGCAGGTCGAGCAACTCGGGCGTAGTCCAATCTGTCAATCGGCGTTCAAATTTGGCTCTCCGTATTGCCTCATCTGAGGATGTTACTTTCGCTTGACGGACGTAGCGCCGACTGTCGGCCGGTCTGAGGTTGCGTCATTGCTCGCAGGATCGGAGGGACTGGGGACGTCGCGGAGTGCCCATCACACGTAGCGGCGGCCCCAGTCCCGGGGTCAGCGGCCTGTGCCGCACCTTCAGCCGTGCGCGGGATGATCGTCTCGACTGCTTTGCGTCTGAGCGATCGCAACAAGCGCTGCACGATGGTGTGCTGTGGAGGACCGAACTGTTCGGGGCATTGTTCAGCGAGGCGACCGAGAATTGCCAGCGCGGTCAGACGGGGCTCGGCCGTCAGCCAGCGCTCGATGTTGGCGAGGTGCGGATCGAGCATTGATGGCATTCTCATGCGCTTTTTGTATGGCTTGCGCATGCGCCGATGGATGATGCGCTGCTCCCCTAGATGCAGGTCATTGCCGAGCTCCTTCGCGAACGCTGCTGCGATCTTTGTCGGCGCCGGTGGGCTTGCTGCCGCGAGCCTGCCCAATCGGGCGTCGACACGCGTGCCGAGCTCCGCCTGGGCGTCTCTCATCTCGGCCAGCAGGGCCACGGGATCGAGCGTGCGATGAAGCTCTCGAAGACGCCGTTTGACTACCTTGCTCAACCTCGGATGCCCCAGTGCTCGTTCATAGGGCGTGGCCGGAACATGGTAGCGCTTGATCACCTTCGCGCCCTCGCGTCGCTTGTCCTTCAGCTTGAAGGACGGCTGGAAGAAGTTGGTGTGCAGCCGAGATGCAGCATACAAACGTTCAAGCACGCGCGTCGTCTCGACACCATCGAAGCGACCGTACCCCACGAGTCGCCGGACGACCGCGCCGGTCGGGCCAGGATTGAGCCTGGTCGCGGATTGGAGCCGGGAAGAGTTCATCGCCACTCTCCGCACGGGCAAAGACCCGAGCGGACACGAATTCGACGAAAAGATGAATTGGCGTACGTTCGGCAAGATGGACGATGACGAACTGGGTGCCAACTACGAGTATCTGACGCACATGCCTGACTCCGAAAGCGATCGTTAACTAAATGAATGCCTCGCTTAAAAAAATGCGCGCATTTCACTGCGAAAGCGCCCACATTCGGCGGGCTTCGAGCGCATGCCGCCTGCTGGCCTGACAGATGGGTCCGCAATCGCAAGGCCGTGACCCAATATCCAAACTGTCAGGCCTTCCGGCGCACCTTGGCGTGCCGTGCTGAAACGCTACTGAACGTTGGGCGCCCGCTCGCTCTGCAGGTGTAGTCCTTAACGGCCTTACCATTGACAGAATGATCGATCCCGGCTGCGATATCAAAGAGCGCCTGGTCATTCCGACGCTACGCGGACGTCATGCGAACGCCTCGCTAATGGAATGGTCCGGCCGTGCTCCCGCCCTGCCAGCAGCGAATCCTGGCAGGGGGCACCGAAGACAAGGAGCACGCCATATCACGGAAGCTCGAGGCTTCGCCCACCGCAATCGGCATCGATATCGGCAAGAGCTTGTCCTACATCGTCCACCAGAACCAGCGCGTTGTCATCGTGTTGCTGCAATAGGTGGCCGCGTGGCCAAGTGGAGGCCTCGACTGGCCAATCTGCCGCCGTGTCGGGTCGGCATGGACAATCGGACACAAGATTTGGTCGAACGGACGCTGTCTTCCTCCGGCCTGCCGCACTGGAATTTGCTCGATCATGAATCGCGCCGCTATCCGTGAGCTCACATGGTGAGGCGCAAGCAAGGGTCGGATCGGATGGTAAGGCGAACCAGCCACAGAAAGGCCGGCTGCGCTGTCGCGAGAATGCTAGATGTGGTCGGTGATGGGTGGTCGCTCCTCATAGTACGCGACACATTCGAGGGACTGAACAGGTTCGGCGAATTCCAGAAGAGCCTCGGATTGGCCAAGAACATACTCTCCGCGAGGCTCCGAGACCTCGTACGATACGGGGTCTTTAAAGTCGTCCCCACTTCCGATGGCAGCCCATACAACGCATACGTGTTGACCGAGAAAGGCCAAGGTTTGCGACCGGGTTCTGGTCGCTCTTGGCGAGTGTGGAGAAGAGTTCTTTCTCGTAACCGACGACGACCTACTTCCAATGAGCGGGCAAAGCTATCTTCATTCAGTCCGCGCAGAGTCCTCCCGGAGTCGCAGCAAGGGTCGCCGCGCTAAACTGAAGAAACAGAGGCAATACCACTGGACAGCAGATAACAAGCTTGGCTCGCTGGTTGATCCGGCCGGGCGTGGAATGAGATAAACGAGTCTTTAGGTGGAACGACAGAACTTCACATGACTACGTTGGTATTGCTGAGCGGGTGACAGGCCCATTCCGAACTCGCTGCAGACCAAACAATCTCGGTCATCTTGAGCTACTAGAGGAGTATGCGAGAAGCCGCAGTTTCGTTCTGATATCCCAAGTAGCATTTGATCGGCGATCGAGGTTTAGGACGATTTTGCTTGGCGCTGGCCGGGTCACCGAAACTGATGTGGCGATACCTGAATCGGCCCATTGGTTGCAGTCGAAGCTTTCCGACGATCGCTAGAATCTCGGGTAGCGGGCGATCACATTCGCGAGAGATCCTCATTACCGTTGCGAACAAAAGCATACAAAGCGCCGCATCGATCGTAGTATGATCACTGACATTTTATGCGATCGAAATCGCCAGGAAAATTGGAGTTTCGGAACATGAAATTGACCAGTCTCGCACGTGTTTTCCGCTTGTGTGGAAGAGAGGGTTGGGGTGACAAGAGCAGCGAGCGAGTTGCGCACTGCCCGCCGATACGGGTGAGTAGATTGCGGGGATCTATCGAAGGCTATCGCCCGCCTCGGGGCGCTTGCTACGATCGACAATGGCGTCGGTTTTCAGCTCGTGCCCTCCCCACCCGAGCGCGGATTGAGCAACCGGGGGCTCCGTCGTCCTAACAGAGGATGAACTGTGAATCTGATCGGAAGTGAATGCCTCTGGGCTCGCGCAACACTTGCTGCTTCGAGACCTCGTAGTCCCTTCTCTCCAAGTCTTCTACCATCGGGTTCATCAAGAGGCCTGCGAGCCTTAGGATCGCAACGAGCCCGGAAGGACTTGAATGTACGCAGCCAATTGTAGGGATTCCGACGCAGGTCGCGACACTACCTGACAGATAGGTTGCGAAATGTCTCAGACCTGTAACGTCGAGCCGCTCGAATTCTCAGCCCTCCACCAGCAGACCGATAGCCTGCCAGCGGCGAGGCTCGGTCGGGCATTGGAGATCCTGCAGAGGCTGGCCGAACGCACTGCGCATCAGTGCGATGCGCACGGGTTCTTCATTGCGTCGGTGCGCCGATGGCGGTCAGCGTATGCGACTGCAAAGACGTCGAACAAATGGGCTCGGCCTTTTAAGCATCAGCAATTGATGCAGCCCGAAGCTTGCTTTTTGACTTATGCCCAAGTTTGGAGCGAATTGAAATGAATTGGCGCGGGCGATGTTGTTGCTGAGGTCGTAGGACGCAACATGATGATCGCAAAAGTTATTCATATTCATCTCGCAATTGCGACCCTGGAGTGAGCCGTACTGAAGCTATCGCGCATCATGACAGCGTCGGGGTTCCGTCCAGACGACAACTAAAGGCGACTCTCGGCACCGTTGAGAGCCCTCTGGCTCCCCGAAAATGCCTTGCTGTTCTGAGGCATCGCGTTGCTTTTCTCCAAGTTCCTGTGCTGGCCGCCTCAGCCGGCCTGCGAGCTATATTCATCAACGAACTCGATAAGGGACTTGAATCGCACGTAGCGTCAGATTGTAAGGTTTCCGACACGAGTCGCGACAATGCGTCGCGACAACACTTTATGACAGGTAGCAAGAATTGCGAATGTCTCCAAACCCTAGGTTCACGCCGCTCGTCTCCCTCACGCTCCTCGATCAGTCCACCCGCACCCGTGTTGGCAACGTAGCCTATGCGCCTGACACGCGACCAGCGCCGGCTCAGTTGAGGCTACAACAGCAGGAGCTAGAGAGCAGGACCCGCTGTCTTCGCGTCCCTGTTGCCGGGCGGGCAACGAAGCTCTGTACAACCTCGACATCCGCCGGCATTCATCGCCAGAGGTGGAATGCAGGCGGCGGAACCACCCAGACCACATGTCTGACAACGCCTCTACGGGAACGGACTCGCCACTATTTGGTGTGCCCGATCGGCTGCCGCCTGGGCGCCGCGTCGGATCTGGCTGAAGGTCGAGAATTCTGGCCCTCCCCAAATACGCCACCGCCCGACCGAGGCGTGTTTTCCTAGCTCGGGGGCGCATTGGTTAGTTCGTCCCGCGTTAGTGGCTTCTGAAAGAGCGGCCGACTGCGGGACGCGAGGCGCCTGCACGCGTTCGAAGTTCCATTTTGTCATGACTAAGCGACCTCGAAGGGTCGACGGCATAGCAAGCCTCACCGCAGGCTCTGGCCAACACGGGAGCTCAAAATGTTGATGTCTCGTATCAGTTCGGATGCAAATCCAGCCATTCGCTCTGGTGCTTTGCGTTCAGCTGCGCCTGCTGGCGAGGCCATCGCCCGACCAATGACCGGAAGCATTGCCGCGATTGGCGCGCAGTTGCGGCAGGGTGCTGCCACAGCCCTCGATGCTTTGACTCATTCCAGCCAACCTCCCGGCATCCACACCACGCTAAGAGTTGCCAAGCGCGCATGCGATCCACAGCAGACGGCCGAAATTTCTAATCCGCAGATGAGGCCGGCCGTTGGCAACATTGCTCTTCTTCATCGATCCCGTCTCCGGACGTTTACGTTGACTCGGGACAACTCAGTCTCGCTCGGCTTCATCATCGACGGTGATCTGCTCGATATTTTGGCATGACTTGAGAAGGGGCAATGAAATGCGAACGCTAGTGGTTGATCATGATGAGGACCTAGCGCGCGCTGTCCAAAGCGCGCTCTCGGATTGCGGTTTCGCCGTTGATCTGGCACCCACTCTGGATGATGCGGCGACCGCTCTGGGCTACGCCAACTACGACATTCTCCTGCTCGAGTTGGCTCTACCAGATGGAAACGGCTTGGACTGGCTGAAGCGGTTGAGACGCGACGGACATTTGATGCCTGCAATAGTGATGAGCAGCCTCAATGACCTCGGTCGACGGATCGCCATTTTCAATGGTGGTGCAGACGATTTCCTACCCAAGCCTGTATCTACTGATGAACTCATCGCCCGGATGCGAGCCATTCTGAGGCGGTCAACGCAAATGACAGCCCCCGTGGTCACATTTGGCAATCTGAAGTTCGATCCGATCGCCCGGCAAGCTTCAGTTGGTGGTCGGCCGCTCAGGATTGCGCGCCGCGAATTGTGCATTCTTGAGCATCTCCTCAGCCGCGCTGGCCGTACCGTGCCGCGGCTGTCGCTAGAGGATAGCCTCTATGCGTTTGACAACGAGGTCTCGACCAATGCGCTTGAAGTCGCGATCTATCGCTTACGCCGTCATTTGAGTCAGTCGGGTGCGACCCTACGGATCACGACCGCACGCGGCATCGGTTATATCCTTGAATTGAATAGCGTGGCATCGGCCGCCTAGTCGATCGAAGTTGAAAGCAAAGACTCCCTTGAAGATCGCTCTTAATAATGAGGGTGGCAGCGATCGACGCTCGATCGTCGCCAGTGCCCTGTGGTCTGTCGTTTATCCTTCTCTTTCCCACCTCCTGTGCGCGGTCGCTTTCCTATCACCACTAACTGCCGCAGCTCAGACGACGCGGGATGCTAGAGAGGGGCCGCCGCATGCGGCTCCTAGCAGCATTAATGGAACGCTGGACCTTTCCTCCTCGCTCGGCAAGACAATTCATCTGCCTGGGCCGGCCGCGAGCATCTTTGTTGCCGACCCGACGATCGCGGATTATCAGGCGCCGTCGAACACGACCATCTTCGTCTTTGGCAAGAAGTCCGGACGGACCAGCCTGTTCGCTTTGAACGACAACGGGGAGGCTCTCGCCGAGTTTCGTGTCGTCGTAACACAGCCGATCGAGGATCTGCGTGCCATGCTCAAGGCCCAGGTCGGTGACTATCCGATCCAAGTCAGCTATACCCCGCGTGGCGCGATCCTTAGCGGTATGGCTCCCAATGCCGATGTCGTCGCCACTGCCGTGAGGGTTACGGAGCAGTTTCTCGGTGCGGGTGCGCTGGTCGTCAATAAGATTCAGGTCGCCGGGTCGTTACAGGTCAATCTGAGCGTGCGCGTGGCGGAAGTCTCCCGCAGCGCTATGAAGGAGCTCGGCATCAACCTCTCCGCTTTGGGCCAGAATGGCACTTTCGTTTTCGGCTTTAGCAGCGGCAAAGGTGCTGCTTCCGGCACGGCGAGCGGCGGCGGCGGCAAGGTAGGGATCGGCCTCAGCGCTGGTAATATCAACGTCGGCGCTGTTCTCGACGCGCTAGCCAGCGAGCACCTCGCTTCCGTACTCGCTGAACCGAATCTCACCGCAATGTCCGGTGAGTCCGCGAGCTTCCTGGCCGGCGGCGAATTCCCAATTCCGGTCATGCAGGACAACCGACAGGTTTCGATCCAATTTCGTCATTTTGGAGTGAGCCTCGAGTTCGTCCCGACCGTTCTTAACAACAATCAAATCAATGTCCGCGTGAAGCCTGAGGTCAGCGAGATTTCGAAGGAAGGTGAGGTCAAATTGAACGGTATGGCCGTGCCGGCCCTCTCTACAAGACGGGCGGAGACCGTTATCGAGCTTGGGAGCGGACAAAGCTTTGCAATAGGCGGGCTAATCAGGCGTAACTTCAGCGCGGATATCAGTACTTTTCCCTGGTTGGGCGACGTGCCCATTCTCGGTGCGCTGTTTCGCTCTTCGTCCTTTCAAAAGCAGGAGACGGAGCTCGTTATTATTGTCACGCCTTACATCGTGCGGCCCGCATCCAACGCGAACCGGATGAGCGCCCCGACCGATCGCATCGGACCACCCTCAGATATGGGGCGCATCTTAACGAACACGTTGGCAAGTCCGCCGCGGGGCCGCGACGCTCCACGCACCAGTGTACCAGGCGCGACAGGCGGCGCCGGTTTTATTATCGAATGAGGATCGTCGAATGACTGTACGAGCCCTGCCGCATCTGTTCGTTCTGATGACGAGCCTAGGCGGCTGCACAAGCACTGCTACGATCAACACCTTTCCGTCTGAACAAGGAACCATGGTGCAGCAGCAGAACAGCGTCTTGGTGCTGCAGAGCCTCCGTGGGCTCGAGCGGTATCGACTGAGAGAGTTCATTGCCAACAACAGTCGCGGTCGGTTTGATGCGATCCATCTCGATATCATCGGCTCGCCCCGGCTCGCCGCGCAGGTAGCCAGCGAGGCCCGCGCAATGGGCCTTGCCCCTTACAACATCCGCCTGTTCGGCCCTCGCCTCGACCGGCCTCTTGGCTTCGCGGTGCGAATCCAGGCTACTGTCTATGAAGCACGTCCTCCCGTCTGTCCGTCGCTTGCCATCATTGCTCCTTCAGTCAACGACAATTCGTTCGACCAAACCCTTGGCTGCTCAATCCGCAACAATCTGGGAGTCATGGTCAACGATCCGGGCGACCTGCTGGACAATAGAGCTGTCATGGCAACAACAGGCGATCGTGCCGCCGTTCCTGTTGCCACATATGGGTCCATGGGACAGCGCAACAAGAGCGACATGGAAGCTGGAATTGGCAACAGGGCGTCGCCAGAAGCCGCGTCACCGGCGACGAGGGATGTACAGTCGCCTCGATAGTGCACGTCAGATGGCGCAATGATTTCTGCCATACGCGATATCTAGACAAGCCCGGCGGAATAGAGTGCTTTCGCAACCCCTTCGAAGCACTTCGAAGGAACAGCGTTGCCCAGCTTCGCACTCCGGATGAGCTGACGCGCCAGGGCCGGGTCCTGGACAATGCTGAGGTGCAGCGACTGCGCCTCGGCAAGCAATCGTGAGGCAAGTTCGCCCTCACCACGGCAAACCACGATCGGCACGCCGGTCTCGCTACGAACGTAGCGGAGGCCAATCAAGATCGCCTGCCCTGTCAGTATCAATGTGGCACGATGGACGCCAAGTGGAGGCTCGTTCGCTGTCTCCTGACGAAGGCGACGGTGTTCGCGTTTGACCTGCGGATTGCCCTGCTGTTCCTTCGATTCGCGCTTGGCCTCGGTCTCCGTCATGCGCATGTCCTGCAAGAACAACCAGCGCTGGATAAGGAGATCTGCCAATCCGCCGATCAGAAAAGCACCAGCAGCAATTTCCGTCAGCAATTTGATCTCAGTGAACACGAAACTGAGACACCCCATACCGCAGACCGGCAAGTACACCAGCGCCTTCCAACTAGCGACAACCGTGAGCAGAAAGCTGGCGCCAAGAATGCCCACCTTGAGAAGCGACTTCGAGAGTTCAATGAGCGACCGCTTAGACGCAATCCGCTTGAGCCCCTTGATGGGATCCAATTTCTCGAATTTCGGCTTTAAGGACTCGAAAGAGACGTTTAATCCACCATTGGCCAAGACTCCCGCTAGAATACCAGCGGCAACACCGGCCCCGAGGAATGGAGCAACGGCCGAAAAAAATAGGTCGATCAAGCCGCCCAGCGCCTGCTGGACCGCGCTAGTGAACGGCTGAGCCTGCAGTTTGTCGATGAGCCGCATCGTTTCATGCCACTTGATCTCGATGGGGGCCGCTCTTAACCAGAGGCAGCCGAAACCGGCGCAAACGCTGACTGCGCTGACCAAATCGGCGCTGCGCGGGCTCTGCCCTTTCTTGCGCGCATCTTTTAGCTTCTTGGGAGTGGGAGGGAGCTTCTTCTCTTCGCTCGAGCCACTCATTTCAGGAGCTTCTCGAACAACTTGAGCACGGTGTTGGACTGACTGATCTCCGATCCCATATATTCGACGAGGAAGGTGGCGTAACTTACCATGATGATCCCATAGGCCAGGTTCTTCATGGTGGGAGAGACATCGTTCAGTTTGATTTGCGGTGCAAACCGCCCAAGTATCATCACCGATACATCAAGCAGCAGCAGGAATGCCAACACCGGGCCAGAGACCAGTAGCGTCGTATGCATGATGTGATCGAGAAGCCGCAGACATTCCATCGCGCCTTGCGCGGTCAGACTAGGCATCAGCCGATATACGGGCCAGATCAGATAACTGCCATAAAGGCCCGTAATCACATTCTCCAATCCCCCGGCTAGAACGAAAATCGCAATCGCGGTGGTACCGAGTAACACCGCTGTCGCCGAAGCTTGGCCGCGCGTCGCGGGATCATCAGAAGCAACAGGGTTCGTAATTCCCCGTTGGGTGTCGATGAGCTCACCCACTGCTTGGATGCTCCATAGCGGAATACTGAGCAAAAGGCCGATGAGCAGGCCGACGAACACCTCTTTCAAACCGAGGAGCGTGACACTGATCAGCCGGGAGCCCTGATCCAGCGACTGCAAGCCGTGCCTGATCTGCAACAGGCATGGCAGTCCCATCGCAAAGGTCACGCAGCCACGGACCAGCCCGCTAATGCGCGGCCGCGTAAATACAGGAAGGACCAGCATAATGCCAAGGGCCCGGGCTGCTGCGAGGCCACCTGCAAGGACGAGCTCGATCGCCTCCTGGATCAGAGCTTGCGTCTCGGCGGGTGAAGGGAGGTTCATCTACCGTCGGCTAATGCTTGCCGTGAGTGCGGGAAAGTCGGTAAATGCCTGCTCTGCTTCCTTGATCAACGCGGCGCTGAGCACCGGAGAGAACAACGCGATCACCGCGACAACGACAAGAAGCTTCACAGTCAGTGGCAAGGTTTGATCCTGAAGCTGCGTTGCCGCTTGGATGATGCCGACAACCAGGCCGACAACGACCGCAGCGATGAGCGGTGGTAGAACCCAGATCATGAAGAGCACAAGTGAACGGCTCATATGAGTGAGAATGCTCGCCTCATCCATGTTCAGCCTCCCGGTGTTGTGTAACTGAGCACCAGCCCGTGCATGAGCCGTGACCAACCGTCGATTGAGACGAATAGAAACAGCTTGAAAGGCACGGATATCACCGTCGGCGAAACCATCGACATACCCATGGCCATCAAGATGGTCGTCACGATCAGATCTATGGTGATAAAGGGCAGATAGAGAAGAAAACCAATTTCGAAGCCACGCTTGAGTTCTGAAATTAGAAAAGATGGCACCAGAATGACCAAATCATCGGCGCTCACGTTGCCGCGCATGTCCTCGGGCCAGACCTGTTCGGTTGAAGCCAGGAAGAACCGGCGCTGCTCGTCAGCGGTGAACTTCTTGAGATAATCGCGCAGCGGCTCCTGCCCCTCCTTTGCGGCGCTCACCCAATCATCGACCGTTTGGTAGCGGAGTTGTGGCGCAGAAATGCGATTATAGGTCTGTTCAATCACCGGCGCGCCAATGAAAACCGTCAGGATCAGTGCCGCGCCATATAGAACGAGGTTCGGTGGGATAGATTGAGTCCCGAGCGCGTTGCGAACGAGGAAGAGCACGACGGATACCTTTATAAACGCTGTGCTTGTTACGACAACGAACGCGAGCAGGCCAAGGCCAGCTGTGAGCGCAAGGAGTCCAAGAATTCCCGGTTGAATGTCAGTCATTGACCGCCAACTTGCCGCACAGCCGGATGCCGAGCTCCTCGCCGATGCGTACGATGTCGCCGCGGCCGATGCGGTGGCCGTTGGCAAGGATATCGACCGGTCCGTCGAACGGCCGGCCAAGTTCGAACACATGTCCTTCGCTGATATTTCTCAAGGCCCCGAGTGCGACAGTCCACCGGCCGCATTCGAAAACCAGCGTGATCTCGATGTTGTCGAGATCGTTTTCAGAGGGTGGGCGGCTCTTTTCGGATTTGGTCATCATATGTGTACACTCAAGGGGATATGGTTGGAGGCGGAATGCCCCTCGCGCGATCAAGCGATCGTCTGCAATATGTGCCGGGGCCCATAAGGTTCCCGCCTTGAGGATGGCTTGGCCACGGGCGAAGGGTAATACGTCCGGCAATAGAGCGTCTCCTGCATTTGCTTTGCCTAGCAGCGCGACCGTAGCACGGAGCGAGCCGATCTCTCCCTTAACGATGACAGGCAATTCTGGAGGAAGCTGGCGTGCCTCTCGCGGCAGCTGACTGAGCAGTCCGCCTAACGCGCGAAACGCGGGTGGAACTGAACCATCGAGAGGTGAGAACAGGAACAGGCGCGCTTTGCCTTTGAATGGGCCGTAGGTGATTTCGAGCTCCAGATAAGGACCCTGAGCCGTTGCTTCGCTCACGCAGATCAGCCGCAAGCTTTGTTGTGTCAGACTCTCTAGCTGATCGAGCAACGGATCGAGTGCAAGTTCGACGAGGAGCGAACGAGTTGGCTCCGAAGGTAGGCCAAGCTCGCTCTGCACTGTCGCGATCAGCCCCTCTATGAGCGGACGGGGCAACGATAAGATGATCGTTTCATGTCCGAGAACCCAAGAGCAGTTGAGCATCGATACGGCACACGGCTCGGCGTCCCAGACAAGCCGTGCCATCTGCACCGATAGCGACTTATCGCCGAGACGGGTTTGCAGAGGCTTGCGGGAAGCGGCGATCTCGTTGAGCCAGGAGACGACGGCATGCGACAGGGTTAGCCCCGGTTCAAACTCCGATTCGTCGCCCGGAGCCATGCTCGCAGGCCCGTCTACAAGACGAGGCGCTTTCGCTAGCATAAGAGAAGAAGCCATCAGATTCAGTCGCTAGCCGTGTGGGTACGCGTACTACTGCGATACCGAAGCAAGACCTCGTCGTCGGCCTCTATCTCGGCTTCCGCTTCCGAATGGGAATCACTCGCGCGCTGAACGTCGCCCTCAATTTGCTGCCATTTGTAACTCGCCGCCGAGCACTTGGTCAAAATGGTCCGTGCGTCGAGGACCGACGTCTTGGCCTGCTCTTGAGCGTCGCGCACTTCCTCAAGCCTTCCGCGTGCTCGTGCGACCTCAGCTTTGAGCCGTTCAGTGACGATGTGACAGCGACGATCGAGCTCCTCGACAGACAGCGAATCAAACGATGCCAGCTCTCGGTAAAGCTCTCCTTCGAGCGCCGCTCGGTTTTTCTCGGCCGTCGTCAGATCCTGGACAGCTTGTTCCACCGCTTGGAGGGCGGTGCGAAGCTTGGCTTCCATGTTGGACACCTCACGAAGGGCGCTCCGCTGTCTCATATCCTTCACGAGCCGCAATTTCGAGGCATAGACACGATTCACGCGGTCAGACGTGACATCCATGTGAACGTCTCCTCAAAGCTTGATGCCTCGTCTCCGCTCTGACGCAGAAATTTCCGCAACTCCTCGATCGAATTAATTGCCCGATCTGTCAGAGGATCACTGCCTTGCTTATATTCGCCAACCTTCACCAAGAACTCGGCCTCGGCGTAGCGCGAGAGCAGATCACGGAAGAAGGAAGCTGCCTTGCGATGCGACACAGAGACGACTGCATTCATCACGCGGCTGCGGCTCGACAACACGTCAATGGCGGGAAAATGCTCGCGCGCTGCCAAAACGCGTGAGAGAACAACGTGGCCATCAAGAATGCCTCGCGACTCTTCGGCGATTGGATCACCCGAGCCGTCGCCTTCGACAAGCACGGTATAGAAGGCCGTGATTGAGCCGCGCTCGCCCATGCCGGCACGCTCTAAGAGGCCAGGAAGCATCGCAAAAACCGACGGCGGAAAGCCGCGCCGCGTCGGCGGCTCTCCTGCCGCAAGGCCGATTTCGCGCATGGCGCGGCTAAAGCGCGTCAATGAATCCATCATCAGGACGACACGAAGTCCTTCATCACGAAAATATTCGGCGAGTGCTGTCGCCATGTGAGCGCATTGCGCTCGTTCCATTGCCGAGCGGTCGGAGGTCTCAACCACAACGACGGTGCGGCGAAGCGCCGCCTCACCGAGGTGCTGCTCGATGAATTCGCGCACTTCACGACCGCGCTCGCCGATCAACGCGACTACGGTGGCATCGGCAGCCGCGCCTTTTACAATCTGCGACAGAAGCGTCGACTTACCGCACCCTGGGTCTCCGTAGATGCCGATCCGCTGCCCCTCGCCACATGTCAGAAGCCCATCCAAGACACGGACGCCGAGTGGGAATGGCCGCTCGATAGCGCGCCTTGTCATTGGGTTTGGAGCCTTACCGCGCAGCGGACGAGTTTGAGCGGCCTTGATTGGACCCTTTCCGTCGATCGGACGGCCGAAGCTGTCGATCACCCGGCCAAGTAAGTCGGGGCCGACCGGAACTTCATGCATTCGCCCGGTCGGGACCACTTCTGCTCGGCTGGATAAGCCCGCCATGTCACCGATAGGAGTGAGCAATACCCCATCTTGCAATAGGCCGATCACCTCGGCCTCGAGCGACCACCCGGTGCGGGGATCCCGCAACAGGCAAAGCTCCCCTATGCGCGCCTCTGGCAAGACGGCATGAAGCAAGGTGCCGACCGCCCGTGTGATCCGCCCTCGTACAGCACGCGTGTCGATCTGCTTTGCTGTAGATTTCAAAGACGATAGCGCGGCGTGCAGATTCCTCTCTGCGACCGCATCGGTCGCCGATGTTGTCATGGCTCGTCTTCCTTTGAAGGCAAACCCAAACCAAGGCGCAGAGCCCGGAGCTGCGCAGCAAGTCCAAGATCGACATTGCCAAATTCGCTCCACAACACGCACTGGTCCGTCGTTAGAGCCGGATCCGGGTCAATCCGCACTTTCGGCCGGCCCTCCTGTCCATCCCAGGCAGCGAACTCGCGCGCCAGCGCATCAGCTTTCAAAGGAGAGACATGAAGGCACACTTCCGCGCTACCATATTTTTGCTCGATCGCATGACGAACGGTCCTCACCAACATCTCGCCTGGATCAAACGCGCCCAGCAGATCGCTTACGATCTCCATGACAAGCTGGGGCAATTCCTGCTCCAGAATAGCTTTTCGCTGCGCAAGCGTGGAAGCAGCCTGCGCGATCAGCCGAGACATTTCTTCGGCGCCGCTCTTGAAGCCATCCGCTCGGCCGCGCGCCCGTTCCCGCTGATAAGCTGTCCGTCCCCAGCCGCGAACGCGTTGAAGATGCCGCTCGGCGGCCGCGCGCGCTTCGACGGCATCGCACCAGATCCCGAGCTCGGCAGCCCGTATAAATGGCCCGAGCGGACGTATCTGGGGGGCCACCGGCAGCGCTGGGTCATCAGCCGTCATGCCGTGGCGTCTCCCTCGACAAATGGGTTATCACCAAGGAAAGCAACGGGCCCGCGGCATTGCGGTGTTCGGCCGCTGGATTCTCGGCAGCAGTGCCTATGGGCGAGCGTAGCAAAATGCGCGTGCGGTCAAGCGAAGAGGCTTCGTCGAGCCAAGCACCTAGGCAGGCATGGCCATCGTGTTCAATCTGTTGCGAAAGTTGTTCCGGATCAGCAGTAGCGGTGGTTGCGACCGCGCTGGCCAAGTGCCGGATACCGAAAGCGTGCGCTTCTGCCCCGATTCGTCCAAGCAGAATTGCGAGATCCTGCTTTGAGACGAGCTTTAGGAGCGAGCGAGCATGCCAGATACTGCCGGCAAGCAAAGCAGCCCTATTCGGATCATGGCCGAGCAGAAGATCTCTTCCCCAGTTGCTGCTGCTCGCGTCCATTCCATTACCAAGCAGCATTTCGGCCAGTCTTACCTGCAGCCTCGCGCTCTTCTGTAGCCGGAGCAAAGTCGAAGCCGACAGCCGCGCGTCAAGACGGGCAGCAAATTGGCTCAGATGGGTCGAGGCAGCGAGCTCGCGCAGTCCTTCACAGGACGATTCGGACCAAGTATGAGATTCGGCGGATCGCAGCGGTATAGGCATTTGCACACCCCTATGCCCTGTCGGAGGCGATCTTTTTACCGGGAGCTTGGATAGCCGGCGTGCTCGAAGGGGTGCCCAGTCTGGCTAGCGCGCGCGCTGGCTGGGCACCCTGACGCATACGAGAACCAAGGAATATGTAGCAGAGAAGGCCGAGCGCAGCGCCGGCCACGCCGACACCGGCCGCAAGTAGCGGGGCTGAAATGGATTTGCGCGACTGAGCGGAAGCAGCTGGCAAGGGCGACGGCTGTTCAAGCGGAGCCCGTTCAACCGGTACAAAGACCACCGCCACCTTGTCATAGGATAGGCCCTCGATACTGTTGGCGACCAGCATCTTGATCTGCGGCAGCAGAGCCGAGAGCTTTGCATTGGAGTTATGTCGAATGAACACCGACGCTGAGGACGGCATCGTGTCCTGGCGCAACAGATCATTTTTCGGCAAAACAACGTGGACACGCGCGGATATGACGCCGTCGATATCGCTGATCGTGCGCGACAATTCTTCGCTCAGGGCGTAAACGAAGCGAGCGCGCTCCTCGGTCGGCGAGGCAACCAGGCCCGATCCTTTGAACACCTCGCCGAGGTTCTTGAAAGGCTGGCGCGGCAGCCCTTCTAAATTTAGCAGCTCGATCGAAAACGCTAGCTGCTTCTCCTCGACCTGGATCGTGCTGGTCCCGTCCTTGGCAGTGACACGGACCGCATCGACTCCCTTACTTAGCAGGAGCGCAAGCATCTCATTGGCCTCACGCTCCTGCACTTTGGTGTAGAGCTCAGCCTTACAGCCGAGCAGAAGGAGCAGGAGCGGCAGCACGGTAAAAGCACGCAACCATTGAGCGAATGGGCGGACATGGCCGCTTTGTCCGCAGATGGAACCAGTCATCAACGAACTCAGCCCGCCGATAGCAATTTGTTCATAGATGAGCTGACGGCACTGGTACTCTTGGAGACGAGCGAAACCTCGACGACACCTTTGTAAACGTCTCGCAGACTCGCAACCATCGCGTCAAAGTCGAGCACCCCTTCCGGTTTGCCCGCAGGGCTCGCCCCCACGGGCTGCGGCGGCGAAAGCGGCTGAGCGGCCGGCCCAGGTTGCACGACCTTCGAAATGGCGGCCACGCCGCCGCTCGCTGCAGAAGGAACGGGGCTGCTTCGGTACATCGAAGAGAGCGCCTGGAGCACGCGCTCGCCAGGCGGACTCGCCTGCACTGTTGCACGCTGAACCTCCGACATCGCAGGAACGGACGCTGCCTTATCTGTGACCGAGGAGACAGCGCCTGACGTCGAAGCGACGTGCATTAGAGCCTGCTGAAACTGGCTCTGCGCGCCGATTGCTGCCGGCTGGCAGAGCCCGGAGAGGCCTTCGGCAGGGTTCAGGGAGATCGGCGTAGCGGCTAGCATGATCGAAGGTGTCATTGGTTTGGCGCCGATGAGGCACGCCGTTGTTAAGAATTGATGAGTCAGCACCGTAAAGAGGCGAGCTGACCGCAAGCTGACGAACACGCGAGCCATAAGGCCATTTAAAGATCACGTTCGGCTTCCAGTTTGAGCGAAGTCTTATTGACGCATACGCATTTATGAACGGCTTTGACCGAAGCACTTCCACCCGTCTCGCGCACGCTCCATCGGCTGACATCATCCAGCTGCTGCGCGCACCACCATCACCAAGCGGCGGTGTTGAGACTAGGCGTGTTGCCACCTAACGGGTCAATACCCTAGAAGGGCGAACTGACGACAAGCCGACGAACACGCCAAGGTTTGCGTCATCTAAAGATCACGTTTGTTTCCAAATTGGCCGAATCTCAGCTCTTGTTCTGAGGTCGAAGGAACTAGGGAATGCTTGTGCGAACCACGATGCTGGACATTTTAAAGAGAGCTCTTTGTGTCGGAGCTTTCGTTTCCAGCGGAATACTTCCGGCGTTCGATGCTTCCCTCTCGCTCCCATCGACACCTTATAACTATACGGTTCTGGATCAGGAGCTCTCTGCCGCACTGCAGGAATTCGGTAACAACCTAAATATCAGAGTCAACGTCAGCGCCGAGGTGAAGGGCCGGATCCGCGGGCGAATGCCGGATCTGCCAGCGCGAGAGTTCCTCGATCGTTTGACGAACCTCTACAATCTTCAATGGTACTATGATGGGCTCGTGCTTTACGTATCTGCTGCAAGCGAGGCGCAAAGTCGTCTGCTTGTGTTGAAGCCGATCAGCTTCGACGCATTCAAAGCGGCGCTCGATACACTCAACATCTCCGACGAGCGCTATGCTGTACGAGCGGCACCAGGAAATGGCATCGTCCTGGTTTCTGGTCCACCACGCTTTATTGCGCTCGTGGACCAAACGCTGAGTGGCCTTGTGGCGGAGGCGCAGGCGCGGCCACACGCCGCCGATAAGCAGCCGCGGGAATCGATTCTGAAGTTATTTCGTGGCTCCTCGACCATGGTCATTCGCGATGGACGACCGGAAGCCCCCTATTCTTCCGACGCGCCGCATCAGGACAGCATGGTGCGCGAGCCTGCGCCAGGCCAGAGATGAAATGGAGAATGCGCGGCGGCTTTTGGCGAAAGTCAATGCCCGTCTGCATTGGCTCATTGTGAATCCTTCTGACGCTCGTCAGCTTCTCGAAAGCTCACCCTCCTAGCATGAGAGCGCGGATGTCTGGACGGCGATGCCGTCCATCCACCGTATTGGACATGCACGTCGAGGCACCCGATGCTCGCAATGACCTGAAACCGGGTTGGCGTCATTGTTGCCGGTAGCTCGCAGGCTGCGGCTCAACGCGAGTCTTCTAAACAGTTCTCCGTAGGCCGCGATGCAAGTGGCCTTTGTCGAACAAGGGCTCGGGGCCGCTCCATGTTTCAAAGGAGGAACAGGATGGATTTCAACTCAATCGACCCACTGAACACGGACCCCCGCCTGACTTACCACCCCCGCCCGCCGATCCAACGGGCTTTGAGCACCAGCTGAGCGAATTGCAAGATAGTGCTCCGCCATACGTTACTCGGTCGCCAGTGCCGCAGGGCGAAGCCTATTCGCCATATTTGGAGGCCGGGCATCCCTATTCGTCACATTTGAATTGGCAGGATGATCTGCATACGCCGGCCGCGGTTTCCCCTGAGCCATTACCGGCCACTGGCGAAAGCTTTCAGCAGCCCAGCTCGCAGCAGGCGATTGCTGAACCGCTGGCGAAAGCCGCATATTTCGATCAGGATCTGATTTGGCAGGAGCTCGAATCCGGCCTGCAAGCCGGGCCGTCGCAAGCCGGGCCATCATCCTTCGCCCTGGAAGGCCCTCAGCGACCCATCTCGCAGCAGGCGCTTGCTCAGTCGCTGGCGGAAGCCCCCGATTTCGATAAGGACCCAGTTTGGCAGGAGCTCGATCCCGGGCTGCAGGCCGGGCCATCGCAGGCCGGGCCGTCCTCGTCCGCGGGGGCCGCGCCACGCGAACTCGGAGATTTCGTCATGAACAACGGACGCCGTGCCAGCGAGTACTGGGTCTTCTTTCCCCAAACGGCCTCGAACGCTCAGATGAATATGCTAAGAAGCGTCGGGCTCATGCCGAGCAGAGACTCACCGACAACCTTCTCCAGTATAGGTGTCCCCCACACAGCCGAATGGCGAGATGAGGATTTCGTTCGTATCAACCCGTCGCTGGACCCTAGCCTCTGGCCTGGATACTCGGGTGAGGATTCACCCACTGGGTAGACGTTCCACAGCAGCTCGCGGCAGGGCCATGCGCCTCCCCGCGAAAACAGACCTTCGGGATGTCGCCGACGGCAGCAGCGCCTGGCGACGTCCCTCCTGGGCGTCGACGATCTTGGCTATCTTAGCCTCGCGCCAAGATAATTGTACCCGGTCAATTAATTATGCGTCCTTTCAGAGATCTGGTCAGGCAGTCGGCGCGGCCAGGACATTCCAGCTGAGAACGGCCCACATCATCCCCGCAACGTTCCGAGTCTCAACCGGCAGGGGTTTTGAAGGCACCTCGAGCGGACTTCGCAGCGAGTGAAACGAAGTTGATGCCGGTGATGGCGCCGACGTCCTAGTTCTTCAGCCAGTCGCAGCGCCGGTAGAACTCGATCGGCATGTGTCCTCGCGCCGTCAGCGACTCCTCCAAGCCCCCATTGGTGAGGCGGGCATGCCCGTGCTGCGAGCTGGTTGTGGAGCGCGTACCCGTGCCCAAACCCGCTGGGCCTTGGGGTTGCAGTCCAATCGAGTTATTCAGCCACGTCCAACAGGATAGAGACGAACGCGCGGTCCTCTGTCCGTTTCTTGCAACTCGGCCCTATAGGGTACACCTTCGATGAGGATATGCGTTGGACGGCCCGCGCTCGGCACGAGACCCTCGTCGTCCAGTGCTTGGACGAGCTCTAGTGGGGCGAAACGTTCGCGGTTGTGATCCCAATGCCCCTCGCGGATCACAGGCGCGAAATCCAGTCGCTGCTGATGACATGGCCTGGCAGACGACGATGCCCTGGTTTCATCCATCTGCCCAACTTGGGAGTGATGGACGAGAAGAACGTCGCGGGGCCCTTCCGGCCCCAGCTCGGCCGTGTAGGGCTCACGGTTGATGGAAAAACGTGTGATTGGGACGAAGTGGGTCGGCGGGAGCCCGCTGTGATCAAGTATGTCGATCAAGACGTCCGAGGCCCGTCGGGAGCCGTGCTCCCAGTCCGAATCGACGAGAGGCCCGATGTCCCGTACCTTATGATGGTTCGCTGATAATGGGTCGATTGGATCCATACTGCTCTCCTCTTGACGATACAGGGCCTGCGCAAATCTGCGGAGTTACGCGCCGGACCAGTGTACGGGGCGGCAGAGATTTCAGCGCGAGCCAAGACTAATCTTGCAGGGGCTAGCTGTCGAAAACCTGACGAGTGTCACAAGGAGCCAATGGCGACCGTGTTGGTTTCCTCCGGAAGGTGCGGCGTCGGTCGTCTGCTGAAGAAGAGCTGGTGATGGTCGAAGACAAGGAGCCGCGCTGAACCTGGAGGACTGCCTATGAAACTGCACCGCTTCCGTGACACTTGGACGTCGTCTTCGGTGACATCGATGCAAGCTTTCGGACTTTTGCAACCGAAAAGCTTGCAATTTCATTCCCGGCCTTGACCTGGGCCTACCCGACGGGTCCGACCTTTTCGCAATTGATCGTATCGATGTGCGGGTAGTGTGTGTATCGACGCGCGCCGTTTCCATACTTAGCCCTTGGGCGCGGATCGCGCGAGCCTTCGCTTGGTCGAGGCGTCGGAGCGGCGGCCGGGAGCTCCTTGCAGCTATCAGGCGGGTTTCCGCGTTTCAGCATCTTCCGAAACACGGCATACGCGTCATTTGCGCTCTCATAGGCGGACAGGGTCGAGTCATCGTTTACCCAGGCGAGCACGATAACCTTTGCAGTTTCCCGATTGGTGGTATCGAAAGAAAAGGCGGAACTGCTGCAGGAATTGAGTGCCTGCATTCGTCGCCGAGCGTGGCGCCCTGCCGGTAGACATCACGAGTGGGTCGCTCGGGATATCTTCGAGCGCCAGCTTGAGGACGGCGGCGAGAAGCTCCGCCATGCGCTTCTTCTTATATCCCTTAAGATCCTTGTTTTGCGCTTTCTCGACGGCCGCGATCATCGCCTCGAGCTGGTCGAGAAATAGCGGGTGCGCGTAGATCGTTCAACCATTGATCTTGGGGTTATCGTCGCTCACGCCTCGTCATCTCGGAGAGCCGAGTTGAGATCGACCTTGACGCCTTTGACGAGGGCCTTGCCGCGCGCGAGCAGCGACTTCGGTACGGGCCGAATCCGCGCCCGCTGATCGGCCATGGTCTCGTGCAAGCAATTTAAGAAACTTGCCGATCACTGGATCGCCCTCGTCCGCGCGCGCTTGCTTCTTGGCTATCACGACGGTCCCGTCGGAGAGGCCGCGGAACACGACCTGGTCGCGCTTGCCCAACCCCAGGATCTTACGGATGGGTACCGGCACGGTTGTTTGGCCGCGCTCCGTGATTGTCGCGGGATTTCAAGGATTTCGGCCGTCTTGGTCACGGTCCGCTCCCATAATCTGCCCCCGGCAATGCATTTCCATTGTAGGTCAAGAGACGTCAGATTGCGAGGGAATGGGACCGCGAGAAGATCGACAATGAACGCTACACCGTGGCACGCTGGAGGAGGACTTCGCCCACCACATGCGAATGCCATCCCAACCAAGCGAAGGAGAGGATCTCTCAACGGCTCAGGTGCAGTCAGTGCAGAGAATCAGACCATAGGGCGCGTAGACTGAGCCTGAGAGAGCAAGGTCGGTCACAGGCCCACCGCTTGTTACCCATGGTCATTCCCTAGTACCCACTTTTCATAGAACGTGAGTCGTGATTCAAGATCGGGATGATTTCCGAAGCAAGAGAAGTCCGCGTTTCGCGGAAGGAGCGTCTGGAGCTAGAAGCCCGGTGCCGCTTGCCGCGAACGTTACAGCGTGATCTGAAGCGTGCCCGGATTGTTCTATTGGCCGCGGAAGGCTGCAGCACGCGTGCGA
>NZ_JBVBEF010000108.1:0-26062 GCF_055456055.1 Bradyrhizobium sp. LeoB3
TACGCGGCCCTGATCTGGCAAAGCGTCGCCTTCGGCTCCTGCATGCCGGTTGCTGGGTCGTAGCCATAGGTCGTCAGCGTATTCACGCTTTCGCCAAGCACGATCGGATCGGCGCCCTTCGGATATCTGGCGCGGAGGTCCTCGCCCTCGAAAAAGCCGGCGAAATGGTACGGCATCCAGGCCACGCCCTTGCCGACGCGCTCGGTGACCATCGCCTTGACGCGGGTCCGCGAACTGTTCTCGGCGCCGGTCACCCACACCCAGCCGCCGTCCTTGATGCCGCGCTCGGCGGCGTCGGCCGGGTTGATCTCGACGTACATGAACTGCTTCAGCTCGGCGAGCCACTTGTTGGAGCGCGTCTCCTCGCCGCCGCCTTCATATTCCACCAGCCGGCCCGAGCTCAGGATCAGCGGGAACTGTTTTGAGATGCCGCGATCGACGGCCGCCTTCTGCACCGAGAAGCCGATATTCGGCATGCGGAACTGCTTGGCATCTGGCAAGGTCGGATAGTCGGCGACGAGGTCCGGACGCGGCGTATAGATCGGCTCGCGATAGACCGGAATCGGATCGGGCAGATTCCAGGCGATCATGCGCGCCTTGCCGTTGCCGTAAGGCGAGCAGCCGTGCTCGATCGCGACCCGCTGGATGCCGCCGGACAGATCCAGCGACCAGGACACCTTGTCGGGGTCGGCCGAATTGACGCGCTGGATGATCTCCATCTCCTGCGGCGTCAGTTCGTTGTCCCAGCCGAGCTTTTTCAGCACGCCCAACGTGAACTCGGGATAACCGTCCCTGATTGCGGAGCCAACCGAATAGGAGCCCTCGGCGAGAAGATTCTCATGAACCTCCCGCTCGACCTCCTGCCCGTTCTCCATCACCTTGCGCTTGACGACGCGCTCGACGCCGAACCGGGCGCGGAAGGTGCCGCCGCCGTCCTTCACCGAAAGATTGGTGTTGTAGAGGATCGGCGTGCCGGGATGCTTGAACTCCGGCGTGCCCCAGCACGGCCATGGCAGACCGTAATAGTCGCCGCCGACTTCCGGATCATCCTTCGGTGCCCGCAGCGTGACCAGGTCGAACTTATGCTGGTTCCTCATATGCGCCTTCAGCCGCTCCGGCGACTGCCCGCAATAGCCGGTCGACCAGCCGCCGCGGTTGATCTCGCGCAGGATGTCCTCCGCCGACACCGAGCCGTTCTCGACCTTGATGTTCTTGAACATCGGGTCGGCAAAGCCGAGCTTCTTGGCGAGCATATACATCACGTCGTAGTCGTTCTTGGATTCGAAGACCGGCTCGACGATCTTCTCGCCCCATTGCAGCGAGCGGTTGGAGGCGGTGCGCGAGCCGTCCATCTCGAAGCTGGTACAGGCCGGCAGCAGATAGGTGCCGTTCTTGCGCTCGGAGACCACCGACCACGCCGTCGGATAGGGATCGCAGACCACCAGGAGTTCGAGCTTCTCGATGCCGCGCACCGCTTCCGGCATCCGGGTGATGGTATTGACGCCATGCCCCATGACGAACATGGCCTGCACCGGATTAGGCTGGTTGATCTGGTCCTTCGGCAGCAAGGTCGCGTCGAACCAGCGCGTGCTTGGAATGCCCGGCGTTTCCATCAACTGCTTGCTCGGGAAGCGCGACTTCATCCACTCGTAATCGACTTCCCACACCCGGCACCAGTGCCGCCAAGCCTCCTCGGCGAGACCGTAATAGAGCGGCAGGGTCGTGACATCGAGCCCGAGATCGGTCGCGCCCTGCACGTTGGTGTGGCCGCGGAAGATGTTGGCGCCGCCGCCGGCCATGCCGACATTGCCAGTGGCGAGCAGCAACAGGCAACTGGCGCGGACATTGGCGGTTCCGGTGGCGAACTGGGTCTGGCCCATCGCCCAGATCAGCGTCGCCGGCTTCTGCTTGGCGAACAATTCAGCGATATGCTTGACCTGCGCCTCCGGCAGGCCGGTGACGCGCTCGACTTCCTTCGGATTCCACTTCGCCGCCGCCTTGCGGATATCATCCACGCCGTAGACGCGCTGGCTGATGAATTCCTTGTCCTCCCAGCCATTCTCGAAAATGTGCCACAGCATGCCATAGATGGTAGCGATGTGGGTGCCCGGGCGGACTCGGACATACTCGGTCGCATGCGCCGCCGTCCGCGTCATCCTTGGATCGACCACGATCATGTTGGCGCGGTTGAGCTCCTTGCCCTCGAGGATGTGCTGCAGCGAGACCGGATGCGCCTCCGCCGGATTTCCACCCATCAGCAGGATGGTCCGGGAGTTACGGATGTCGTTGTAGCTGTTGGTCATCGCGCCGTAGCCCCAGGTATTGGCTACGCCGGTGACCGTCGTCGAATGGCAGATGCGGGCCTGATGGTCGGAATTGTTGGTACCCCAGAACGCCGCAAACTTGCGGTTAAGATAGGCGGCCTCGTTGGTGAACTTGGCCGAGCCGAGCCAATAGACCGAATCGGGACCCGCCTTCTGGCGGATCTCCATCAGCTTGTCGCCGATCTCATTGATCGCGGTCTCCCAGGAGATCCGCGTCCACTGGCCGTTGACGAGCTTGACGGGATAGCGCAGGCGGCGCTCGCTCAGGACGTCGTCGCGGACCGCGGCGCCCTTGCAGCAATGCGAGCCGCGATTGATCGGGCTGTCATAGTCCGGCTCTTGGCCGATCCACACGCCATTGGCGACCTTGGCGATGACAGAGCAGCCGACCGAACAGTGGGTGCAGACATTCTTGCGGGTCGCGACGGGCGCACCGGGAGGAGCCGGCGGGCCGGCCTCCACCTTACGCACGCCATTCAGCGTGAATTCGCCGAGCGCCGCCAGCGCGCCGGCAGCGATGCCCGAACGCTTCAGAAACGTGCGACGATCCAATCCGCCGCCTGGCCTGCCTCCTTCGGCGAGAACAGGCTTTGCACTTCCCTGGCGACGATCCGCCTTCCTGATCCGCACGAACGCCTCCCCCTATCGAGCGCCGGGATAGCTGTTGACCCGGTAGAAGTCTCGAACCTCGGCGGAATTTGGCTGATAGCGCGCTCTGCGCTTGTCCTTCAGATTGACCGATTGTGCGGGCACCTGCCGCGGCAGCAATGCGCCGACGGCGGCCACGCTGCTGCCGGCGATGGTCAGACGAAGCAAATCACGCCGAGGAATTTTTCGCTTAGGATTTTCCTTCTCAGGATTTTTCTTCATCGCGGCGCGCTCCTAAACCAGGTTCGCTACTCGTTAGCGTACTCCGCGCGATGCCGGACTTCAATTGTCGGTCACCCCGCACTGCAGCAACCGTTATCGAGATTTCCGGTGCGGTTTACTAGGAGCGACTTTTCAAATTCGCACGATCGCATGGCACCCACGCGCCGCGACAGCCGGCCACAGCCGCTCGGGAAAACCTGGACGTGCTGTTCTGTGAGGATAAGCGGCGAACGCGAATTTTCTGGGCCGCCTAACCCCACGCGACGGGCAAATTAAGCAGTCCACGAAACGCCCAGCCACCGATCCGCACAGGTTCGCTCCCGACAATGCGCAGGTTCTTCAGCCTGGCGAAGACGGCCGGGAGCGCAACATCGGCAACCATGGCGCGCGAGGCCCAGGCGCCGGCGCAGAAATGCGGCCCGGCGCCGAACGCGATGCTCTTGCTGGTATCGCGCTCAAGGTCGAACTCATCAGCACGTTCGAAATGCTTTTCGTCGCGGTTTGCCGAGCCGAACATCAGGAACACCCGCTCCTCGGGCTCAAAGGCAACGTCACGGATTTTCCACGGCTTGGCGATGCGGCGCGGCGACATGCCGATCGGCGAAATCCAGCGGGCATATTCCTCGAATGCCTGCATCCAGGGAATCTTGCCTTCCATGACCGATCTCAGTTGATCGGGGTGCGTCAGCAGCGCCCACGCGGTGCCTGCGATCGCATCCCGCGGTTCGTTTTGACCGCCGCTGATCGAAAGCTTGATGTTGGCGCGCACGTTCTCCATCGGCATGCCGGATGCGAGCATCACGCCCAGCAGGCTTTGATCGGGCTTCTTGCTGAGCACCGGCAGCATGTCGTTGATGGCCGCATCAATGCCCGACGTCGCGGCATGACAGCGGGCCTCGACGGCGGGATCTCCAGTGTAGTTGGCGATGCCGTCGATCATCCCTTGCGACCACGCGTTCATGTCCTGAAAGCGCATATTGGTCAGCCCGGTGAGCGATTTCAAACACTCCGCCGAGAACGGCAGCGCGAAATCGCGCACGAAATCGCATGCGCCCGCAGGCTCGAGTTCGCCGATGATGCGGTCGGCATGGGCCTGGAATTGCGCCGTCCAGTGAGATCTGACGGTCTTCGGAGATACTGCAGGAAAGATCGCCTTCCGCTCCGACAGGTGCGCCTCGCCGTCCTTGCGCATCATGTTGTGGCCCATCAGCGTATTCATCAGGCCTGCGGGCTGGTGCGATGAGAAGACGTCGATCTGCTTCTCCGAGACGAAGATGTCGTCGCGACTGCAGAGCAGCGTGCTGCCGAGCTGCGGCACGAACGCGATGGGAGCATCGCGGCGCAACTTGGCAAGCGTCGGATAGGGATCGCTCCAGAATGCCGCGACGTCGATATCGATACGAGGCGCAGTGCTCACGGTTTGGCCCTCCCTGTATTCCTCAAGGGTACCGAGGAGCAGAAAGGACGTCTGTCCCGTTGGACAGGGACAGGAAGTGGCGCTGCCTCTCTGCACCTCTCCCGTAGGGAGAGGTGAACTTGCGGCCAGACCGGTTCAATCGAGTGACGTCGCGCCCTAATGCGCAGAGCGGGGAAGCGCCATCAGGCGCAGTGCGATGGCGAACAGTTCGTTTTGCGAGGAGATGCCAAGCTTCTCGTAAGCTCGCTTCCGATAGGTGAAGGTCGAGTGCAGGCTGATCCCGAGATCCGCCGCGATCGCCTCGGACCCATAGCCCGACAGGATCCGCAGGCAGACATCCTTCTCCCGGCCGGTCAGCTTGAGGAACGGCTCGCGGGTCGAAAACAGCGTCTGCAGTTTTGTCGGAGCTTCTGCTGCAACCTCCTCCTGGCAGTGACGCGCCACGATTGCGGTGATGGCTGGCGCGATGTTGTAGAGACGTGCGGCTTCGCTCCGCGTAAACCGGCCTTGCTCAGTGGTCCGGTAGAAATTCACATAAAAGCAGGCACTGTCGACCCAGATCGCCGCAGCGATCTTGTCGACGATCTCCGCATCCTCAAAAAATATCTTTCGATAGCCATCGCTGTACATGCGGCGGGAGAAGCTCGGCAGGACGACCGGGCGAGGCGCCGCCCGTTGGTGCAGGATCGTCTCCCGGTTCGGATCGGCCAGATGAAAATGCTCGGAATACGCCGCGCCGAGGTCCGGCCCGATTGCGATGTGCCCGATTCCCAGCGCGCAACGCGCCGTCCGCTCCGCCTCGAAGGCAAACACCATGCAATGGCCGACACCGGCCACGGCCCGAACCGTGTCCATCAGGACCTGCGAGAACGACGGGCGACCGATGGCAAGCACCATCGGCGCAAGGACGCCTGACGAATCTCCCGGTTCCACCGCCGCTGACCCCATCGCTTCCTCCGAATTTTTCTTCAAGCCTATCAGCAACATCCGCAGGTTTGAAGCGGTCTCATGCGGCATCCGCCCCCTTTTGAGCCGGCATGTGTCACCAATAAAGGGGACAGACGCGCGCTGCGAGACAAGCGATAATTGCAAAGCGCTGACGTGCCTCAGGTCCTCGGCGTATCTGCGCCTTGAAAAAATAATTCTTGCGGGAGGGACTACAATGAGGCTGGGCCTTGCCGGGCTTTGGATCTTCGTGACCGCGGTTCTCTGCGCCGTGGACGCAAAGGCGGACATCAAGGTTGGGATCGTCGTCTCCGCGTCCGGGCCGGGCTCGGCGCTGGGGCAACCGCAGATGCGGACCGTCGCTGCGCTGCCGAAGGAGATCGGCGGCGAAAAAATCGTCTACATCCCACTCGACGATGAATCGGACCCCACCAAGGGCGTCCAGAACGCCCGGCGCCTGGTGATCCAGGACGGCGTCGACATCCTGATAGGATCGTCGCTGACCCCAGTGACGATGCCGATGCTCGACATCGCCATGGAATCGAATACCCCGATCATCTCGCTGGCGGCTGCGACCGCCATCGTCCAGCCGATGGACGACCGGCGCAAATGGGCCTTCAAAGTCGTGCCCAACGATGACCTGATGGCGGCGGCCATTCTCAAGCATATCGCGAAATCGGGCATCAAGACGCTCGGCTATATCGGGGTTTCGGACGGGTATGGCGAAGGCTATTACAAGGAAGTCAGCCGGCTCGCGCCGACGCTTGGCCTGACGGTGACGACGCATGAGGTTTACGCACGCGCCGATACCAGCGTGACCGGTCAGGCCTTGAAGGTGATGGCGACCAATCCGGAGGCAGTGTTCGTCGCATCCGCTGGCACGCCAGCCGTATTGCCCCAGCAGGCCCTTCGCGAACGCGGCTATGCCGGCAAGATTTTCCAGACCCACGGCGTCGCGACGGAAGAGTTCATCAAGCTCGGCGGCGCCAATGTCGAAGGCGCCGTGTTCACCGGCGAAGCGTTCACCATCGCTGAGGATCTCCAGGCGAACGATCCGTTCCGGCTGGTGCGAGAGGAGCTCGTCACTGCGTACGAAAAGGCGAATGGCCAGAAGCCGAACATCTTCGCCGCGCATTTGTGGGATGCCGTCGCGCTGTTCAAAAGGGCGGCGGCAAGCGCGTTGAAGACCGCCAAGCCGGGTACGCCGGAATTCCGGGCCGCACTGCGGGATGAACTCGAGCGCGGCAAGGACGTCTATTTGAACAACGGCCTCTCCACCATGAGTCCGACCGACCACAACGGCTACGACGAACGTTCCGCCTTTCTCATCAAGGTGGAAGGTGGAAAATTCCGGCTGATGCGATAGGGCAGGCAAGACGAGGGACGACTTGAATGAGTGCACTCGGCTCCTCTTCCACGACCAGCGCCGTTCCGCATCTGGACGTTGATCCCTTCGCGATCGCGTTCTTCGCCGATCCTTTCCCGACCCATGAGGTGCTGCGGGAAGCAGGGCCGGTGGTGTATCTCGACAAATGGAACGTCTACGGCGTGGCACGCTACGCCGAAGTCCATGCGATGCTGAACGATCCCCTCACCTTCTGCTCCAGCCGCGGCGTTGGCTTGAGCGATTTCAAGAAGGAGAAGCCGTGGCGGCCGCCGAGCCTGATCCTCGAGGCCGATCCGCCCGCCCATACCCGCACGCGCGCCGTGCTCAGCCGCGTGCTGTCGCCGAGCGTCATGAAGCAAGTGCGCGACGGCTTCGCTAAGGCGGCCGAAGCAAGGGTCGACGCGCTATTGAACAAGCGCAGCTTCGATGCGATCGAGGATCTTGCGGAAGCCTATCCGCTCTCTGTGTTCCCGGACGCGCTCGGACTGAGGGCGGAGGGCCGCGAGCATCTGCTCCCCTATGCCAGCCTGGTGTTCAACGCGTTCGGTCCGCCGAACCAGTTGCGGCAGGAGGCGATCGAGCGTTCGGCGCCGCACCAGGCCTATATTGCCGAGCAATGCCAGCGCGAGAACCTCGCACCCGGCGGCTTTGGCGCCTGCATCCACGCGCGCGTCGATGAAGGCGAGATCACCGCCGCCGAGGCGCCGCTGCTGGTGCGTTCGTTGCTGTCGGCCGGTCTCGATACGACCGTCAACGGCCTCGGTGCAGCCATCTATTGCCTGGCGCGCTTTCCGGATCAATGGCAGCTCTTGCGCGACAATCCGGCGCTGGCGCGCAATGCCTTCGAGGAGGCGGTGCGTTTCGAAAGCCCGGTCCAGACCTTCTTCCGCACCACGACGAGGGAGGTCGAACTCGGTGGCGCGCCGGTCGGCGAGGGCGAGAAGGTCCTGATGTTCCTCGGCGCGGCCAACCGCGATCCGCGGCGTTGGGACAAGCCCGACAGCTACGACATCAACCGACGCACCAGCGGCCATGTCGGCTTCGGCTCGGGCATCCATATGTGCGTCGGCCAGCTCGTTGCGCGGCTCGAAGGCGAGGTGATGCTGTCGGCGTTGGCGCGCCGCGTCGCCAAAATCGAGATCACGGGGGAGCCGAAGCGGCGCTTCAACAACACGCTGCGCGGGCTCGACAGCCTGCCCGTTACGATCACTCCGGCCTGACGAGAGGTGCGATGACTGCGATCACCTTCATTTATCCCAACGGCGGAAGCGATCGGGTCGAGACCAGCGACGGCGAGAGCGCCATGCAGGCCGCGACCCGTCACGGACTGGATGGCATCCTGGCCGAATGCGGCGGCAACGCCATGTGCGCCACCTGCCATGTCTATGTCGACGATGGCTGGCTGGCGCGCCTCCCCGCGATGACCGACGAGGAAGACGCCCTGCTCGACGGCACGGCCTGCGACCGCCTGCCGAGCAGCCGCCTGTCCTGCCAGATCAGGATCACGACCGAACTCGATGGGCTCGTGCTGCGCCTGCCGGAACGGCAGGTCTGAACGACGATCGGCTGCGCGAAAACATGGAGGAGACGATCAAGCGGCTGGGCTGCCCCTTGTGCTACTCGGAAACCTGACGGCGACCGCAGCGAGCGCCGAGATCTCCGACAACATCGTGCGCATCGGTCTCGTCCTTGCTGAATGCAACCGGAACTAGGCGCTCTGTTCCAGCCCCCCGGCGTTGCCGACCAGTTCGACCGCTTGAGCCCTCAAGTCTCGCTTGAGGACCTTGCCGAGCGAATTCCGCGGTAGCGCATCGACGATGAAGACGTATTTGGGCTTTTTGTATCCGGCGACCAGATTGCGAACATGCTCGACGATCGACGAGGGGGTTGGACTTGTCCCTTCGCATCGTTCGATAAAGGCCGCGACGGCTTCGCCGAAGATCGCATCGTGTACCCCGACGACAGCCGCATCCGACACGTCCGGATTCTGGAGCAGAGCCTGCTCAACCTCTTTGGTATAGATGTTGAACCCTCCGCTCAACACCATGTCCTTCTTGCGGTCGACGATGTAGAGGTAGCCGTCCTCATCCGCCTTCGCGACGTCGCCGGTGTGGATCCAGCCGTCCTTGATGGTTTTCGCCGTATCTTCGGGGCGGTTGTAGTAGCCCCGCATGACCGAATATCTCCCAGGTTCGCCTACGCGGACGAGAAGCTCGCCGGGCTCGCCGGTCTTGACCTCGATGCCGGCGTCGTCGACGATGCGGACCTCGACGCCAGGCGTGGGGCGACCGATCGAAGCGGCATGGTCGAATTGCTCCTCATGGGACAGGGAGGTCACACCACCGACCTCCGTCATCGCGAAGAACGACACGAGACGAACATGCGGGAGCAACGCGAGGAACTGGCGTTTCAGCTCGACAGGGAATGCCTCGCCCGTGACGACAATGCGCCTGAGGGACGCGCAGCGACCGGGATCGTGCTTTATCTCCGGAAGCAGCATCCTGCATACGGTCGGGACCATACCGACCACGCTAACTTTCTCCCTGGCAATCGTGTCCACCGCCTCGCGAGAATCGAACTTCTTCATCACCACGAGGGTGCCGCCAAGCGTCAGGGAATTGGCAAGCCGGGCGAAACCGGTTCGATGGGCGAGCGGAGTTGTAACCAGATAGACGTCGTCGCTCGATATTCTCCATTCGATCGCATTGACGAAACAATGCTGAACGACGACGTTCGAGTGCGTGATGATCGCACCTTTTGGTGTGCCCGTTGTACCAGAGGTGTACATGATGATCGCATCATCGCAGCCGATCGGGAGGGATGGCGCCGGTGTCGGTTCCGACTTCCGCAGTTCGGCATACTCGACGGCACCTACGCAATTCGTTCCCGTCGTTATCCGGACGGCATCCGGATTCGCCTGCAATACTTTGTTTATCGCAGCGCCGTCGCCTTCGAACACGATGGCGGCGGGCCTGCTGTCGGAACATATATGCAGAAGTTCGTTCGACGTGAGACGGGTCGTTACGGGGACAACGATTGCGCCCAGCGAGAATGCGGCGAAGAAGAGCTCGACGACCTCCACACCGTTGGATAGAAATACGACGATACGATCGCCCGGACCGATACCGTTCGCCCTGAGCCCGTTTGCGACGCTGCGGATTCTCCGATCCAACTCGCGGTAGCTGAGCCTTTCCGATCCGCAGACCAATGCGACCTTGCTCGCATGACGCACCGCCTGCGCACGGAGGATAGTTTCCAGGCGCATGTCCGCTCCTTAAACGACGTCGAAGGCCGGGTATTGAACGTCGTCGGAAATCCGATCCCAAGCGACCTCTACGCGTTGACCGATGGCGACTGTATTGGGATCCCTGTTCAGGATGTTGCCGAGGATCCGTACGCCTTCGTCGAGCTCAACCGTCGCGACGGAAAGAGGAAGGCGCCCCTCCAGACCGGGACCGGGCACGCGAATGACGGTGCACGCGTAGATCGTACCCTTGCCCGACACTTCGCGCCATTCGAGATTCCGGCTGCCCGTGAAAATGCTCACCGGGCGCGGATAGTGCTGAAACCGCCCGGTGTCCTTGCAATACTGCAGCATCAGCTTGCCGGCCTTCGCCCCCTCCCAGAAGGGCTTGGTATCAACGTAGATCGACGGTTTCGGGACGGGACGTCCGGTCTTTTCGTCAGCCATCTTCATGCCTCCAGAATCATCGCGGCGCTGGTACCCCAGTTGCGCGCGTAGGGAATTACGCCGATACCCGTCACGAGTGCGTTCCTCGGATCCGGTACTTGCCGACCCTCGCCCTCGCCGAACATTTGACGTACCGCTTCGGCCAGGTTGAGGCCGCCGCTGGCCAATCCCGGCTGCCCCGCGGAGATTTGGCCTCCGCCGGTGTTAAGAGGCAGGGTCCCCTTGTGGGAAAGATCGGTGTCGAGGGTGAACTCGCTGCCCTGCCCTCGTTTGCAGAAGCCGAAATCCTCGAACTTCATCATGACCGCGATCGTGAAATCGTCGTAGGGCTGGAACATCCGGATGTCTTTCGGAGCGAGCCCCGATTGTCCGTACACGATCGGCGCGATCTTCGAGAACCCTGTCTCTGTTATGTCCGCGAGCGGATCGCTTCCGTTGAAGTTCGTCACCTCGGCATATGCTGTCGGATAGACCATCTTCGTGATTCCGAGCTCCCGCGCCTTCTTCTCGGTCGTCACGAGGAAGGCGTTCGCGCCATCGCAGAACATGACGCAATCGAGGAGGCGAAGCGGATCCGCGATGACGCGCGACTTCTCGTAGTCGGCCATCGTGATCGGTGTCTTGAACTTCGTGTACGCGTTGTCGTTATGCAGCGCGTGCTCGCGTTGCGTGATGGCGATCTTTCCCAGTGCCTCGGGCTTGATCCCAAACTGATGGTTGTATCGGCTCATGAGAAGCCCGAACGTCGCAGGAGGACCTTGAACGCCGGGCGGGTCCTGAAATTCGGAACGATAAGCTCCGTAGTTCGCCCGCCAGGCGGTGCTCGGCGCGTCCGCCGACAGGACGACGGCCACCTCGCAGTACCCATCGCGAATGGCCGATGCGGCACGAGCCACGCCGCCGGTAGCGGAACACCCTCCGGTCCCTCCGTAGTTGAGCCACGTCGGCGTAATGCCGAGGGCTTCGGTCATGTAGACGGCGAAGAACGGATTCGGACATTCGCTTAGCGGAGCTGTCACTGAGAGGCCGTCGATCGCGTCCTTCGGAATGCCGGTAGCCGCAAGCAATTTTGCCAGCGCCTCACCTCCTAGATCGAATGCGCTTCGACCGCTCTTGAAGTCGATTGCGGTCTCGGAATAGCCGGCGATTACGATATCACGCTTCTTTCCTGACATGGTCACTCTCCGCGGAATTCGGGGGACCGCTTCTCCCGGAAGGCCTTCAGGCCTTCGTCGCGATCCTTTGTGAAATACAGAAGAAAGGATGCGTCGCCCTCGGCGTCGAAGCCGTCGGCAAGCGACATGTCCACACCGCGGTCAATAACGGCCTTCGTCATCATGACCGGAATAGGCGCGTTCTCGCTGATGCTCTTGGCGATCTCCCTGGCCTTGTCGAGCGCCTTGCCCTGATCGGTTACATGGCTGACGATCCGATAGCGCTCGGCCTCTGCCGCGGAGATCCGTCGACCGGTCCACATCAACTCCTTCGCGAGAGGCTTTCCGATCAGTCGGGGCAAGGTTTGTGTGCCGCCCCCGCCCGGCATCATCCCGAGCTTGATCTCCGGCAGGCCGAATTTCGCGCCCGCACCTGCGACGATGATGTCTCCGACGAGGGCCAGTTCGAGACCTCCCCCCAACGCAAATCCCTCGATTGCGGTGATCAGAGGCTTGGTGAAGCCGCCGATATCCTTGAACAGCCGGTTCACCTTCCGCGTTCGCTTCCGAAAACGGTAGAAGTCGAAATAGCCGTTCTCCGTGATCTGGAATTCGCTGGTGTCGATACCGGTGCAGAAGGCCTTGTGACTACCGAGAAGGATAACTGCCCTCACATCCCTCTGGTGCTCGACTTCGTTGAGTATTCCGAGGATTTCCTCTGCGGTCTGCTCGCGAAGTGAGTTCAGCTTTTCCGGTCGGTTGATCGTGATTTCGACCCAACCCTTTTCTCGATTCAGGATGACGTCCTGGTAGCTCATTCTTGGTCTCCGATGATTCAATGGTCGGTTGGTCGTTCCGCGCCCATCGCGGACGCTATCTGAGCGTGCAGATCGGCTATCGCGCGTGGGCTCGACCTGGCCTCATCGTCTATGCGCACCTCTAGAGCCACTCTGGCGGGTGGGCTGAGCACGAGCGCGCGATCGGCCATCTCGAGTGCATCATCGATCCTGTGCGTGATGAGTAGACAGGTCTTCCGAAATTCCCTTGCAATCTGCAGGAAGTCGCCGCGAAGGGTTTTGGAGGTAACGTGATCGAGCTGACTGAAGGACTCGTCCAGGAATATGATCTCAGGATCTATCGCGAGCGCTCTGGCAAGCGATACGCGCTGGCGCATGCCGCCGGAAAGCTCGTGAACATACTTGTTGTCCGCCCCGTCCAGACGCACTCGTCCCAGCCATTCTCGCGCGCTTCTTCTGGCTTCATTCTTGGGTCTTCCCAGGATGAGCAATCCAAGTTCGACGTTTTCGAGAGCCGTGCGCCAGGGCAAGAGACGGTCGGTTTGAAAGCTGACGGAAAGACGCCCTTTCAGCGCCTTGAAGGACGTGTAGGGATCGAACCCCGCCACTCTGATCTGTCCTTTGTTCGGACAGGTCGTTCCCATGATGAGATTCAACACCGTGCTCTTTCCCGCGCCTGTCTGCCCAAGAAGAACGACGATTTCTCCTCGCCTGACGTTCAGAGACAGGTTGTCGACGGCGAGGTAGCTTCCGAAAGTCTTTGACACTTCGCGCAGTTCGATGATGTTCTCTTCGGTCATCTTACGGTCGCCTCCGCGCGCCACTTCAGGAATAGCTTTTCCAAGCCATTCACGAATGCCTGCAGCGCCACATTGAGGATTACGAGGAAGAAGGTCCACGCCAGGACCTGGTCGATCCGAAACGTCGATTGAGCAAGATTCATCCGCGCGCCGATGCCGATCGCCGACGCTACGAGCTCCGCGAATATCACCATTCGTATCGCGTATCCGATGACGGATTTGGTCGTCAGGAAAACGTAGGCAACGATGTGCGGCAGAATGAGATAGCGGAGCACCTGCCACCGCGAGGGCCGAAAGCTCTCGATCATATCGACGAGCTCCTTGGGTAGCGCTCGCACCCCTTCGTAGACGTTGAGGGCATAGAATGGCAGCAAGATAACCAGCAGGATGAAGAATATGCGTGCCTCTGGGTTCTTGAACCAGAACACGGCGATCAACATCCAGGAAAGCGCGGGAATGCCGGTATCGATGACGACAACAGCTTTGAGATAGGCCCGCAAATGAGTGAACATTCCCATCGCAAGTCCGATGAGAACGCCTACCGTCATTGCGATCGTAACCGAAATAGCGAGGCGGACGAGTGTTACCGCCACATGGTATGGGTCGGTGAAGAACAGTTCGCGCGCGGCATTCCAGACGGCGACCGGCGAAGGCATTATGTAGTCCGGAACGAAACGGCTGGTTACTTCCATTGCCGCAAGAAGCAGGACGACCACGACGACGGTTGCGACGATATCCCGTCGACTTTCGGCGTTGGGCCAAGCCCCGGCAAAGCCAGCAAGCGGCTTGGCGATCTTGGCTGCATCTCCAGATTGAATTCGCAATTGCCCGGCGGCGGCTGAGATAGACATCTGCTTTTCCGGCATGTGCGTCAAACGGCGAAGAAGTTTTCGTCGATCGGCTTGCTCAACAGGCCGTTGCTGGCGAGAAAATCGCTTGCGATCATGACGGCCGACCTGGAAAGCTCGTCGCTCATGGGACGATAGCCGAACTCCAGTCGGCGAGAACTCATCGCCTCCTTCAGGACATCGATCTGAATTCCGGTTTTGCTGCCGAAGAGATCGGCCGCCTTCGTCGTGTCGGCGTTGATTCCCGAGAGGCAGTCCTCGAACATCTTGCTGATCTTCGCAGCTATCCCGGGATTGGCGTCGGCCAGTTCTTTACGGATCGCGACACCGAAGTAAGGTAATTCAATGCCCCCCGATATTTTCTTGTACACATCTCCGGCCTTCAGGAGCACGCGCAAGTCGGGCTTCCTTATCAGGCCGGTCGTGATATTGGGCTCCCATGATATGGCGGCATCGGCACGATCGGCCATAAGTAAAGATACGGACGCGGCCGGATTGTCGACGTTCTGAATCGTCGCGTCCTTTTCCATATCGAAGCCGAACGCCACCTTTATCAATGCTCTCACGATACGGTAGGTGCCTGTCGACTGTAACGCCGCGATCGTCTTGCCCTTCAGTTTGGAGACGTCCTCGACGCCGCCCTTCGGCGCGAGCATCGCGATCATGTTCGCATCGGTGATCGAACAGACGTACTTGAGAGGGACGCCCGCCTGATAACGGGCAGCGAAGGTGTCCCAGCTTCCGATGCAGATGTCGTAATTTCCCGCAGTGAAGTCGTTGTAGTAGGTCGAAACGGCCGTATACGGCGACGGATCGGGGAGAATGATTCCGTTCTTGCGCCCGAGATGATTGGCGAGAATGTATTGGACGGGCAGCACCGTAAATCCGGGTTGCAGCGATGCCCAGCGGACATTGATGTCCGAGGCTGCGAGCGCATTGCGGATAATCGCCGGTGCGGAAACCGACGCCACCGACAACGCGAGCAGCTTCCGCCTGGTCAACTGGATCATTCGTTCCTCCCCCGTACCGCGCCCGCGTTCATTCTTTTCCGGCCTCGACGCCGAGGGGCGTGAGGAGAAAAGTCCGCAATTCCGCTGTTGAAAGAAGCCTAAACTTGCCAAAGTCGGAACGATAGCGCATTTTCGCTTCCCCTTCGTTCCATAAATGGGACGAGTAGAGCGAGCCCGGAGGTCGGCGTGGCAAGAAAATTGGATCTGAACGCGCTGCTTCTGTTTTTTGAGGTCGTCAATGCAAGGAGCATTAGCGGCGCGTCGAAGAAGTTGGACATCCCCAAATCCACCATCAGCCGCAAGCTGATGTTCCTGGAGGACCAACTGAGCGCCGTGCTCTTCAAGAAAGGCGGCCGCAAACTTTCCCTGACCGACATCGGACAAGCCCTGTACGAGCACTGCGAACGGATCGCCGCCGAGATCGACGAGGCAGGACTGGGTACTGCCCGGATGCAAACGGAATTGCGTGGAATGCTGCGCGTCAGCATGCCTGTAGACTTTGGAACGGGATGGCTAAGCAGCGCGATTGCCGCATTCGCCGTAAACTATCCCGACATACATCTGGCTATCGATACGAACAGCCGCTGGGTTGATGTTTCGGTCGAATCTTACGACGTCGCCGTGCAATTGGGGACGTTGCCGGAAGCCCACGGGGGCGTGCGCCATCTCGCGAGCATAACTCGAGGCGTATATGCCAGCCCGGCATTCCTCGAACGTAGGGGCGTACCATCGAGTGTCGACGACTTCGAACATTTCGACTGCGTCGTAACCGAGCATCAACGCGCCGAAGGGGTCTGGACTTTCCGGAGCAGCCTCGGCGTCAAGGTGATCGACGTCGTGGGACGCATATCGGTAAATCACATCGGCGTTGCGCGAGAACTCGTAATCGGCGGCGTGGGACTGGGTATTCTGCCGAACATCATGTGTCAGAACGACATAAGAGCGAAGAGACTCGTGCGAGTTCTTACCGATTGGGAGAGCCCGTCGCTGCAAGTTAGCGCGACCTTCCTGGGGAAGCGAAAGGAATCCAGACGATTACGGGCTTTCCTGGATTTCATGGAAACCAAGCTCAAGATCGAGGGTGATTCCGTTTCGTCTAGAACCGGCACGCTCTAAGTTGGCGACGACGGTAATGCCAGGAGTGGACACGGATCCGATCACCGCGCGATCACTCCGCAATTCTGGTACACATGCTTGATCTCGATCAGTGCCCGTCAATGGCCTCGGAACGAAGCGCGTACGTCGAGGAAGCCGCAGTCTTTATTGGATTTCCTGCATCGGCAAGAATGGCGATCCCGGGAAGACTCGAACTTCCGACCTACGGTTTAGGAAACCGAGTCATGCCGTTGATTATACCGAAGAAAATCTGCTCTTGTCGCGTTCATGTTGCGTCTGCGGCCAGCCGCCTTATATTCGGGCCTTCTCTCACATGTTGGAGCATGCTCGAAAATGTCGATCCGCAAACGGACGTGGGTCACGAACGGCGAGACCAAAGAGGCATGGGTCGTCGATTACGTCGACGGCGGCGGCAAGCGGCGGCTGAAGACGTTCCAGCGCAAGAAAGACGCGGACGCCCATAGCGCCATCGTTGCTGTCGATCTTCGGGAAGGCGTCCATACTGCGGACCGGGCAAGCCCGACCGTCGCTGAAGTGGGCCGCCTATGGCTCCAGACGGGCGAGCAGGCCGGTTTGGAGCGGTCGACGCTGGATTACTACCGCCAGCATTTGGACCTCCATATCGTCCCGCTATTGGGCGCGGTGCGGCTGTCGCAATTGACCGCACCATCGGTGCGAGCATTCGAGGACAAGCTCCGCGAAGACCGTTCGCCGGCCATGGTGCGGAAGGCAATCGGCTCACTGGGGGCGATCATTGCCGACGCACAGGAGCGCGGGTTGGTCCGGCAAAATGTCGTTCACTCGCTACGTAAGCGTCGAACACGCGGCAAGGAACGTCGCGCCGATCGCCGGCAGAAAGGCAAGCTCAAGATCGGAATCGATATTCCAACGCCGGACGAAATCCGGGCACTTATCCCGAAGTTGTCCGGACGCTGGCGACCGCTGATCCTAACTGCGACCTTCACCGGATTGCGCGCCTCGGAGTTACGCGGCCTGCGATGGGCCGATGTCGATCTCAAGCGCGGCGAGGTCCACGTTCGCCAGCGCGCCGACTGCTTCAATGCGATCGGTCGCCCGAAATCGGAAGCCGGCGAGCGCACCGTGCCGATACCGCCGATGCTGATCGGAATCCTGCGCGAATGGAAATTGGCGTGCCCGAAGGGCGAGCTTGATCTGGTCTTTCCCAGCGGGGCCGGCGGCATCGAAAGTCACTCGAACATCGTTCAGCGCGGCCTGCAACCGGCGATGGTCGCGGCGAAGCTCCTCAAGAAAAACGCCGGCGCCAAGCTCGATCCGAAGATCGGCAAGGCAAAGCCCAAAGCGAAATACACAGGCCTCCACGCCTTGCGGCACTTCTATGCCTCGTGGTGCATCAACCGCCGCGTCGATGGCGGCCTAGAGCTGCCGCTCAAGGTGGTGCAGGTCCGCATGGGACATTCGTCGATCCAGATCACCGCGGACCGTTATGGGCACTTGTTCCCGCGCGGCGACGATAGCGGCGAATTGGCGGCGGCGGAGAAGATGCTCTTGGCCTAGTGTCGAGCGCCTTGCGGAGCCCGCTGGTGCGTCGACCCGGCGGCCGGGCGTGTTTGCTCGGCCAGCGTCGACGACAACGATCCAGCGCATGGGCGAGGCATGGGCTCGTCACGCTACCCTGCGCGTCACGGATGCGCGCTAGCGTCGTCCGAGCAGGCTGCTGGTCGGCCTCTGGCTCGAATGCACACTCGGTAGATCCATGGCTCGACAAAACTGCCGGCCCAGATGCCCCGCCCGGCGCTTTCGGCATCGCGTTGGGCGGAGGCATATTTTCCCTTTGAATAGCGCGGCCACTCGAGCGCGAAGCCGTTGCGAACCAGCCAGTCCGCGAGATCGATCCCGGCCACCGAGCACGTCGCTACGGCGCGCCCGTACTGATCCGACGAGACAGGTACGCAGGTCACTGACCTTTGCGCGATGAAGGCGCTGAGATCGTTCGCAGCCTTCGCGCCACAACGAAACGGCAGGCTGTCCTCGCCCCGGCAGAATTGAGTGCTCTCCGGCGCGTCGATGCCGGACAGCCGAATGCGCGTGCCGTGGATTTCGAGCGTGTCACCGTCAATGATGCTGGCTTGGCCGATTAGATCGCCGGCAGCTAGCGGGGTCGGAGCCGCATATAGCGGAGTCGGAGCCGCATAGCGATCAGAGCCGCCCGTCGAATTCGGGTCGGGCAACGTCCCGGCGGGGGACGGAATCGACGGCATGGGCAATTGGGGCCCAGGCGATGCCGCTTTTGGCGTACTCGCCACCATTTCGGGTGTACACCGTGTCGTCGGAGGATTGCCGCACGTCCTTTCGAGATCGGCCCAGCCGACACAACGGCCGTCTGGCCCACGATAGCCGGGCCCGCCGCGCTCGCCGCACGCCTGCGCTTGAAGCAACAAGCAGCAGAATTGGGGCTGCCCCGCACCCAAATGGCGCAGTGCATTTTCTGAGGATCGTCGCCAATGCACCCTTCAGCGGCGTCAAGCCCGATTCTAACGGGACGTCAGCCGAGCAGTCCATCGAACTTGCCTCGCGCTGGCGACGGGCTCATGCTCGAGAGTCGCAGCCGCCCGTTCGGTGTCAATCCGAATTGAGCGCCAATCCGTTGCATGTCGGCCATTGCTCGCGAGGCGATGCGCAGCAGCGGGTTGGTGACTTGATTGCCCGCGCTGCCCTTGATGGTCAGGGCATGGCCACGCGGGTCCTCCTTTGCCATCTGCTCGATGGCCTCCTCGGCCTGTCGCAGCTGAGCTGCGGCGCTGCAGTAGGCCGCGAGCGGGCCGACGTCGAGGATGGTGAGCAGCTTGAGGCGATGCAGCTCGGGGGCAACACGCTGCCACTCGTCCTTCGCGTAAACGTTCAGGTGATCTGGCGGCGTAGGGCATTCTTCCGCACGTGGGGGCTCGGGCGGGATGCGGACCCGGCGCTTGCCCGGGTTGCCCTTGAGCAGGCGGAGATGTGGATTTTCAGGCGGCGGACCGGGCATAAAATCCCTCCGTTAACTCGTGATGACGGACAGATTACCACAGTTAGCGTCGCGCGGAGATCGCAATCAGGCCGAGCCGAGTCCACTTATGAGGTCACCTCGCTGCTCGCTTCAAATGATTTCCATTCTGACCCATAGCAGTCCTTCACACGCCAAGCCACGAACTCGCGCAGACATGCCATGACCGCGCAGGTTTGACCCGGAGCAGACCCTCTTTCGCGCGCTGCGCCGCGAGACGCAAGACGCATCTTTTGCGATGATCGATTGCGCGAGCTTATTGGGGAGCAGTCGCCGAGACGTCGACGGGCCCATACAACTGGCTGAGGAGGAGATCTCATGGCGAACGACGACCACATCGCTCGGCTGAAGAATGGGGTGGATGCCTGGAACGCCTGGCGTGACGAGAACCCGGACATCCGTCCGGACCTGTATCAGGCGAACCTCTGTGGGGCGGACCTCAGTGGGGCGGACCTCGGCGAGGTGAATTGCGCTTGGGCGATCCTCATCGGGGCGAACCTCGTCAGGGCAAACCTCAGCAGGCAACCTTCATGGACGCGAACCTCTGCTTGGCGAAGCTCGGTGGGGCGAACCTCATCGAGGCGAACCTCCGAGGAGCGATCCTCCGCGATGCAGTCCTCAGCGGGGCGGACCTCAGCCGGGCGGTCCTCGAGGCTGCCACTCTGGTGAACGCGGACCTTACGGGCGCTGACCTCAGCGGCTCTCGCGTCCATGGTGTATCCGCGTGGTGTCTGAAACTGGACGGCAGGACCAAGCAGCAGAACTTAGTCATCACAGACGACCACGAACCCGCGATCACCGTGGACAATATCGAGGTCGCGCAGTTCGTCTACCTGATGCTTCATAACCAGAAAATCCGTGACGTGATCGACACCATCACTTCCAAGGCGGTGCTGGTCCTGGGTCGCTTCACGGCTGAGCGCAAGCCAGTCCTCGACGCCATACGTGAGGAACTGCGCAGGCGTGACTACCTTCCGATCCTCTTCGACTTCGCCGTTCCAGCCACGCGGGACATTACCGAGACCGTCTCACTGTTGGCTCGCATGACCCGTTTTATCATTGCCGACCTAACTGACCCGAGCAGCATTCCTAAGGAGTTGGAAGCCATAGTTCCTAGCCTTGCTGTGCCGGTTCAGCCGCTGCTCGAAGGTTCGTCTCGGCCCTATGCGATGTTCAAGGACTATTGGAAGTATGAATGGGTTCTTCCGGTCTACCGATACGAGGGGCTTGAACCACTGCTCGCAACGCTCGCGGAGAGGGTCATCGCTCCTGCGGAAGGAAAGGTGAAAGCTTTGGAAGAGCACAGGCGCATGATCGAGGCGGAATTGACCAAGTCTCAATAGCGCTGTCGCAAAGAGTAGCGACGAGTCCAATCAGCGGCTTCATCTTCACTTCTTTTTTGCCTTGGGCTTTGCTTTCGTGGGCGGTGGAGCCGCGGCCTCTCGTGCGAGCCGCTCGGCTTTCAGACGCTCGCGGTTCTTCGCAAATGCTCTTTGCGCGATCTCGTACTCGCTCATTGCCGTTGCCGCGTCTACTTGGCGAAACGCCTTGCGCGCTTCCCGCTCGGCCCTGGTGATTTGCTTCGGTCGTTCAATTCCGCCCGGTGCCTTCGTCATTTTTTTGCCTTCGGCCGATCGACGCGCGCCTCTCTGAATTCTTCAGGTCCCTTCAGCAGCCGGCTTTTGCGGCTGGCCCGATCATCAGCACTCGCCGCACCGTCAGCCAGGTTGTCGATTACGTTGGCAGCCAATTCCTTGGCTCGCGTCGCGTTTGGCTGTGCTGGCTTTACCTCCGCCGCCAGCCCCAGTTCTACCAGCCGGTGGAGAGCGTCGGAGCGGGTAGCATCGTTGGCGGTCGCCCAGGCGTCCACCTGAGCCAGCAGCGGTGCGGGCAACGTTGTTGCGGGCGGATCCCGTTCGGTAGAGGGCCTACCGGCGCATCCCTTTCGGTGAACTGTTTTCATTTGAATCTCACGCGCGGAGCCGCGATTGGTTCCGTGGTCCGGGGTGTAATCCGGCGACAATTGTGCCTGCCGAGCCTCGCGCCGACATATTGAGCCCTGCCGGAGGCACGCTTCCGCACGTCCTCGTCAGGGGCGGATCGTCATCAGGGGTGTCGGGAAAAACGCTTCGCAATGGCTCGAACCCTTGAAATGAGGGCAGGGACATCCATTTACCATCCATTCAGATGGTGAATGGAAGGTGATAACGATGAATAGTAATGTCCGGGAACTCCGACCCAGGCCGCCTGAAACAGAAAAAATCACGATTAATCTTGGTTATGTCGACCTTGGTCATGTCGATCTCATGGTTCAGGACGGGTTCTACTCGAACCGCACCGATTTCATCCGAACGGCGATCCGTAACCAGCTCGAACGTCACGCCGACGTCGTAAAACAGTCAACGGCCCGAAAAAGCCTGGACCTCGGTCTGCGGAACTACAGCCGCGAGGATCTCGAAGCCGTGCAGCGCGCCGGCGAGATGCTGCACATCAATGTTCTGGGGCTTGCCAGCATCTCCCAGGACGTCACGCCCGAGCTTGCGCGCGCCACCATTGCCTCAGTCTCCGTGCTAGGCGCATTGCACGCCAGTTCGGCGGTCAAGGCCGCGCTCGCCGACAGGACACGGTGAACGCGATGCTGAACCAGGACATCATTCAGGAGGCGACACGCCTCACGCGCGCGGGCCGACTCGTCGAGGCCACCGCGCTCCTTCAGCGCATGCTTCGCGGGGATGGCGCGCCGGACGCGCCATCGCGCACCGGCGGCCGCATCGCTCTTGCCGCGCCGCTCATTATTGATGCGAAGGCCAATGTTATTGAGGAGACGGATCGTCAGCCGCAACCAGAGCCAGTCGCATCCGCACAACCGCGCATGCGCCGGACGTTGCTGGATCGGAAAAAGGGGCGCTCCGGGATCGGACTGCGAGGTGTTAAGCGCGCCCCGCTGTCCACACCGGACCTCGTGCCGGAGGGCGCTCGGTTCATCGAAGGCACCTACAGCAGTCGCGCGGGAAGCCGCGCCTACAGGCTTTTCATCCCGAGCAGTTATCAGGAGCGGCCGCTTCCTTTGGTCGTCATGCTTCACGGCTGTACCCAGTCGCCGGATGATTTCGCCGCCGGCACGAGGATGAACTTTATCGCCGAGGAACAAGGTTGCTTCGTGGCCTATCCTGCTCAGCCCAGGCAGGCAAACCAGGCGAAATGCTGGAACTGGTTTCGCACAGCCGACCAGCAGCGAGGCAGAGGTGAACCCTCGCTTATCGCGGGCATCACTCGCCAAATCATGGATGATTATTTGGTTGATCAAAAGCGCGTCTACGTTGGTGGGCTGTCAGCCGGAGCGGCCGCCGCGGCCATCATGGGAGAAACGTACAACGATCTGTACGCGGCAATCGGAATACATTCTGGCCTCGCGTGCGGGGTTGCTACGGATCTTCCCTCCGCGCTTCTCGCGATGCGACAGGGCGGGTCCGATCACAAGATAATTTCAGGTGACCGCAGACCCGTCCCGACCATTGTTTTTCACGGCGATCGCGACACGACCGTGCATCCAAACAACGGCGATCAAATTCTTGAGCAGTCTGTGAGAGGGACGAGCACGCAAAAGAAGGTGCAGCGCGGGCAAGTACCCGGAGGGCATGCCTATACCCGAACGATCCTGAGTGACGCGAGTGGACGCGGGATGTTGGAGCACTGGAATATCCACGGAGCCGGACATGCATGGTCCGGAGGCAGCCCTGTGGGCACCTACACCGACCCGCGAGGACCGGACGCAACAAGGGAAATGCTTCGTTTTTTCCTCGAGCATTCGCTCCCAGAGAACTAGGGCACGCGTTTTGTTCGGCAGCATGGTTTGATGGCGGTCCATTCATAATCGCTGACGGAGCTTGAATCATGTTTCGGGCAGCGCCATCGACCCGCGCTGGCTCGTCGCTATCTCGCTACTGGTCTGGATTTACTTCCGCTTTCGGCAGCACAGCGGACATGACCGGACCCGCTGCTGGCTCGACCTGGTCGCGATTGACCCTAACCGGAAATCTATTCAACGTCACCGCAACAATTTGTAAGAGGCGTGAACTTAGTCAGCAACCTTGACCAACGCGAAGCCGCAAAAATCTGCTAGGCTTGACTATCCGGGCGTTTGGCCCCTGCGGGAGGCTATGGTGACGAACTCGGAAGTCTCCAACGACCTACCGGACAAACCGGCGTCCGATAATGACCCGCTGAACAAAACGGCATCTGATAACGCGCCACCGGACCAACCGGCATCGACTCTCAACTTTAAGGGTCGCCTCCGGGCCCGATTGCAGTTGATTGGCGGGGCGCTCGCTTCGATTGCCGCTATCGGCGCGATCGCCGGTGGCCTCATCGGCTACTGGACTGTGTGGAAGACGCTCCGCACCGAGGTATTTCCGGACAAGCAACAGACGCAGAGGGAGGCTACGGCCCGGCCTGACATTGCTCCCCGCTTGTCACTCGTCATCCTGCCGTTCGCAAACCTCAACAACGATCCGGAGCAGGACTATTTCGCCGACGGCATTACGACCGATCTGACGACCGACCTCGCGCAAATGCCCGGCGCGTTCGTTATCGGACGCGGAACGGCGTTTACATACAAGAACAAGCAGATCGACTTCAGGGCGCTCGGCAACGACCTTCGCATCCGCTGGGCAGTCCAGGGCGCGGTGCGGCGCAGTGGGGATCAGGTCCGGGTCAACGTATCACTTACGGATATCGCGAGCGGTCGGGACGTCTGGTCCGATCGTTTCGACGGCGATCGTACGAACCTCGTCGCCTTGCAGGACCAGATCACAGCGCGGCTCGCCCGCTCGTTGAACATTGAACTGATCCAGGCCGAAAGCCGCCGCAGCGAAGTGGACCGGTCGACGAATCCAGACGCCGTCGACTTCACGATGCGCGGCTGGGCAAAGCTCTACGAGCCGCAGTCGAAGATCCAGAATGCTCAGGCACACGACCTGTTCGATCGTGCGCTACGCCTCGATCCGGACAACGTAGAGGCCATGATTGGCAAAGCGCGGTGTTTAATGGTTGGTGTGAACAACCGATGGTCTGCGTCCGTTGTTGAAGACAAAAAGCAAGCAATCGACCTCATCGACAGAGTTCTGTCGAAAAGCTCGGCAAGCGCGAGTGCTCATTGGACCAAGGGAACCCTTCTTCTATTTGGACACCCTGAGGAGGCATTGGCTGAATACGATGCTGCGCTCGAAATTGATCCAAATAATCCGGCTGTCTACGCTGCTAAAGCAATTGCACTCGTCGTCTCCGGGCGCGCGCGCGAGGCCTTCTCGCCGGTCCAGTTGGCTCTCCGTCTCAGTCCCAGAGATCCTTTTACTTTCCAGTGGCGCTTTTGGCTCTGCCATGCACACTTGCACCTGCACCAATATGGAGAAGCCATCGAGGAATGCGGGCGCTCGGTCAATCTGAACTCGAACTTGTACGCCTATGTAGATCTGACGTCGGCTTATGGAGCCACGGGGCAATTGGAACAGGCACAGCGGAGCTTGACTGAATTGAACAAGCTCCGACCAGACTTTACGATCCATTGGTACCGTGATCTCGCTTACTCAATGTCAACCAACCCGCAGTTTCGTCGGGAGATCGATGACATACTCGATGGGCTGAGAAAGGGGGGCGTCCGGGAGCAATAAGGTGAAAGGCTATTCGCTTGCTGATATGTCGCCCATTGGCCCTTCGCGACATATTGCACCGCCATACGGCCCTGGTCGCTGACGGGGCACAGCGGAAATCGTCAGGCCGCCGTCTATCGCAGCGGACGACGCTCGTGACCCCTAGCCGCTTCGAGCCGCCCTGAGGGATCTTGGTGGTTGGGCGGGGTCAGGCAGTGTGGCATAATCCACGACGTGGACCCGTTAAGTCCATTGCTTCTTTGTCAAAGGAGAATCGCCATGTCCACGTACATGCTTCTCTGCAATTTCACCGAGCAAGGTGTTCGGACCATCAAGGAAATGCCGCAGCGTCGAGCGGCCGCCAGGGAGTTGGGCAAAAAGTTTGGCGTTGACATCAAGGCCGGCTATCTCGCCATGGGAACATATGACCTCATCATCCACACCGAGGCCACCGACGATGAGGCCATGGCCAAGTTTCTCTTGTCGCTGGCCGCCATCGGGAACGTACGGACGACTTCGGTCAAGGTGTTCCCGGAAGCGGACGTTGACAAGATCATCGCGGGACTTGCGTAAGCTAAGCAAATCAAAACGAAGGTCAGTTGTTGGCACATGCGCAGCGACATGTCTGAAGTTGACGGTAGACCGGAAATGACAAGCCGACCTTCAAAACAACGCTAATGACCCAATGTATGGTCCGGCCGTGCGTAGCAAGAAGATTTCGACGATCCGGTAGATGCGGTCTTGCATCAATGTATGGTCCGGCCGTGCGTAGCAAGAAGATTTCGACGATCCGGTAGATGCGGTCTTGCATCAATGTATCCGGCCTCTGCTTGGAGCGCAGTGCTCCGGGCCATCATGGATATCAGCGCGCATGTGATCTGGTTAGCGGACAGGCCTCGACCGGGCCATTTGGGTCACCAGTGTTCGCATGCGCCGGGAAGACCGATTCTCCATCGTCGTCTCATCCTCTCGCAGACCTCGGCGGGTAAGGGTGTTGTTACGTCATCGATAGCTCCTCACTTCGCGCTGT
>NZ_JBVBEF010000109.1:0-26045 GCF_055456055.1 Bradyrhizobium sp. LeoB3
TTGCTTCCGGCTGGAGCGTTTGCCGGGTGGGACTTGCACCCACTGGAAAGCGCCGCCTTGTCACGGCGCACACCCGTCAAGGACATTGGTCGAAGCAAGAACAGATGACCCAATGACCCAATTGCGATCCAGCAAGTCAGTTGCAACGGTGCTGAACGGGCGTTTAATGCACCGTTCAGTCAACATTCAAAACGGAGCTCGTAGTCTGCAGAAGCATTTGCCACAAAGGAGAAGGCACCAAAATGAAACGGCTTCTGATCATCGGACTTACCGGCTGTGCTTTTGCGCTTGCGCCAACGATGTCGGCGTCGGCTATGCCCGCAGCAACACCCTATACGCTGGGCGGAGCCGATGAGGCGGTCATTCAGGTCAGAGGCGGTCATGGGCATGGGCACGGGCATGGGTGGGGCCATCACGGCGGTCGCGGCCATCACTACGGTTGGCACCGGGGCCATCACTACGGTTGGCATAGGGGCCATCACCACGGTTGGTACCGCGGCCACCACCATGGCTGGCGGCATCATCACCATTGGCGGTGACTTTCACCTCAGGCCGAAGAAAGGGGCTGCAGGAGTTGGCGGCCTCTTTCTCTCGCCCAGTATCTTGGGCGCAATAACCGAATGCGCAGTTCGAATTCGTGCTCGATCTTCGCCGCGGCGTGTCCTTGTCGGTCAGTTGCATGCGCCGCAAATAGATATCCGGGCACGCCAACGCGCTTCGAAGGTGTCGGAGTCTTCCAGTGGCACCGCTTGTGCGTCTATTGGATCTCCAGCCTTCGCTATGAGGACGCCGCCAGCTTCTGGAGAACGCGGTGCGGCAGATGCCTCCTTGGGCCATGCGAGCAACGATTTCGAAAGCATGGGCTTGCCCGCATACCAGCATTTTCTTCCGTCGATGAGGCGATAGGACCACCACTGCCCTCGCGGATTTGATGGCATCGCGGCGCTGCATTGTTGCGTTGCCTGTGCATTTGACACCCCGATCAACGGGAGCACAGAAATGCAAGCGGTCAAAGCTAACGATTGTAGCGGCTGTCTCATAAGCGCACCCAACCGCTTCGTTGCCGCAATCGGCTTATGGCAACGATCAAGTCGGGGCGTTCGAGTATTCCAAGGATATGGACATCATCCTTGGGGTACGACCGAAAGTGTTCTTCCAAAATGAGTTGGGCTTCGCCAATTGCCTTCAATTGTTGATCAGTCATGGCTGGTTGCTCATCAAACAAATAAATACCGGCACGAACTACCGAACGGATAAATCAAGCCATTTCTGGGAAATATCCTCGCTCTTCTTGGAGCATTCGATCAATTTTTGTTTCAAAATAGCGGGTTTTTACCGCACGGATCGACCTGACGCGAAGCCCCTCTTCATGAAGAGACGGTTGTCCGCACATGGCCTGGCCAACGGCGGCGATCGGCGATTGGTGTGAGAAAGAATTAGTTTTAAGGTCGAACTGCTCATCACTGCGGCAAGGACACCAGCAGCCAAGCGCCCGCGGCCACACATGCAATGCCGGCAGCACGCGCGATCCATCGTCCGACCGGCGTAAGTTTCTCCAAAAGGACAAGCAGTGCCAGGAGCGCAATCCAAAGCACGTTCATCACCCCGCCTACGAACAAAAGCGCCATCAAGACCCAGCAGCAGCCGACACAATAACCTCCGTGCCGAAGCCCCAGCAGCAGGCAGCCTCGCGGGTCGTCGCGAAAGCCGCCGTGGCGCATCAGGAACAGAAACGGCGACTGGCATTGAGCAAGACAGACGTCCTTGAGCGGTGTCCATTGATAGACTCCCGCCGCGATCAGCACGATTGCGCCGAAAAGGTTGCTGGCGATCACCATCCGGGAATCCAGCAGGGCTATCCGCTCGATCGCCCATTGGAGAAAGGTTGCTGCCAGCGAAAAGCCGCTCCAGGCGAGGAGATAGCCGGCCGCAAACCAACCGGTCGCGGCGAACGGCTTGCCCTGTGCTTTCCCCTGTCGGCCCACGCGGGCATACATGAGGATCATGGGTGCTGCCGAGGGCGCCATCATTCCGACCATCATCACCGCCCACATCAGGAACACATACGCGAACTCGACCGCTCGCCATGGCTCGTTGGCCGGCAACATGATTCCGATTCCGGCCGGGATCATGCGGAAGCCGGTCATGTCCATGCCACCCATGTCCATGTCGTTGGCGAGCCAGAGCACGTAGCCCCATGCCAGCGCGGCAATGATCCCGATCGCGCCGCCGACGATCCAGCGATCGCGCCGCAGCACGGTTTCCAGGGTGCCGTCGATCATTTGCGAGGAGTGCGTCCGGTCTTGTCGAAGGGCCGTATCAGGCGCTGCATCACGGCTGGTTCGACCAGCTGATCGGCGCATAGAGGCCGTTCTTGCCGGAATTGTCCCAGCGCATGCCATGATCGGTGAACGTATTGCCGGAGGCGCCAACCGCCAACACCATCCTGTCGGGGCTGACCGGATGGCCGATGTTCGCCCACATTTCGCCGCTCGGATGCATAGTCGGCAGCGGATCGACGGACATGTGCAGAATAGCAGGGATTTCCGCGGACCGCGTCTTGCCATCGATCCGGAATGTGATCGGGACTTTCTTCACCCCAAGGTTCTTGCTGATCAGCGGTGTGAACGCGGCCATAGGACCGCCGGCCGCGCCGGTGAAGATCGCGGCCAGGGCCTCGGTCTGCTCATCGTCGGCGCGCTGATCGATATAGGCGGCCACCGACCAGTCTCCGTCTGCCATGACCCCAGGTGCGTGGAGGATAACCAGAACATTGAGTCCATCGAGCGCGATGTCGCCATAGCGGCCCCTCTCGACATGGAAGATCAGCGGTACGTTACAAAAGCCCTCGGTCGGTCGCGAGGTCAACGGGGCGGCCGCTGACACAAGGCACGGACACACGAGGCTACAACTGCAATTCTCGAAATAGTCACCGGAAAGGTGCCATGGGACGTCCGCCATCGCTCTCTCCCGCTAGGCCGAACCCGACAGATTGCTTCCGAATGATCTACGTATGGTTGAAAATTACGCTGCGCGGGAAAGAACCGCAAGCCGATTCCACTATGGGGATAGCGGACGTCGCCCGGGGGCGCAGAAGAGCCAGAGGCGTCGCTCGGCGTACGCCCATCAACCCTCCGTTTGCGCAATTTGGAAATTCAGCGCCGCTCCTCTGAAGGGGCGGTCTTCACCGCCCCCTTGTCCATGACCGATAGCCCAATGCTGAGGCCACGAAAGCTGCTCTAATCCTCGCGAGGTCACAGAGTTAAAGGACGACCAATGGGGAGTGTTGTGGTGGCGGTATAGTAGACCGCCAGGACCCATATCCGGATAGATAACGATGTGGATATCGAAACCCCCGCCTCCTGGAAGATCAGGTCCAAACCAATAGGATGGACTGCGCCCCGGATCACGACCGACGATCACCGTCAGAGTTTGCTTCGGCCCCCGAAGTCCAAGCCAGAACGGCGCGATCGAGCCGGACGCGAAAGCCGTAAAGATCGTCTGCGCAGATGCTACATCGGTCGTGGCGCTCTGTCCCACTAATCTCAGTTCGATCCTCCGTCCGCTCTGCACAGATCCACTGAACAGCGCTTCGGCTTCTCCGAGCGGCAGTTCCCTCCACCGGGCGGGATCAGGATTGGGCAGCGGCCATTCCATCCTCTCCCTTACGGCACCGTCGATATCCAGTACCTGATAACGCAGGCCTTGCTCGTCAAGCGCTGCCTGGACACAGTGTAGATATTCGACGCCTTCCGGCATTCTGTGAGCCGTCCCCGCGCCTGCGGTGCAGATCTGCAGGACGCCACTGTGCGCCTGCACATCGAAGGCAAGGATGTGGCTGCAGAGGTAGGCAAGCACGTTTTCGTTCACGAGGACATCCCAGAACGGGCGAACGTACTCGTGGCCGATCTCGCGCTGATAAGTGCCGGTAAAGCCGTTGACGGGAAACACCGGGTGATGGCCAAGGACGAGCTTGTGTCGGGCATCGCCATGTGCTCTCAGCGTTGCTTCCAGCCACTCGATCTCGACATGGCCCTCACCTCCGAGGCCGCTCCAGAGCGTGTTGACGAACACCATCAGAAGGTCGCCGCGCCTGACGAAGTAGGAGAGACCAGCCTGCCCCCGCGGTCCGTTATTCGGCAGCTTGAGCACGGCGCGAAACACCGCCTCGCTCATCAGGTCGTAGGTCGTGTGATTGCCGGTTGTGTGCCAGATGGGGGTCGCCGCACGGTCGAGCCATGCCATTTCCGTGTCGAACCAATATCGCCACTGCGCGCGCAGAGCATCCGCATCCGATGTCAGTCCAATGATCTCATCGCCTGGAAAGAGAATGAATTCGGGCTGTGGTCTCAGGCGTTGAACAACTGCGTTGACCGAGGCGAACGTCTTTTCGTGCAATGCACCCGGCACGCCCGAACACGAGTCGCCATACAAGAGAAATTGGTGCCCTTTGCCGCGCGGAAGAATCGCGGGAATGGAATTATTCACAGAGTTGATGACCTTCCATTGCGATGATCGGCCAGGAGAATGGAAATTTCCAAAGGAGGCAGCAATGGTTCATGCACTCGTGAGTCCACGCCCTAGCCTTGCGGCAAGCGATTTCCTGCCGCGTCCGAGCGCGAATTGACCGACCGGGCTCTCGACATGAAATTCGAGCTCCGTCATTTTTGTAAACAGATCGATGTTGATGGTGCCTATGGCGCAGCCGCCAAGTCCCATATCGGTCGCCGCCAGGTAGAACGTCTGGATTAGGGTGCCAACGTCCTTCAGGATCAGCGAATATGCGATCGAGCTGTATTTCCAGGAAATCCGCCCAAAGCGCGCGGCGATCGTGATCAGGACCTGCGGCGCACCGGCCGCGTCCATGGCAAACTCGGCCGCCGTCGAGAGCGCATGGAGTTGCTGGGCGGAGGCGCCGATCGCGACCAGCACGTGGGCGCCGGCGTCGTAGTGGTAAAGTCCGCGGTCGAGCCCCTCGCAGTTTGACACCGCGAGGTACAATTCCAGCTCGTAGGCGCTGCCCGCGGACGGATAGGGCCTTGTGCTGTAGGTCACTTCAGGAACGCCAGAATTCGCATCGCTTTTCCATTCCGACAGCACGCGGGCTGTAGCGTCGAGAAACTGCGCGAGTTCGGCGAGCGTGATCGGATGCTCGTCGTCGAAATCCCGTATCGAATGGCGTTCGCGCAACAACTTTGCGAAGGGTGAGATCGGCTCCGGGGTGGAGAGTTTGCGCAGGTCGATTGTCTTGCCGGGCCAAGGTGGACGCACCGCTGGCAGCGGTGGGACGGCGCCCGCATAGGCGAAGGTGCCGCCAACTGGATTGGCATGCCGGCCTTCCGTGCTCCGCGTGTGAAACAGGAGATCGTGAAAATCCCAGAGAACGAGATTGCCGTCGCCTTCATTCAACCGAAGGCCGTCGCCGCTCTTCGCGTCGAGCTTGAGCAGGATCTGGCTGTCGAGCAGCAGTCCGAGCAGATCGAGGTTGAAGAAGGCCGCCTCGCGCCGAAGCTTGCTGATCTTTTGCGGCCGTGACAGGGCAGCGAGGGTCGCGGCGATGGCGGGATCGCCAATCCGAAACAGCGCGCCGGCGCGCGGCGATTCCAGCACCACCTCATTGCCGCGCCGGCGCAGATAGGCAAAGCGCGACAACACGACGATGTCAGCATTGCCCAGCTTTGCGCATTGCGGCCAGTATTCAGGGACCTGCGGCTCGATGACCACGAGATCCTGCTCGTCACGAGGAGAGTACAGGCGGTATTCGACAAGCCCGTGCCGCGCCAGTCGATGCACCAGGACGTCGACTTCCCTGGCGACGGCGCTCTTGCCGGCAAAGGAAGCGAGCGGCAGGCCGGCAGCCAGATGTCCCGCGCGAGCCATCGCGGCCGCGCTGAATGGTCCCAGACTGACCGAGTAGTCGCCCAGGGCGGCGGCGATGCTTCCGTCCGCCTGCATCTGAAGGAAAAAACGACCGTTCAATCTGATAGCAATGACTGGCGCGATCTTCCTGGCTGGCTTTTTCCGGGGAGCGCGCACGAAAGACCGAGCCTCAGGTGTGTGGTAGGAACGGCGTGAGTTCGCTTTCCTGTCGCGGGCGATCCAACAGTCCAAGCTTCACCGGAACATCGTAAAGCCGGCCCGGTGCGAAGCGGCGATAGAAATGCCGCAAGCCTGGAACGAGCACTCTGACGACGGGGACCTCGACATCGGGCCGCGTCTGGTCGAGCACGAGAAAATCGTATCCGGCGCTGGTGGCGATCTCGACGCAGGCATTGACCTGGTCGCGCGTATTGTCGTGAACCTTAAGGCTCGGCGCCGGCGGGACGATCGGATCGTCGCTGGGGATCAGGAACGGATAATCCTCCAGGCGCAGCGGCGTGACACCGTCAAGCGTCGGCTTCTCGCCGCTTCCGCCGCCCATCATGCCGATTGACATGAACTGGGTCAGCTCGGTGAGCGAACGCAGCAAAGCTATGCGGCGACCGAAATGCGCGCCGGAGCCGAACTCGATATTTTCATGTCCGTTCTGCATCCAGTGCGTGATCGCCACGTAAGCGGGAATGCCGAGATCGCTGGTGATGTCGAGCACCCAGAGCCTGCGCCCGGCATCGGCAAACTGTGCTTGCAGATCCTGCACGTAGGAATCGTCGAATTGTTTGAGGTTGACCTCGGCACGCTGCAGCCGGTTGTACCACCAGATGGCATAGGCATCGCGCTCGACCAGTTCGAGGAAGCCCTGAACAATGGCTTCCTCGCGGGTGTTGCCGGCCGCGCATCCGTTGGAGTCGGTATGGAAGCCGCCATAGAAGAAGTACAAGAGGCCGGTCGGAAGATATTTGAAGCGCTTGTCGCGCAACGACCAGACCGGCGACCACTCGGTCTTGGTCGAGGGATCGAGCGGCTCAGGGACCGGATGTGAATCGTCCGGTGACGGGGCATGTCTGTTTTGAAACTGTGTTTCGCTGAAAAGCTGGACGTCGTTGGGAAGAACGGCGTCGCCTGGAGCGAAATCGATAAAGCGGCGCTCCGTCGTGATCTCGTCACCTTGGAAAATGCCCGAGTAGCGCTCGATCGCTTCCATCAACGCGCTCGCCTCGCCCTGCTCGGCCGTGGAGCCCTTGCCGAAGCTGCCGCCGCTCAGTCCCGACCTGAGCTGATCGAGGCTTTGGGCCGGCGCAGAGAAATTGTGATAGGCGTAGAAATTGGTGTTCATCGGCAGATCAGCCTCGATCCGCTCGAGCCGCGTCACCACGCCGGTCAGCGGGCTTACATGCTTGCGGAAACGCGCCACGGTGGCTCGCGACGTCACGGTGCGGTATCCGCCGCTGGTCATGATGAGCTTTGTGCCCTCTGCAATCTCGATCGGCGTCGCAGCCCGGCGCGGATTCTGCAGCTTCTTGCTGCCGCAGGTGGGACATTGCGGGCGCCGCGCGACATAGTGCTTGGCGACGACCGCACCAGTGAGATCGAAGCTTGCAATGTGATCGCGCAGATCTGTGCGAAAGCCGGAGGCAATCGCCTTCGCAATTTCGACGGCAGCAAAGTGGATGGCGGTCTGCCCGATGGTGTCGCTCGCCAGAGGCGATACGGCGACCGCACGCGCCTGTCCGCGGTCGAGAAACCCCTTGATCTCCCGATTTCGTATCATGCGATCAAACAGACAAGTCCAGCAGGCGCTCGCGCCCGGTTTGAACACGGGTCCCACCAGTGGAAACACGCCCGACGGCTGCACCAGCAGCCAGGGCGTCTTGTCAGACACGCGCTCGCGGTTCATCTCAGCCAATCGCCGGTCAAGATAGTCGCTTACGAGCGTGATCACGAGCTTAGGCGAACGCTTGGCGAAGCGAACGCCGAGTTTGCTCAAGGCAGCGGTAAGTTCGCTCGCGCCTTTGACATCGATCGATTCCACCTGCACCGGGCAATTGCGCAGATTCTGTTCCGCGAGTTCGAGAGGCAGGCCGAGGCTCGCCCAATATCCAGCGACGGCGCCTGCGAATCCGTGCGATGCTGCCGTCACGACATATCGGCGCTCGATCAGCCGCTTGATCGCCTCCTCGATCTTATCGGGCGGGAAACTCTTCGAAAGCTGGCGGATGAGCTCTGGCGCAGCCTTTCCATTTTTTCCGACCGCCGTGGCCAGCGCACAATAGAGTTCGCCGTGCAGGAAGAACTTGCGATCCTCGGAATAGAGGCAAACCGCATCGGGAGGCAGGACATAGGCGGTGAAGTTTGGCGCGAACTGCAGGATGTCTTTGCGGGTCTGCTTCGTAACACGGGTCTTGCGATTGGCTGTCATCGGGTCAGCACGCGGATCTTGTTATTTGCCATTTCAGATCGCCCGCAAGTGTTGCAACGAAAACAGAAATGGCCGGGTCGATCGCGAGCCCGGCCAATGAATTCCTGGCTTGTCGGTACACAATCAGTACGTGCCGCAGCCTAGCACCAGCGGCACCGGCCCCAGGATGCGCAGCAACCTGCGCATGCGACCCACGGCACTCCTATTCCGATCCAACCAATGCCACAGCCACCACACCCGACGCCGCATCGGCAGGCTCTGCATCCACAGCCTCCGCAGCCGCGGCAACCACCGCATCCGCGGAAGCCACCGCATCCCCGGAAGCCACCACATCCACGACAGCCACCGCATCCGCGCTGGGCTAGCTGCACGCCGCTGCCGAGGTTTTCGTTGTCGAAGAGATGGAAGGTGGCGAGGCTGACGTCGGCCAGCTCCTCCTCACCGAGCGTGATCACCATACCGGGTGAGAAATTCTGCCTCTGTTGAACGTCGCCTGTCGGTACGGCTGCTGCCGATGCACTCCCGGCTAGCGAAAAAGTTAGTCCAGCGACTCCCAGCGCCGGTACGGCGGTTTTGGTTACTCGCCTCTTTTTCGAAGCTTGCTTCACCCGCGCCATGGTCGCATCCTCCGATGTTGCAAGAAGGATCTTCGTTGGAGTGATCCTACGCCGAGCAAATAAGGCAGGCAAGATTGATGCACACACGAAAATGTAACGACACCCGTTCAGATAGCATTCATCTTCATGAACGAAGTCGGTGCATTTTCGTTCATCGCAACGAGGTCCACGCCGTAACGCGGATTGCAAAGAGCGCGACTTGATGCAGTGCGCAATCGTCGCCAGGCTTGAGCGGAGGAATTGGCTTGATCAATCAACTCGGACGCTTCGCCTGGTATGAACTCCTGACCACGGACCTCGCGGCAGCAGGTGCCTTTTATGGCGAGGTCGTCGGCTGGGGTGTGAAGGATGCGTCGCTTCCGGAACTGGCCTACACGGTGCTCAACGCCGGCGACGTTCCTGTTGGCGGGCTTATGGAGCTGCCGGAGGAAGGGCGGCGATTGGGGGCAACGCCGAGATGGGTCGGCTACGTCGCAGTCGATGACATCGATGCGACAACCACACAGATCGGGCGTCTTGGAGGCGCAGTCTTGCTACCGCCAACGGGCAGCAATATCGGCCGAATTTCAGTGGTCGCCGATCCGCAAAAGGCGACTTTTGCGCTGGTCACTGGGCTGACATATGGCCAACGGCAACCCGTCGGGTTGGACGAGCTCGGGCGCGTGGGCTGGCACGAGTTGCTGGCCGAAGACCGGAACAAGATCTTTGATTTTTACGGCGCGCTCTTTGGCTGGCGGAAGGCCAACGCTGAAACCGACCCCGCAGATTTGTATCAATTGTTTTCGGCGGCCGGGCAGACGATCGGTGGCATGCTCACCAAGCTTCCGAGCGTGTCGCAACCGTTTTGGCTCTATTACTTCAATGTCGACGACATCGGCGCGGCTGCGAAGCGCGTGAATGCTGGCGGAGGCCGGGTTCTCCAGGGGCCGATCGAATTGCCCGATGGCTGCTGGATCGCGCGATGTGTCGATCCCCAGGGCGCGCTGTTTGCGCTGCAGGGTGCTCGGGGGCACGTCGCCGAGCGACCCTCCGCCTCGGAAGTCGCTTGGTCCGCCACGTGGGGTGGCGTTGTTTCCCAGGGCAGGATGGTGCTTCCCAAGCCGAAGCGTTAGATTCTTTTTTTGACGCGTTTTCTTCGCGCGAACCGGTGTCCACCCTCGGATCAAGTCCGAGGGCATGCTTCACTCGAAAACGCTCTAATTCATCAGAAATTTGTAGGCGACGATCAAAGCCACCATGGCTGCGAAAATCAGCAGGGCCGGCACGGATTTTCGGACGGCTGGCCTGTCGGGGGCCGACGCGGCCAGCCGAGCGGGCTGCGGCTTACGCTGTCCCTGCGACCGCACGGCGCCGTTATCCACTGACGTCACGAGGGCTTCCAGCTCTGGCGCCGGGCCAAGGCCGCCCATCTCGCTATAGTAGCTGGCGTAGACTTCGCGAACCGCCACCACCTTTGACTCGGCCTCGCTCATCCGCTCAAGCCTGGCTCGATAGTCAAGCAGGAACGCTTGCGCATTTGGAGGTAAGTCATCGAAGCTACCGAGCTTGGCCATCATGAGCCAAGTAGCAAAATCCGCCTCAGCCTTGTGGCGGGCTTTTCGGGCGATGCGGGTGCTCGGGCGTGGGGCCATAATTTTCTGACCGATTTGCAGCGCAAAATCGCGGACATTGATGGCGTCCGTTGGACGGTTCGCTCGGATGTGCGAGTTGTCCGGGCCCGCGTCAAGCACCTGGCTTTGGGTTCTTTATCTGCAGGCCACACCGGCCGGCAAAACCCGGTTAGCCAGCCAACCCGGTCGCAGCCACCGGGCTCATCGCGCGGACAAAGGGACGAAATCTTCCTGGCGCCGCGGCTGGTCGATGCGGCCGCGGAAGACAAATAATCCCTTGTTGGTTGAGACGATGTCGCCGGTCTGCAGGCTTTCGTCGTTGAGCACGCGCTCGGTGGCGATGAGGTCGGGATCCTCAGGAATCGGCATGTAGAGTTCGGGGTGCTCCCGCCTCTCGCGCGCGACTTCCCGCGCCCTTCTTTTCGCGTCCTCGATCCTCTGCCGCCACGCGTTGCGGGATATTTCAGGCGGCGGACCATCATCCGTGACGCTGGCCGCGATATCTTCCTGAGCCCGGGAGAGGCTTGCGCCATCGAGGATGCTGAGCGCAAGAACGATGGTGGCCGCCGTCTTCAATCCGCTCATTTTGCTGCCACCGCGCGCAACCGGAGATAGGAGCGCTTAATACCGGCTGCCGCTTCCCCGAGCGCCGGTTCGAGCGGGAAACGCACGCCGTACCCCAAGCGGTGGCGATGGTATGTACGTCGGCACGTTGGGCGTCGCGGTCGGACGCGCGGGCTGCTGGGGCGGATTTACGACGATGACCGAGTTCGCGTTCGGGGTCGACGGGTCTCTCACCCCCTGCGCCGCAGCGGCGCACGGGACGATCAGCACAGCCGCGAACAACAATACGCCCTTCATCGCCTTGCCTCCTGAGCGACGAGAAACGCTTAAGCCCGCCTGCGGTTCCCGAAGCTAATATCGCGGGAGTGCGACAAGTTTGCCGTCCCGATACACGCGCTGCACGGCCATGCCCGCGGGCAGGCTGCCGGTTGCAACGTTGCGAATCGTCGTAGGCCGTGACGCGCTCTGACTTGTCTGCGCCTTCTGCGCGCGCTGCGAAGCCGACATTGGGTAGTTCGGTGGATCCTTGATGCCCTGCGCCAGCGCGGGTTGCATCAAAACGACTGAAAGACCCAGAATTGGCAGGACGCCGCGCATATCAAGTACCAACTAAAGAATGACTACCCGGAATGTTGCAGGTTTTCCGGCAAAAGCAAGCGCCTTATGGCCATCTGCTCTCGGGCTAGCGGTGGCGGCATCCACAGATCATGCATCGGACTTTGAGGTCCGCGCTCTTGCTGCTAGGCAGGGGAAGAATGTTTGATCAATTGCAATGACTGCTTCCGGCGACCCGTCTGACACTGCACAAAATTCGGCGATGAGGGCGGAGTTCATTCGCATTCTCTCCGCGCGGGTGCAGTCCGTCGCCAATGATCCGACGCAAATGCGCGAGCTGGTCTATGAACTGGCCCGCATCCGGCTGCTCGAGCAATTCGGACATGGCGACGCCAGGCATTCGCGGCAGACCATGGAGATGCTCGAAAGCGCAATCGGCGAGGTCGAACGCATCTTCGCCGAGCGAAGCCAGGACATCGTGCCGCCTGCATCGGCCGCGCCACAATTCCCGCAAACCGCGCCCTCAAGCGCGCCCGCTCCACCGTCCTTGGCGGCCGAAGCGGCGCCCCCGGCAAGAGCGCAGCGCCCGACGGCGGCGCCCTCTCCTTTCAAGCACTCAAAACGATCGGGTGTGTTCGGTACAGCCATCCGGCTGGCAGCGGTATTCCTCGTTCTCGCAATCGCTGGCGCAGCCGTCTTCTACTGGCAGTCGGCGCGATCACTTGTCACTGCGTTCCAGAGCTCGCCACCCGCGCCGCGCGAAGCCGCGCCAATCGAGCGTCCGCAGGCGGTGGCCGAGGCACCGGCCGCTCCCCCTGCCCCCGCGGCGGAGCCCAGGTTTCCGCTTCCCAGCACGTTCGGCGTTTTTGTCCTGAGCGATGGGCAACTGCAGGAGTTGAAGCTGCTGCCGGGCAAGGTCCCGGACCGCCGGGTTGCCATTTCGGCCGCGATCCCGATCCCACCCCAAACCAGCGTTCCGAGCGGAGAGGTCAAATTCATTACGTTCAGGCCGGAGTTGGGTCCGGATTCCGCCGGCCCGGTCGAAGTCCGCGTCGTCGCCAAAGTCTCGCGCACGATGGGTGTCGACAGCACCGGCACGGCGAAAATGACGCAAGGCGGCGACGCCTGGGTTATTCGCAGCGCGTCCTTTCCGTTCAAGATCGGCCCCGTCGAGGATCAGCCCAAGATGCTGCTGATACAACCGGAGAACGAGGGCCTGGTGCTTTCACCGGGCCGATACGTCCTGGTCGTCAAAGGCATCGGATATGACTTTTCGGTGTCGGGACAGGTGACCGATCCCAATCAGTGCGTCGAGCGCTTCAACGCCGCGAATGGCGCCTTCTATTCGCCCTGCCCGACGCGCGAGCAAAAGCCTTCCAAGCGTTGAAAGGGATTGCAAGCGTTGAAAGGGATTGGCTACTTCGCGTCCTTCGCAGGCTCGGCATCCATCTTGCCGCCGTTGGCGACACACTTATTGAAGAATTCCCGCTGATCCTTGCCCGTCCCCTTGGCGCTGCCGGCGGCCGGATTGCCGATCTGCCGCGGAGGAAACGTCTTGGCCACCAGGGCATCGCAGGCCCGCGCCACCTCGACGGAAATCGCATGCGCCTTCGTATTGCATGCGCACAAGACAACGAAAACGGTGATCAAGCCGACGAGATTAGCCCTGGCCATCATAGCGCAACCCACGTGTCTTACCGGGTCCGGGACCCGGTTGAAATCTGGTCAACGGTCAGCGCGTTCCTGGTCCAGCGCCACGTCCCACGAGTGGCATATCAACTCCGAAATCACCACGCAAACGCGCCAGGTTGGCACGGCGGGAAGCCGCGCTCGATGAGCGCCCGTATTATAATACCGCATGATTAATCGGGGCAATAAATATTAATATTATATCCAGCTTTATTTTTATAATGAGATCGGATTATTTATAACCCGCTTTATATTTAAATCGGGATTGATCATGAAGGGCATTATCCTCGCCGGCGGGACGGGATCGCGCCTCTACCCGGCGACGACGGTGGTCTCAAAGCAGCTCTTGCCCGTCTTCGACAAGCCGATGATCTATTATCCGCTGTCGACGCTGATGCTGGGCGGCATCCGCGACATCCTGATCATCTCCACTCCGCAGGACAAGCCGCTGTTTCAGCGGCTGCTCGGCGACGGCAGCGAGATCGGCGTCCGTTTTTCCTACGCCACGCAGGAGACGCCGCGGGGACTTGCAGACGCCTTCATCGTCGGCCGGGAGTTCATCGGCACCGACCCCGTCGCATTGATCCTGGGCGACAACATCTTCTACGGCCACGGTCTGCCGGAGATGCTGTCCGCGGCCTCGCAGCGCAAGAAGGGCGCCACCGTGTTCGGCTATGTCGTGAAGACGCCCGAGCAATACGGCGTGATCGAGCTCGACAATAGAGGCCGCGCACTCTCGATCGAGGAGAAACCGAAGCAGCCGAAATCCAACGTCGCCGTCACCGGGCTGTACTTCTACGACAACGACGTTGTCGACATCGCCGCCAAGGTCAGGCCATCGGCGCGCGGCGAGATCGAGATCACCGACGTCAACAACGCCTATCTCGATCGCGGCGATCTCTACGTCGAGGTGCTCGGCCGCGGCTTTGCCTGGCTCGACACCGGCACGCACGCATCCCTCGTCGATGCCAGCTATTTCGTCCAGATCCTCGAGCAGCGCCAGGGCCTGCGCATCGCCTGCCCCGAGGAGATCGCGCTGCGCCAGGGTTACATCTCGCTCCAGGCCTTCGCCAGGGTGGCGCAGAAGACCGCCAAGAGCAGCTACGGCGAATATTTAATGTCGGTTTATCGTTCGTTTGAGCATTAGAGGCAGCTCATCATGCGTTTCAAGGGCTCGACCATTTTTGTCACCGGCGGCGCAGGATTTATTGGCTCCGCCGTCGTGCGTCATCTCTTGCGTGACACCCATGCCCGCGTCGTCAATATCGACAAGCTCACTTACGCGGCGAACCCCAATTCGCTGCCCGGCGCCGCTCAGAACCTGAACTATAGCTTCGAGAAGCAATGCATTTGCGATGGCGCGGGGCTCCGCCGCCTGTTCGAAAAATACCAGCCCGACGCGGTGATGAACCTCGCCGCCGAGAGCCATGTCGACCGCTCGATCGATGGCCCCGGCGAATTCATCCAGACCAACATCGTCGGCACCTTCACCATCCTGCAGGAAGCGCTGCGCCACTGGCGCACGCTCTCGCCCGAGAAGCGTGAGCAATTCCGCTTCCTCCACATCTCGACCGACGAGGTGTTCGGCTCGCTCGGCGACGATGGCTTCTTCACGGAAACCACGGCATACGCGCCGAACTCGCCCTACTCCGCGAGCAAAGCCTCCTCCGACCATCTGGTGCGCGCCTGGCGCGAGACCTACGATTTGCCGACGCTGATCACCAACTGCTCGAACAATTATGGCCCCTATCACTTCCCGGAAAAGCTGATTCCGCACATGATCATCAAGGGCCTGGCCGGCGAGCCGCTGCCCGTCTATGGCGACGGAAAGAACATCCGCGACTGGCTCTATGTCGAGGACCATGCGAAGGCACTGACGCTGGTGCTCGAGCGCGGCGCGGTCGGCGAGACCTACAATGTCGGCGGCCGCAACGAGCGCAGCAACCTGCATGTGGTCGAAACCATCTGCGACCTCCTCGACGAGATCTCAATGAGCGCACGGGGCCCGCGCCGAAACCTGATCACCTTCGTCGCCGACCGCCCCGGCCACGACCGCCGCTACGCCATCGACGCCTCCAAGCTGGAACGCGAATTGGGATGGAAAGCACTGGAAACATTCGAGAGCGGCATTGCGAAAACGACGCGTTGGTTTTGTGACAATCGTCCGTGGTGGCAGGCCATCCTCGATCGGGGCTACGAACGCGCCCGCATCGGGCTGGGATAGGCCCGAGATCATAATCCAATAGACGGAACACCGGTTTCCACTTTTCCGGATCATGCTCCAAGCCCCGCAAACGGGCGGGGGATTGCCTTTGACCGTCATTTGGTCATCATGGAAATGGTTCAGCTATGACCGTTCAAGTCACAGCGTGACACATCCACACGCGCCTCAACGTGGGCGATCCACTTAAGAAGAGCTTTCAGGATCCGATATGCGAATAACGATGGTGGGCACGGGTTACGTCGGCCTCGTCTCTGGCGCTTGCTTTGCTGACTTCGGGCATCAAGTCACCTGCGTTGACAAGAACGCGGAAAAGATCGCGGCGCTGAAGCGAGGCGAAATCCCGATCTTCGAGCCGGATCTGGATCGGCTGGTGGAAACCAACACGCGGTCCGGACGGCTGTCGTTCACGACTGACCTTGCCGATCCAGTCTCTCATTCCGACGCCGTTTTCATAGCGGTCGGAACCCCGTCGCGGCGGGGCGATGGTCACGCGGACCTCAGCTATGTCTACGCGGCGGCCCGCGAGATCGCGGCGAGCCTCAAGGACTTCACTGTGGTCATCACGAAATCGACGGTTCCGGTCGGAACCGGCGACGAGGTCGAGCGCCTCATTCGCGAAGCCAATCCCGACGCCGACGTCGTGGTCGCCTCCAATCCCGAGTTCCTGCGCGAGGGCGCGGCGATCAGGGACTTCAAGCATCCCGACCGTATCGTCGCCGGCACGGACGACGAGCGGGCCAGAAAGGCCATCTCCGAGATCTACCGTCCGCTCTACCTCAATCAGGCGCCACTGATGTTCACCGGCCGCCGCACCGCCGAGCTGATCAAATACGCCGCGAACGCCTTTCTTGCGACCAAGATCACCTTCATCAACGAAATCGCCGACCTTGCCGAGAAGGTCGGGGCCGATGTGCAGGAGGTCGCGCGCGGCATCGGCCTTGATAATCGCATCGGCACCAAGTTCCTCCACGCCGGCCCTGGTTTCGGCGGATCGTGCTTTCCAAAGGACACGCGCGCCCTGATCAAGACGGCACAGGATTATGAAGCGCCGATCCGCATCGTCGAAGCGGTGCTGGCGGTGAATGAAAACCGCAAGCGCGCGATGGCGCGCAAGGTCGTCTCGGTGCTTGGCGGGTCGCTGCGCGGCAAGACCGTCGCGCTGCTCGGCCTGACCTTCAAGCCCAACACCGACGACATGCGGGAGTCGCCATCGATCCCGCTGATCACGGCGTTGCAGGATCTCCGGGCGAAGATCAGGGCCTATGATCCGGAAGGCATCGAACAGGCACGCGCTGAACTATCCGACGTCACCTATTGCGACGGCCCGTACAGTTGCGCCGAGGGCGCCGACGCGCTGGTGATCGTGACCGAGTGGGAGCAATTCCGCGCACTCGATCTGGACGCCTTGAAGCAGAAGATGGCCAATCCGGCCATCATCGACCTCCGCAACGTCTATCGACCCAGCGACGTCATCGCTCACGGATTCAAGTACGAAAGCGTGGGCCGACCGACGCCGTCGGCAAGCTAGAGCGTTTTCGAGCGAAGCATGCCCTCGGACTTGATCTGAGGGTGGAGACCGGTTCGCGTGAAGAAAACGCGTCAAAACAAGAGCTTCGGTTCTGATTCAATCAGAACCGAAGCTCTAGAGCGTTGGCCGCGAGTTCGCTTCACCTCTCCCGCTTGCGGGAGAGGACTCTCTCCACTCAAAGCGTGTGTATCGCGGAGATAGCCCCACCCCAGCCCTCCCCCGCAAGCGCGAGAGGTGCGCAGCGTCGATCGCGGATGCAATTCGAGCAAGTATTATCACGCTACAGCCGAAAGAGCGCCATCAATCCTGGATCAACGCGCCGGCGCGATCATGCGCCTTCGTTGGCGGTGATGCTTCAGCGACGGAAGACTTCTCCGAGGAACCGCGAATCCCATAGGGCGCGTACAGCAGATAATGCGCCCGACGTTTCCGCGAGCGCCAGTCGCGCGCTGCATATCCCAGCAGAAAGCCGACTGAGAAGGTGACAAGCAAAATCAACGCGGGAAACATGACATCAACCCAACATGCTTGCCGACAATATATCTCGTTCTGACAATATTTTCATGTGCCGGTTGTGACGACAGCATGATTGACGCGCTGAAACATTATTCAGACGCCTGACTTCATGTGCAGACGGCTGCCTCGATATTGATCAAAGACAATGTTACGACGGCTGACGGTACGCCGTTATGACGGCGGCAATACAAACCGAAGCTATCCGTCACACGCGATGATAGTCGCGGAACCAGGCGACGAACTTCTCGACGCCATCCTCGATCCGGGTCTGCGGCCGAAAGCCGATCTCACGCGCGAGGTCATCGACGTCAGCAAAGGTTGCGGGCACGTCGCCGGGCTGCATGGGCAGCAGTACCTTCTCGGCCTCGCGCCCAAGCCCCTTCTCCAGCAGCGTCACCACGTGCATCAATTCTTCCGGCTTGTTGTTGCCGATATTGTAGATGCGCCACGGCGCCGTGCTCGAGCTCGGATTGGGCTCGTCGCCGGACCAGTCCGGATCGCCCTGCGGCACGTGATCGACCAGCCGTATCATCGCCTCGACGACGTCGTCGACATAGGTGAAATCGCGCCGCATGTTGCCGTTATTGAACAGGTTGATCGGCTTGCCCTCGCTGATCGCGCGCGCGAACAGATAGAGCGCCATGTCTGGCCGATACCAGGGGCCGTACACCGTGAAGAAGCGAAGCCCGGTCATCGGGATGCGGTAGAGGTGGCTGTAGGAATGGGCGAGCAGTTCGTTCGCCTTCTTGGTCGCGGCATAAAGGCTGATCGGATGATCGACATTGTCGCGCACGGAGAACGGTTGCTTGGTGTTGGCGCCGTAGACCGAGGAGGATGACGCGAACAGGAGATGCCGGCAGCCATTATGCCGACAGCCTTCCAGGATGTTGATGAAGCCCTCCAGGTTGGAGTCGGCATAGGCGTGAGGATTCTGCAGCGAATATCTGACGCCCGCCTGCGCCGCCAGATGGACCACCACCGGAAAGCGGTACTGCTCGAACAGCGCCTTCATCCCGGCGCGGTCGGCGAGATCGAGCTGGTGGAAGGTGAAGTTCGGATGCTCCTTGATGAGATCGAGGCGGGCGAGCTTAAGCGCCGGATCGTAATAGTCGTTGAGATTATCAATGCCGATGACGCGCTGGCCGGCCGCCAGCAATCGTTGTGTCAGATGAAGGCCGATGAACCCCGCGCAACCCGTAACCAGCAAATCGTCTGCAGACACCGCTTTCTATCCTTCGCGTCATACTACCCAGCAGCACGATCATCGCCCGACAATGCGTCGCGGTGAAGGCTTCAGCGGAACCGATCGGCCAATTATCCTTGGATCGGTGCGACCCGGGGTCGGGCGCCTGCCCTAATTGTTCGCAGCCGTCTTGTAGTCCGGAAACCGGCTCAGCACGGCGGCCTTCATGAACTTGAAGTGCGAGATCGCCGCCGAGAGTTCCTGCAGCCGGCGCTGCCCGTTGGCGATCTCGGCGTCGAACAAGTCGTGGTGATAATTGTCGAGCGGCTCGCGCTCCAGATACTCGTCGGTGCCGTTGCCGAGCGTCACGGCGGCGCGCGCCAGGACATCGTCGACACGGCGGCTCAGGCCGCTCTGTTCGCTTTCCGCCGCCTGCAACGCATTGTCGATCGCGGCCACGATGGATCCCACCCGCAGCCGGTCGGTCTCGGCGTCGCGCTCGGGCGAACGCGCGCGAAAACCTTCATCGATCCCGAGCCGGGCCTTGATGAAGTTCTGCGCTCGGGATCGCAAGAAGAGCTGAAACATCTGCGTTCGTCCGGTCCGGGGCCCTGCGGAGCAACGCGCCAAAGTCGCCCCGTCTTAGTTAAGGAACGGTAAAGTTGCGGCGGTCACCCCCCGGCGCGGATCAAGAGAAACTCCAGAGCATCAATTTCAGGAACAGCGAACCCAAAAGGTAGACCCAGCCTACCATGGCGAGCAGCGCCACCGCCAGGAACGCGCCGGAGAAACTGCGCTCCTTCACCCGCGTCAGGAACGAAACTTTTTCTGGTGGGGAGGGCATACCGGATCTGCGGTGGAAACCTTCAGATCCGACTTCTACGGAGCAAATTCGATAAACTGGTGACGCTCCTCTAGGCGCCACCTTCCAGAGACTTTGTGGGCAATACGTGTCGGTGGAAGTACCAGTCGCTCGGTTTCCGGGGTCTTCGGCCGATGCACCTGCATCAGCAGCCAATCGACCGAACCACCGGCCATCTCTCAGGTGTGGAAGAATACGAACCAGATCACGCCGAGGATCAGAACCGCGAGCCCGGTCGAAATCGACAACAGCGCGGCCACAGAAGGTCCTGGTTCGGCCTGGCGCGCCTCGGTCGGGGTTTCAACAATCCGGCCATCTCGGTGTGTCGTTGCCATGCGCCACCTCATTCCATTCAGTTAGCAGTTAAGTGCCTGTAACTGCCGGCTAATGCCTGATGCCCCTCCTGGACGCAACGCATGTTGGGAAGCGATGTTCCGGATATATTGGGGACCCTGACCGGCCAATGCGTCGCATCAGGCCGCGAGAAAATCCGCAAGAACCATGCCGGCCATCAGCGGTTAACCGTCATTGACGGGTTCACCGTTTGGCCATGTTTGAAACCCGGTTCCGCGGTGGTATCCTCTACCTCCCGTCTGTTGCGTCTTCGGAGTATCCCCATGGCCCCCCGCGCCAACTGGAAGGGTTTTTTGCGGCTGTCGCTCGTGACCTGTCCGGTCGCGCTCTACCCGGCCACGTCAGACACCGAGAAGGTCTCCTTCAACCAGGTCAATCGCAAGACCGGGCACCGCATCAAATACGCCAAGGTCGATGCCGAGACCGGCGAGGAAGTCGCCGCCGAAGACATCATGAAGGGCTACAAGGTCGATACCGACACCTACATCGAGATCACCAAGGACGAGCTCGACGACATCGCCCTGGAATCGACCCGCACCATCGAGATCGATGAATTCGTGCCGAAGGCGGATATCGACAGCCGCTATCTGATCCGCCCCTATTACCTCGTCCCGGACGGCAAGGTCGGCCATGACGCGTTCGCGGTGATCCGCGAGACCATCCGCAGCCTGAACAAGGTCGCGATCGGCCGTGTGGTGCTGACCAACCGTGAGCATGTCATCGCACTCGAGCCGCTCGGCAAGGGCCTGATGGGAACGCTGCTGCGCTACCCCTACGAGGTCCGCGACGAGAAGGAATATTTCGACGACGTGCAGGACGTGAAGATCACCAAGGACATGCTCGATCTCGCCAAGCACATCGTCGAGCAGAAATCGGCCGACTTCGATCCCGAGGAGTTCGACGACCGCTATGAGACCGCGCTGATCGAGCTGATCAACCAGAAACGCAACGGCCTGCCGGTGGCGAAGGCCGCCCCGAAATCGACCGGCAACGTCATCAACCTGATGGACGCGCTCAAGCGCAGCCTTGCCAATGAGCAGCAGGCGCCCGCTCCCGCCAACGCAAAAGGCAAGAAGCCGAAGAAGCGGGTCGAGGGCCAGCGCGAAATGCTGTTGCCGATCGCGGGAAGCGGTACCGGTGCCGGCAAGCGCGCCACCAAGGAAGAGCCGAAGAAGGCGGAAAAGCCCGTGCGCGCGCCGACCCGGGCCAAGAAGGCCGGATAGGCGAAAAAGCAGCTGGCGGTCTCATGCAATGACAGCGACGCGGCAGGCGGCAAGCTGACATGCCGTGGTCGACGCCTTTCGAGCAGCCGATCGTCCTGCGCGGCGGCCGCAAGCTGGTGACGCTCCAGCACGCCGCCGACTACATCATGAAGCTGCCTGAGCCGGTGCAGCAGCGCGAGTGCTGGCAAACCGCCGTCGAGAATCTGATTCATGCCGCCGAGAGCGGCGGCGGTTGGCTGATGTTCGCGCGGATTGCGATGCTGCGAGCGCTCAACGAAGACGGCTGACCGCCGCGCGCACGTGATTTCTGTTTACTGCGGAAAGTTGTCGCGGACCCGGACAAAGAGCGCCCTGACGTCTTGGCCAAGACTGGTGACCGCAGCGACGATCACGATGCTGATGCTGCAGGCTACCAGGCAATATTCGATCGCGGTTGCTCCGCGCTCGTCGTTGAAAAAACTTGAAATCAACTGGCGCATCAAAATCCCCGCCGACGCCTCGCGCGGGTTTCTCCCGACTTGCGTCTTGGCCGCAACCTAAAAGCCGACTGGTTGATGCCGCATTGACGGACAGGATGAACGATTGATTAAGGCCATGCGCGGATTGCGCCGGTATTCATACGGTACGGAAAATTTACCAGACGTTGCGCGCCATCCTCGCACAGTCGGCGTCGGTACTGCCGCCGAGGAAGCACATGCCCCAAGAAACGCGAGAAACACGCAGGAATTATATCGGCATTCTCTACGAGGAGACCGACGAGCCGCGCATGGTGGCCGAACTGCGGAGCGGGAACGATCGCCAGGTGGGCCGATATCTTCAAAGGCTGGTGGCGGCGGTGTTCAATCGACGCATCGAGGCGAGATGATTTCCATCATCCGCATCGATCGTCAAAGCAAATCAGCGGGCCGCTACGACGGCTGACCCGCTGACACCTGGCGCGAAGCAATCCGGAGCAAGACGCCGGATTGCTTCGTCGCCGTTTCCTCGCAAAGCGCGAGGTGAAGGCGATCAGAAGTTGCGCTGTGCGCGAAGCTGCAGGAAGAACGTATCCTGGTCCTTGAACTCGTAAGTCGCAGCCGGCTTGGGGGCGGAAGCTCCAAGGACGGCCGTACCCTGGAATTTCTGGTCGAGGTGGAACCACTGGAATTCGGCCGAGAACGTCAGGTTCTTGACTGGAGTCCAACGGGTGACCGCGCCGAGCTGCGAGACGTTGAAGTCGGGGTTGCAGACGTAATTCGCGCTGACCGCCTTCGCCGGCGTCGTGAAGTTCGCGCAAATGAACGCTTTCGCTGTGCCGTCATACCGCACCGCCGAATAGCTGCCGTAGAAGCTGGTCGACCAGTACGGATCCCAGTTGTGGTTCAACGCACCGCGGAAACCGAAGGACTCAGTCAGGTGCAGCGATCCGTCGCCGCCGGCCGCCACCGGCAGGTAGACACCGTCGGTCGTCGCGCCGAAGCCGATGCTCTGATACGCACCGAAAGCGCCACTGCCACCGAACATCGCAAAGCTCGGCGAGGCCGACGACGTCGCGATCACATATTTGGTCGCGCCCTTGGCGTAGCTCGCGTCGAACTTGATGTCGTCGCCAGGGCCGGTCGGGACGTTCTTGATGTTCACGCCGACCATCGTCGCGAAGCCCCAGGAGTCGTCGGGATGCCCGGAAAGCTCGGATGCCGCGGTCGGCGCCGCGCCCGGAAGACCGACGCCGCCCGCCGGAGCGCCAGCCGTGTTGAGGGTGTTGTAGGACGCACTCACTTCATGCGCCGCGGCCGAAACCTGGAACAGACCCCAGGCCTGGTCGACACGGACGTTGCCGACGACGTCGGGCGAACGGACACCCGCATAGGCGTTGCCGGTATTCAGCGTCGCGTTCAGCGGCAGCGCCAGATTGTAGACCGCCGTGCGATCCCAGACCACCGGATCGTCAAGCCCGATACTGGCCGACACGCCGTTGCCGAACTGCGCGGTGTACTGGATGTTGTTGACGCCGGTGTCGGTGTTCTGGCCGCCCATCAGGAAGGACGAGTTGTTGCCCGGGAAGCCCTGCCATGGCGTCGCGTAGGCGGAAGCAGACTTACCGAAGGTGAAACCGGCAAACTGAATGAAGATATACTCGACCGCGACATAGCCGCCGCCGGGCGTGTCGAGGAGCTGCGCGCCGGCAACCGGCAGCGAGCCGTTGACCGAGTTCGGATTGTTGGTGCTGCCGCCGAGCGTGGAGAACTGGAAGTCGGCCTGCATGAAGGTGCGGACCGTGCCGTACTCGGTGGAGGTGCGCGTGTCGAACGTCAGCGCCATGCGCGCGCGGGTCGCGAAGTCATCGCGATAGCGGTTGCCCTGACCGAGATCGCCGTTCCAGGCCGGCTGGCCCTGCGGACCGCCATTGAATGTCGTGTCGACGCGCAGATAGCCGCCGATCTTCATGCAAGTATCGGTGCCCGGGACGTACCAGAAGCCGGCGCCGTACAGCGAACAGACCTTCACATATTCAACGGCCTTCGCCTTGACTGGAAGATCGGCTGCTTGTGCGCCGCTTATGGCCATCAGGCCGGCGGCTGTGCCGAGAATGAGTGTTCGCGCCCGTAACATCTGATCAAATCTCCTGGTCCCTCAACATGCACACGCATGTTTGAGGCGTTACCTAATGCAAAAACTTCCGGCGCGAATAACAACGCGGTGAGGTCGATGCTGTCGGCGCCGCGCTGTGACGTTTCCGCCACGATTACGCTTCGAAGTTCATCGAATGATGGGTTGTTGTCGAACGCCGCGTCATCGACCGCGTGTATTTTCGCAAGTGCCATTCGTGCATCGCGCCCCTCCGCATCGCCAAACGCATAACTGCAGCCCCGAGGTGCGCGCGACGCATGCTTTACGCGCCCACGGAATCCTGATCCTCTGTTGCAAAGCGGTCGGATGAACCGACCGCGACCCAAGGGAGAGACACGGCCATGAAGCTCGGCACGGCGATTGCGGAAATCATGAAGCGCGAGGGAATCGAGATTCTCTGCGGCTATCCCGTCAATCATCTGATTGAGCACGCCGCCAACGCCGATATCCGCCCTATCATGGTGCGGCAGGAGCGCATCGGTGTGCACATGGCGGACGCGATCTCCCGCGTCACGTCCGGCCGCAGCATCGGCGCGTTTTGCATGCAGCACGGCCCCGGCTCGGAGAATGCGATGGGCGGCGTGGCGCAATGCTTCGGCGAGTCGGTGCCGGTGCTGGTGCTGCCGATGGGCTATCCGCGCCGGCTGGCGAACGTCGAGCCGAACTTCAATTCCAGCCAGGCGATGAAGGCGTTCACGAAATCGTCAGAGCCGATCATTCTCGCCTCCGAGGTCTGCAACATCTTCCGCCGCGCTTTCACCAGATTGAAGAACGGTCGCGGCGGACCGGTCATCGTCGAAATCCCTTCCGATATGTGGAACGAGGAGGTGCCGGAGCCCTTGAACTACACGCCGGTGCTGCGCACCCGCTACGGCGCCGACCCCATGCATGTGAAAGAGGCCGCCGGACTCCTGATCAGCGCCAAGCGTCCCGTGATCTATGCCGGCCAGGGCGTGCACTATGCCCGCGCCTGGCCGCAACTGAAGCGCCTTGCCGAACTACTCGCCATTCCCGTCACCACGAGCCTCGGCGGCAAATCGTCATTTCCGGAGACGCATCCGCTCTCGCTCGGCTCGGGCGGGCTCGCGGTGCCGCGCGCCGTGCCGAAATTCCTCGCTGATGCCGACGTGATCTTCGGCATCGGTTGCTCGTTCACGGAAACGAACTTCGGCATCGCGATGCCGAAGGGCAAGACCATCATCCATTCGACGCTCGACCCCAATCACCTGAACAAGGATGTCGAGGCCAAGGTCGGCCTGGTCGGGGATGCGGCGCTCGTACTCGATGCGCTGCTCGACGACATCGGCAAGACCGTCACGTCGGATCGCGATGCCAGCGCGGTCGCCGCCGAGATCGCCGCCATCAACAACGAGTGGCTCGCGAAATGGATGCCGAAGCTCACCCATAACGAGGCGCCGCTCAATCCCTATCGCGTGCTGTGGGACCTGCAGCACACCGTCGATATCAGCAACACCATCATCACCCATGATGCCGGCAGCCCGCGCGACCAGCTCTCGCCGTTCTGGAAGTCGGTCGAGCCCCTCTCCTATCTCGGCTGGGGCAAGACCACGCAGCTCGGCTATGGGCTCGGGCTCGCGATGGGCGCAAAGCTGGCGATGCCGGACAAGCTCTGCATCAACGTCTGGGGCGATGCCGCCATCGGCTTCACCGGCATGGATTTCGAGACCGCGGTGCGCGAGCGCATCCCGATCATGTCGATCCTGCTCAACAATTTCTCGATGGCCATCGAATTGAAGGTGATGCCGATCTCGACCGAGAAATACCGCTCGACCGACATTTCCGGCGACTACGCCGCGATGGCGCGCGCCTTCGGCGGTTACGGCGAGCGCGTGACCAGGCCTGAGGACATCGTGCCGGCGATCAAGCGCGGCATCCAGAAGACCAAGGAAGGCGTCCCGGTTCTGCTCGAATTCATCACCAGCAAGGAGACCGAGGTCTCGAGGCCGGGAACCTGACCTTTCTCCCCTTGTGGGAGAAGGTGGCGCGCATGCAATGCGCGACAGATGAGGGGTTGTCTCCACGGGCACGGGTGCTCGCGGAGAGAACCCCTCACCCAAGCGAGTTCGTTGCCGGCAGCGGAGCTGCCCTCTCCCACAAGGGGAGAGGGCGCAGCAACGGTCCTGACCGGCTACATGGGTAACAGAATAGACCGACGACATGGGTAACAGGTCAACTGGTCGGCAAGGAGGACCT
>NZ_JBVBEF010000110.1:0-26039 GCF_055456055.1 Bradyrhizobium sp. LeoB3
CCCAAGACTGCCTCCCCAAAAGCAGCCTTGAATCTGATTTGCCCCTAAAAGGGAATCCTTAGAGTCCACACCACCTAGTGCTTAACAGCGGGCGGGCGCTCGGATGAAGTTGCGCACGCCAGTCGATTTCGACCTCGTCGGCGTCGATCAAATCGCGCCATCGCTTCAGGCTGTACTGCGATATGCCATGTGCTCTGGCATATGCTTGCGCGCTCAGTCCGCACCATCGCATTGCTTCAACATGCATCGCCCAGAACGCTTGCACGGCTCTGCAGCGGAGGTCTTTCGACACTGGGGCCCGCTTCTTGCGGAGCCGCTCCCGACGTTCTTCCCGATGCAATTCCGCGCGTATTTTCAGGGCTTCGGCGTCAATCAGATGCCGCAGCCACCGATCGAATGTACCGCCACTGAGACGATGCTGACGACAATATCTGCGCTTGCTGAGACCGCTTCGTCGCCAGGCTTCAACGTGTACCGACCAGAAAGAGCGACGCGCTTCGTTCTTGAAATATTCCATACCCACCGGAGATCCTCCAATGCAGCAAGGAACCCGATATGGAGCGACAACGCACTCTCGGAAAGTCGTGCAAGATCCCGACGCTTACAAGCAGCTAAGCGGGAGGGCAAGATAAAAGCACTGGCGCTCGATTGCGCATAAGCCGTTGCCTGCACATCCAAGATTTGTCGCTCGCGAGGCAGGCTCTGTCGCCAAGGCAGTTGCAAGGTGGTGACCTCGTTGGCGTGCCGCGTCTGCGTCTTGGCACGGCCACCAATGCGCCACATATCGGCAGCTCTCCTTGGATCGCGAGCGCCAGCCATGAAAGAGATCGACGACGAATTCGAAGTGAAGCTCGGGCGGATCGGTAACCGCAAGGCAACGCGAGCGACGAGCTATCTGCGGCGTGTCCGCCAGGAGGCAGAGAAGGCAGTTCCCAGCTCGCGGCGAGCTTCGTCGTTCACGGGTGCCCGCATCGGTCGCGGCGGCGCGCAAGGTACGGTCCTCGCCGGGCGGGGGCGGCATGCAGGCCAGCGTCGCGTCGTGATCAAGGCGCGCATCGTGCGCATCAAGGCGGGCGTGACGAGCGCCGTCCGCGCGCACTTACGCTATGTGCAGCGCGACGGCGTCACGCGCGCCGGCGAGCCGGGCGAGCTCTACGATGCGGGAAGCGACCGCGCCGATGGCAAGGCGTTCACGGAGCGGAGCTGTGGGGATCGCCACCAGTTTCGCTTCATCGTGGCGCCGGAGGATAGCGCGGAGCTAGCGGATCTGAAGCCCTTCATCCGCGACCTGATGCGGCAGATGGAGCAGGACCTCGGAACCAGGCTCGACTGGGTCGCGGTGGATCATTTCAACACCGGCCATCCCCACAGTCACATCGTGCTGCGCGGCAAGGATGATGCAGGAGATGACCTCGTCATCGCCCGTGACTATATTGCTCACGGCTTGCGAGCGCGGGCGTCGGATTTCATCACCCGCGAGCTCGGACCGGAGACGGACATCGAAGCCGCCCGCAAGCTTGGGCAGGAGATCACCGCCGAGCGATTCACGCGCCTCGATCGCGCCATCCTGCGCGAGGCGGTCGATGGGAGCCTCAGTCTTGGCGCAAGACCCGCAAGCGAACCGACCTGGCCGACGGCACGGATGGGGCGGCTGCGAACCCTCGAGCGGATGGGCCTGGCGGAAGAGGAAAGCGCTGGCCGATGGCGGATCGACGCTGAGCTCGAACCAAAGCTCAGGCGCATGGGTGAACGCGGCGACATTATCAAGACCATGCATCGGGAGCTTGGCGCAGCAGGACTTTCGCGGGCAGGAAGCAGTTACGCGATCTTCGATCCGGAGCAGGGCAGCCGGCGCCTGATCGGAAGGATCGTAGGCGAAGGATTTTCGGATGAATTGAGGGAGCGCCGCTATGTGGTGCTCGATGGGATCGACGGACGAACGCATTACGCCGAGATTGGTACTCTTGCCGCCAATGACGAGCCGCCCGTCCGCAATACCATCGTCGAACTCAGGTCTCGTCCGGCCGAGCCGCGGGAGATCGACCGCACCATCGCGAATATCGCCGCTGCCCAGCATGGCATCTACAGCGATAGGCTGCACTCTCGGTTCGACCCGCAAGCCTCAGGCGAGTATGTCGCATCCCATGTGCGCCGGCTGGAAGCGCTGCGGCGCGAAGGGATGGTTGACAGGCTCGCTGACGGCAGCTGGAACGTTGGCGAGGATTATCTTGACCGCGCGCTCCGATATGAGGCGCTCCACCGTTCACGCAATCCGGTTCGCATTGCAGTGCTGTCGTGGCAAGGTCTTCAGGACCTGCCGCAAAGCGTGGGGGCGACCTGGCTGGATCGCCAGCTCCTGTCCAGAGCGCCCGAGGCTCTCGGATCGACCGGAATGGGGGCGGAAGTCGAGACGGCGCTGCGGGCGAGGCGCCAATGGCTGATGGAGCAGGGGCTGGCCCGCGAGCACGATGGCCAGGTGCGCTATGCGCGGGATTTGCTACGGACGCTGGAGACCCGTGAGCTTGTCCGGACTGCAGCGGATATTTCCGCCCGAACGGGACTTGAGCATGTCGAGGTCAATGCCGGCGACAAGGTCACTGGCGTGTACCGGCGCATGCTGACGCTGAACAGCGGTCGGTTCGCTGTGATCGAGCGCGCGCATGATTTTGCGCTCGTGCCATGGCGGCCGGTTTTGGAGCGCGCCCGCGGACAACTCGTCACGGGCAGCGTTGGTGGGGAGGGGATTTCCTGGTCAATCGGAATGAAACGGGGCATCGGGCGCTAGTCGAAGAGCCGTACTGTCTTCGCCCTGCGCTCGCCGGCTCTCTCGGCTCGTTCCCGCTTGCAGGTAGACAATTCGCGAAAAGCCGTCTGAGGAACATGCCCTAAGATTCGGTAATCATTTATACGCTGCCCTCGCAGTCAGCTTCGGCGGTTCGGCGGAAGCGTGAAGGATTCCGCCCCAACGCGTTGGTCAATTTGTTTCGTCAGCTCGCGGGCATGCCCATCGCGGCCGAAGCCTCGCGGATCGGCCGGCTTCGACGAGAGTCAGCCGGGCGCCAGTCCGACCTTGTATCGCCGCGCGAGCTGCCAGAACCAGTCCTGGTCCAGGTTGGTTTCCCGGTCGATCTCTCGGACCGAGCTGCGCGCGCGGTCAAAGATCGCGTAGCAAAGGCCCTCGTCGTCATGGCGGGCGTAGTAGGCGATGCCATCGGGACGAAGCGGATGGTCGAATAGTGTCTTCGACCAGGCCTGCGGCGCGTCGTAAGGCAGGCCGCCATGTACAACCTCGGCGGTCGCACCGAGGATCGCAAGCGAGGGGCCTGCGAGCCTGATCAGTTCAAGGTCTGCTGCAATTTCGAGCCGAACGTATGCTTTGCGCCGGAGCAGGCCGGCATCAATCAGGGTTCGTCCCGGCACGCGGAGGAACGTCTCTGCGAATGCGCCATATGCTTCCCGAGCGGCATAGAGAACGCCGTAACTCCCGTCAGGGGCGTTCAGCCGGCCCAGGCGCGACGTGTCGAAAAAGATCGGATCGTATTCGGCCGTGTAAAACCGATGAAGGACGGTGCCCCGCCGCAGTCGGACCAGGCGGGGACGACGGCGAGCCAGATCGTCCGGCGGCAGCGGTGCACTCACGCGCCTTGCTGGGCCATTCGCCGGGCGGCCTCAACCACGAGGTCGATTTTGCCTTCCTTGAGCAGATCGATCGGTTTGCGGCCATTCAGCCGATCATCAGGCTGGGCCAGAAAATTCAGGACGGTCCAGGGATTTTTGGTCGGCAGAGCCTCACGAACTGACTTGAGGCCCTCGACGACAGTGCCGTCCGAATTGAACTGAAGGGTCGGAAAGCTTTTGTGATTGCTGGGACCGGGAACAGCAAGGAGGCTGCCCTCTTGCACGCGCTTGTCGATGGCCTGCCGAGAAATGCCCCGCAGGAGCGTCCTGACCTGGTCCAGATCGTAGGCGCCCCCTGACCGCCGAAGGTCCTCCTGCGCAATGCGGACTCCCTCGAGGACAGCGAGAGCGCGAGCGTCGGGCGCGAACGCCTCCTTGTTGACGACAGCCGCCTTTTTCCCGGCTTCGGAGAAGAACCGGAACGCCTGACCAGCCAGCTGCTTGTTGCGCTCACGGATTTTCTGCAGAGCCGTTGCGCTTTTGGAGACGATCGCGACTTGAGCGTCCGCGGGAAGAGCGAGGTTCTTCAGAGCGGCCGGCTTGTGCTTGAGCACCATCATCACGCCGTCGCCGTGAGCGGACGGACTTTTGGTTCCGGCGGTGGAAGGTTTCGACTGTGTCTTGGGCATGAACGGAACTCCAAGGCAAATATGGGAGCGCGAAGCAACTTTGTCAACTTTGGCAATCCGGCCAGAGGTGTTATAATACCTCCCACTTCGTGGGCATCCCCGCCAAGCACGACGTAGACCAGATACGTCGGCGATCGTTCGCCGAAGCGACTCGCAACCTCGTTTCGATGTTAATGCGAGCCACCTGCGAGCATTCGAGAAGCGAACCATCAGCGAAATCCTGTTTGAACCAATGGCTCACGGGCTGTTGAGGCACTTGCTGATGCTGCCTCGATCATGATCGAAAGCTCCTCGCTTGTACAACGCTTGATCAATATCGCGCTCGCTGACGGCACGGTTTTTTATTTCGATTGAACACGACGTCCGTTCGCTCTTTTCATCGCGCCATTCACTTGGGACGGGGGTGAATGGGGCAAGCCGAATGTTTCCAGCAAAAATCTATGTCGGTCAGATCGTCGTCGTGTTCAGCATCGTCGTCGCGTCAACGTGGGGTGCGACGCAGTGGACGGCAGCAGCTCTCGGATTTCAGGTGCGGCTTGGCGAACCGTGGTTCTCGCTTTCAGGCTATCCGATCTATCTGCCCTGGCGCTTGTTCGAATGGTGGTTTGCCTACGAGGCATATGCGCCGGAGATTTTTGAGAAGGGCGGCGCCATTGCTGCGGCGGGCGGGGTTGCGGGTGCGCTGTTTGCGATTCTCAACTCGGTCTGGCGCGCGCGGCAAAGTCAGCTCGTGACGACTTACGGCTCGGCGCGCTGGGCCTCCCTCAAGGAGATCAAATCCGCCGGTCTTTTCGCCGCCAAGGGTGTGTTTCTGGGGCGGCTCGAGAACAACTACCTGCGTCATGACGGACCTGAGCACGTCATGTGCTTTGCGCCGACGCGTTCGGGCAAGGGCGTCGGGCTCGTGCTGCCGACCTTGTTGTCCTGGACTTCGTCTGCGGTGGTGCACGACATCAAGGGCGAGAACTGGCAATTGACCGCCGGTTGGCGGTCCACCTTCTCGCATTGCCTGCTCTTCAATCCGACCGATCCACGAAGCGCGCGTTACAATCCGTTGCTCGAGGTCCGCAAGGGCGCGGCCGAGGTGCGCGACGTTCAGAACATCGCCGACATCCTGGTCGATCCAGAAGGGGCGCTCGAACGCCGAACCCATTGGGAGAAGACCAGCCATTCCCTGCTTGTCGGGGTGATCCTCCACGTCCTCTATGCCGAAGAACAGAAGACGTTGACCCGGGTCACGGAGATCCTGGCCGATCCCGCTCAGTCCTTTGAGAAGACGCTGCGGATCATGATGGCCACCAATCATCTCGGGACCGAGACAGAGCCAAAGGTGCATCCCGTCGTTGCCGCGACCGCACGGGAGCTCCTCAACAAGTCCGAGAACGAGCGTTCAGGCGTGCTGTCGACGGCCGTCAGCTTCCTTGGGCTGTACCGCGATCCCATCGTCAGCCGAAACACGGAAGCCTGCGATTGGCGGATTGCCGATCTGGTAGCTGCGGCCAAGCCTGTCACGCTCTATCTCGTCGTGCCGCCGTCAGACATCAGCCGCACCAAACCTCTGATCCGGTTGATCCTCAACCAGATCGGCCGCCGCCTGACGGAAACGCTGAACGCGACTGCCGGCGCCTCCAAGAGCCGCCAGCTCTTGATGATGCTGGATGAATTTCCTGCGCTTGGCCGGCTTGATTTCTTCGAAAGCGCGCTTGCGTTCATGGCGGGCTATGGAATCCGCGCCTACTTGATCGCGCAGTCGCTGAATCAGATCGCGAAGGCCTACGGCGAGAATAACGCGATCCTGGACAATTGCCACGTTCGCATCGCCTTTGCTGCGAACGATGAGCGCACGGCAAAGCGTATCTCGGATGCGCTAGGTACTGCGACCGAGTTGCGCGCCCAGCGCAACTATGCCGGTCATCGGCTGGCGCCATGGCTTGGCCACGTCATGGTCAGCCGCCAGGAGACGGCGCGGCCGCTACTCACGCCCGGCGAAGTGATGCAGTTGCCGCATGATCAGGCGATCGTCCTGGTGTCGGGCCTTGCGCCGGTCCGAGCGCGCAAGCTTCGGCATTACGAGGACGCAAATTTTTTGAGGCGGCTCCTTCCGCCACCGCCTCTTGCCGGCAACATCTATCCAGATCTCCCACCCGCACGACGAGGCGATTGGCATGATCAAGTGCGTTTCGTCGATCTTCGCCTCGCGACCCTGCCATATCGCGAGCTGATGCAGGCCGGTAGCGACGAGGGGGACCTCAAGCAGCAGCTCACACTGTTTGAAGAGGGCTCACCCGCAGCCGACGAGAGCCGACCTTTCGAAGATCGGCTGCTTGACGACGAGACCGATGCGAATGCCGATCGCAGCCAGATGCAGCGTGCGGCGAACGGCTCGAGCTCAATTCGTCGTGCCCACGCCGTCACACGCGATGACGACGACCTTCTCCCTGCGTTCTGACAGGCCCATCCATGAAACCAAAACTTTCAGCCTATGTCTCCGACAGCGTGGCGCAGCGGCTCGAGCTTGCAGCCAGGCGCCCGGGAACCAACAAGTCAGCGATCGTCGATGCTGCGCTCGATCGCTTCCTGAATCCGGAGCGCGACACAGCCGGCGATGCGGCGCTGGTCAGACGGCTCGACCGCATCAGTCGGCAATTGGAGCGCACGGAGCGGGATCTCACGGTGATGGCGGAGACCATTGCGCTATTCGTCCGCTACTACCTGACGATCACGCCGCCGTTGCCATCGGGCGACCAGGACGCGGCGCGTGCGCTCGGGCGGGAGCGGTTCGAAATGTTCGTCGCCCAGGTCGGCAAGCGCGTTGCCTCCGGCAGCCGGCTTGTTGCCGACGTGATGGACCGCGTCACGACGTCGAAGCCAGATTTGTTCATGAGGAATATCGAGGAAGGAGCTCCTCTGGGAGCGTCCGAAAGGGGCATGACCGAATCCCGCTCGCAAGAGGCGGCGGGTGAGCAGCCGGGGCTGTCTCCAGCTGGGCGGGAGGAGGTCGGCAATGTCTGACCTTCTCTCGCCCGAAACCCGCGAACGGCGCCGCGGCATGCTGCGAACCGCAATGGGACCGGCGATCGCGCTTGCGTTGGAAGACGAGGATGTCGTCGAGGTCATGGTCAACCCCGACGGAAAGCTCTGGCTTGACCGGCACAAAGTGGGCCGCGCCGACACAGGAGTCGTGCTGACCGCCCAGGAATCCGAGCGGATCATCCGCCTGGTCGCGAGCCATGTCCGCGCGGAAGCGAGCGGGGCCTCGCCAATCGTCTCAGCGGAGCTTCCCGAAACCGGCGAGCGCTTTGAAGGCATCCTGCCGCCGGTCTCGCTTGCGCCCTGTTTTGCGATCCGCAAGCCGGCGACCACGACCTTTCGGCTCTCCGATTATGTGAAGGCGCAGATCGCTTCGCCGCTGATGGCAAAGGTGCTCACGGCGGCGGTGGCTGAAGGCCGGAGCATCCTGATCGCGGGCGGCACGGGGTCGGGCAAGACCACGCTTGCCAACGCGCTTCTTGCAGAGATCGCCGGTCTTAACGAACGCGTCGTCATCATCGAAGACACCCGCGAACTGCGCTGCGATGCCAGGGACGCCGTGGCGCTGCGCACCAAGCCGGGCGTCGCAAGCCTTGCCGATCTCGTGCGCTCGACCCTTCGCCTGCGGCCCGACCGCATCATCGTCGGCGAGGTCAGGGGCGCCGAAGCTCTCGACATGCTCAAGGCCTGGAATACCGGTCACCCCGGCGGCATCGCTACCGTCCACGCCAACTCGGCGCGCGCGGCGCTCTATCGTATCGAGCAGTTGATCCAGGAGGCGGTCGCCACGGTGCCGCGCCGCCTCATTGCCGAAGCGATCGGTCTGATCGTCTTCATCAAGGGACGGGGGCCCGCTCGCCGGATCGAAGCAATCGCCGAGCTCAAAGGCCTCGATCCCTCCGGTGACTACCTGCTCGAAACCCCGCCCGGACTTCCAAACACAAGCCATCGTCCCTGAAAGGAGACCATCACATGCTGACTGGACTGCACTCATATGTGCGTTTTCGCCTTCGCAGCGTCGGTAAGCTGGGCGAGGCAATCTTGATCGAAGTCGGCGCCGCCGCGGCTTGCATGCTTGCAATCGCCTCGGAAGCCCAAGCCGCCGGCTCGGGCATGCCGTGGGAAGCTCCGCTCGAGCGGGTCCTGGAATCGGTCCAGGGTCCGGTCGCCAAGATCGTCGCCGTCATCATCATCACCGTAACCGGAATCTCGCTCGCGTTCGGCGATACCTCCGGTGGTTTCCGCCGCATGGTTCAGGTCGTGTTCGGCCTCTCCATCGCCTTTGCGGCGAGTTCCTTCTTTCTGTCCTTCTTCTCGTTCGGCGGCGGAGCGCTGATCTGATGCGCCCCGATGGTTTTGAACTCGTCCTCCATCGCTCGCTCACCGAGCCGATCCTGATCGGTGGCGCGCCCCGCGCCGCTGCCATCCTGATCGGCACGTTATCCGCCGCGCTCGCGCTCGGCTTGCGGCTGTGGCTCGCGGGCCTCGTGCTCTGGATCGTCGGCCACAGCATCGCGGTCTGGCTCGCCAAGCGCGACCCGGCCTTCGTCGAAGTCGCCATCCGCCACACCAAGCACAAGGGCTGGCTTGCATGCTGAATTTGAGAGAATTCCGCAGTGATGCGTACCGGCTCGCCGACTGGCTGCCATGGGCCTGCCTTGTTGCACCGGGCGTGATCCTGAACAAGGACGGCAGTTTCCAGCGCACCATCCGCTACCGGGGACCCGATCTCGACAGCGCAACCGAGGCCGAGCTGATGAGCGTGGCCTCGCGGGTCAACAACGTGCTGAAGCGCTTTGGTTCGGGTTGGGCGCTATTCTTTGACGCCACGCGGATTCCGGCGTCGGACTATCCGCGCTCGCAGTTTCCGGATTCGGTGTCGTGGCTCGTCGACGAAGAACGGCGAGCCGCGTTTGAGGGCTCCAGTGAGGGGTGGGACGACCCGTCACGTCCGCGCGGGCAGCATTTCGAGAGCGTGCTGCATCTAACATTGATGTATTTGCCGCCGGCGGAGCGGGTCTCTCGGCTGGAAGGGCTGTTTCTGGAACGTCCGCAGGAGAGGCAAGGGGAGATGCGATGGCGTCGCAGCGGGCGGCCCCAGCCTGCTCACGACCAGGCGTACGAGGATGATCCGGCACAGCACGACGCTTCGGACGGATCGATCGAAACCCCACGCCGCCAGCGGCACGAGCGGCACAGCTATCGGGATCACCTTCGACGCTTCATTCAGGAGACCGACCGCGCGATCGACCTGATGGCCTCGGTCCTGCCCGAGATCTGGCCCCTGAACGATGAGGAGACGCTGACCTACCTGCATAGCTGCGTCTCGACCAAGCGACATCTCGTCGCCGTGCCGGATATTCCGGCCTATCTCGATTGTTTCCTGAGCGATGAGCCGTTGACCGGCGGCATATCCCCGGCCATCGGCCGCAACCATTTGCGCGCGCTGACGGTGCTCGGCTTTCCCGCGGTCACCTTTCCGGGCCTGCTCGATGAACTGAACAGGTTAGGGGTTCCCTATCGATGGGCGACCCGCTTCCTGCCCCTCGACCGCAGTCAGGCCAACGCGACCTTGTCGCGCTACCGCCGTCAATGGTTCGCCAAGCGAAAGTCGCTTGCCGCCATCGTCAAGGAGGTGATGTTCAACGAACAGGCCGTTCTCATCGACACCGATGCCGGCAACAAGGCGGCCGACGCCGATGCCGCATTGTCCGAGCTTGGCGATGACCTGGTCGCCTTCGGCTACATCACGACGACGGTTACCATCAGTGATGAAGACGCGCGCTACGCCGATGAGAAAATCCGCGCCGTCGAGCGCGTCATCAATAGCCGGGGCTTCACCACCATCCGCGAGGGCGTCAACGCAGTTGAGGCCTGGCTGGGCAGCCTGCCGGGGCAAGCCTATGCCAACATCCGCCAGCCGATCGTCCATACGCTCAACCTCGCCCATATGTGCCCGTTATCGGCGGTGTGGGCCGGTCCGGAACGGTGCGAGCACCTCGATGGGCCGCCGCTTCTCGTCGCCAAGACCAAGGGAGCAACCCCGTTTCGGCTGTCCTTGCATGCGGGCGACGTCGGGCACACCATTGTCGTCGGCCCCACCGGGGCAGGTAAGTCGGTGCTGCTCTCGGTTCTGGCGCTCCAGTTTCGACGCTATCCCAACGCGCAGCTCGTCATCTTTGACAAAGGGCGCTCGGCTCGCGCGATGACCCTCGCGCTGGCCGGGGCCTGGTATGAGCTAGGCGCCAGGGGCGGGATCGCGTTTCAGCCGCTCAAGGATGTCGGGGAGGAGGGGGCGCGGCTTTGGGCGCTTGATTGGCTGTGCGGTGTTCTCGCCCATGAGCGCGTCACCGTGACGCCGGAGGTCAAGGAGACCGTCTGGTCGGCGCTCAAGAGCCTTGGCTCTGCACCCGTCTCGCAACGGACGATGACTGGCCTCGTCGCGCTGCTTGCCCGCGATGCGCTGCGCCAGGCGCTGCAGCCCTACACGCTCGAAGGTCCGTTCGGGCGCTTTCTCGATGCGGATGCCGACCGACTCTCCGGCTCAGACGTTCTGACCTTCGAGATGGAGGAACTGATGGCGCTGCCGGGCCTGGTCGCGCCCGTGCTGACCTATCTCTTCCACACGCTCGAGGCGCGCTTCGACGGCCGTCCAACCTTGCTCGTCCTCGATGAAGCCTGGGTATTTCTCGACGATCCGCTGTTTTCAAGCCGGATCCGGGAGTGGCTGAAGACGCTGCGCAAGAAGAACGTGGCGGTCGTCTTTGCCACCCAGTCGCTTGCCGATATCGCCGACAGCCAGATTGCGCCGGCGATCATTGAATCCTGCCCAAGCCGGATCTTCCTGCCCAATCCGCGCGCCCTCGAGCCGACCCAGATCGAGACCTACCGCCGCTTCGGTCTGAACGACACCCAGATTCGGCTCATCGCGGAGGCCTTTCCCAAGCGCGACTATTACCTGCAGTCGCGCGCCGGCAACCGCCTGTTTGAGCTTGGCCTCGGGCCGGTGGCGCTGGCCTTCGCCGCGGCATCCTCCCCCGAGGATCAGCGCGTCATCGAAAACGTCTTGGCCAAGACTGGCCCACATCATTTTGCCGAGCGCTATCTCGCTGAACGCGATCTGCACTGGGCTGCAAACCTGATCAGAACCTTCGAACAGGCGCGCCGCTCCTGACGCGCAACGCAAGTCATTCAGAAGTTGGAGCAAGTCATGCTGCGATCTCGTCTGCGCGGATTCCGTCCGTTCGTTCCGTCAAGGGCTGCGACGGCGCTGTCCTTGTTGCTGTCGGTCGGCGTTCAAGGCACGTCACAGGTTAAGGCCCAGTCAATCGTGTACGACCCCTGGAACTACAGCCAGACCCTGCTCAGCGCGGCCCGGGCCCTCGATCAGATCAACAACCAGATCAGGAGCCTCGAAAACGAGGCGCAGATGCTCATCAACCAGGCCCGTAATCTCGAAAGGTTGCCGTCGAGCGTGGCGGGTCAACTAACGAGCACGATCGCGCGCATGAACGATCTGATCGCGCAAGCCAAGGGCCTTTCGTTCGATGTTCAGAAATCCCAAAGCGACTTTGGACGGCTTTATCCCCGGCAGTACACGGCGGCAGCTTCCTCCGATCGCATGGTGCAGGACGCGACAGCGCGCTGGGACAATAGCTACGAAGGACTGAAGCAGTCGCTTGTGACCCAGGCAACGATCGCATCCACGCTTGATGCGGACCGGCAGACGCTGGGCACCTTGATGGCGAATTCCTCAGCCGCAAACGGATCGGTCCAGGCCCAGCAATCAACCAATGAATTGCTGGGCCTGCAGCTCAAGCAGGCTTTGCAGGCGCAGACCCTATCCCTGACCCAGGCACGCGCCGACACGTTACGAGCCGCCGAGCAGCAAGCCTCCGTCGCGGCAGCGCAAGAGCGGTTTGTTCGCTTCATCGGCGACGGCCATGCCTACACCGGCGGGAAGTGAGGGGGCATCCAATGGCTGATCTCTCCGTCATTGATCGATTTACCGAGACCTTCTCGCGCTACATCGATTCAGGTTTTGGACTCCTGTCCGGCGATGTCTCGTTCCTCAGTTCGACCCTGATCGGGATCGATCTGACGCTCGCCGGGCTCGCCTGGAGCGTTCGCGGCGATGACCAGATCCTGGTGACGCTTGCGAAGAAGGTGCTCTATGTGGGGGCGTTCGCCTTCATCATAGGGAACTTCAAGAGCCTTGCGGATATCGTCTTTAACTCGTTCTCCAGCATCGGGCTGAAGGCGTCCGGCGGAAGTTTGAGCGCGGCCGATTTGGCCCGGCCCGGGTTCGTCGCCTCGGCAGGATTTACCGCCGCGCACCCGCTTCTTGAGGAGACGAGCCAGTTCACAGGCTTCGATGTCCTGACCAACCTGCCGACGATCCTGATCCTGTTGTTCTGCTGGATCCTGATCGTACTGGCCTTCTTCGTGCTCTCGATCCAGCTCTTCGTCACGCTGATCGAGTTTAAGCTGACGACGCTGGCGAGCTTTATATTGGTGCCGTTTGCATTGTGGGGGAAAACGGCGTTCCTGGCGGAGAAGACCCTCGGCAACGTCGTGGCCTCCGGCGTGAAGGTGATGGTGCTTGCGATCATCATCGGCATCGGTTCCACCATCTTCGGCCAGCTCTCGAGCACCTTGACGCGGCCGATCGACGTCGCTTCCGCGATGAGCCTGTTGCTGGCGGCGCTTTCGCTGTTCGGGCTCGGCATCTTCGGACCCGGAATTGCGGCGGGCCTTGTTTCGGGTGCGCCTCAACTTGGAGCCGGCGCGGCTGCCGGAACGGTGGCGGGTGCAGCGGCGGTCGTGATCGGTAGCGGCGCGGTTGCCGCGGGCGGACTTCGGATGGCCGCCGGCGGATCGATGGCGGCGGTTCGATCTGCGGCGTCGCTCAGTGGGGCAGCTTCGGCTGCTAGCAGCCCGGCCCGTGCCACGGCGGCAGAACAGCTCTCCGGAGCAGCCAGTGGGAGCTCGGTAAGCGGCGCACCGACATCAGGAGCGGCGGGGACATCGGCGGCACCACAGCGGCGCCACGTCAGAGAAGCGGCGCAGCTCGCGGCCCATACCCTGAAAGAGGGAGACAAGGGCGGTCATTCCTCTGGTCCGAAGCTCGGGGAGGACTGACATATGGCAGCCCATCCCTTTCGTCGTGCCTCCGTTCGATACGGTGAGACGCCCGAGCCGGTTACGCCCTATCAGAAAGCGGCCCAGGTCTGGGACGAGCGGCTGGGCTCCGCACGCGTGCAGGCCAGCAACTGGCGGCTCACGGCCCTGGCGGCCGTCGGGCTGTCCGGTGTGCTCGGCTTGACGATTCTGACCCAGATCGCCCGCTCCGGCGTGGTTCCCTACGTCGTCGAGGTCGACCGGCTCGGCGAAGTCCGCGCGGTCGGCCCTGCGCTCGAAGGCTACCAGCCGTCAGACGCGCAGATTGCACATTTTCTCGCGCGCTTCATCGAAAACGTCCGCTCGCTGTCGATCGACCCTGTCATCGTCCGGACGAACTGGCTGCGCGCTTACGACTTTACGACCGACCGTGGCGCTCAGGCCTTGAACGACTACGCGCGCGAAACCGACCCGTTTGCAAAAATCGGCTCCAAGACGGTGACGGCCGAGGTCACCTCGGTGGTGCGCGCTTCCAGCGACAGTTTCGAGATCCGCTGGAAGGAAAACACCTACGAGAACGGCTCCATCGCCAAGACCGAGCGCTTCACCGGTCTCGTCACCACGGTGCTCAAGCCGCCGACCGACGCCGAGACGCTGCGCAAAAATCCGCTCGGGCTCTACGTTCATTCCCTCAACTGGTCACGCGACCTCATCGGAGACGCCAAATGAATTCTGCCGCCCCCACGAAACTCGCGTCGGCCAGCATGCTCGCCTTGTCATTGATGCTCTGCGGATGCGCGACCAAGCTCAACCTTGAAGCACCCTATGACGAATTGACCTTTGAGCAGGCCAGTCCCGAGGCGGATCCGCCAAAGCCGGTCGAGGTGGTTGAGACGCCAAAGATCCTGCCGCTGCCTGGTCAGCTCAAGCCTTACCCGACAAGGGGCGAGAAGGGCGAAAAGCTTCCGCCGGAGCAGGCGATCGCCAAGGCGAACAAGGCGGCGCGGATGGAGCCGACGCGCGCCGGATACATCAATGCCATCCAGGTCTACCCCTGGACCGAGGGGGCGCTTTATCGGCTTTACGCGAGCCCCGAGAAGGTCTCGACCGTCGCGCTCCAGCCGGGCGAAGAGCTGATCGATGTCTCCACGGGCGACACGGTGCGCTGGGTGGTGGGCGATACCTCGAGCGGGCAGGGGAACGCCCGACGGGTTCACATCCTGATCAAGCCGACGCTGCCGGATATCCAGACCAATCTTGTGGTCCTGACCGATCGGCGCACCTACCACCTCGAGCTCGTGTCTACCAAGCAGACCTACATGGCGTCGATTTCGTGGACTTATCCCACCGATACGCTTGTCGCGCTGCACAAGCAGAACGCCGCCGCCCAGGAAAATGAGCAACGGGTCGCCGACCGCGGAGTGCGGCTCGACAGTTTGAACTTCCGATACCGTATCGAAGGCGACGATCCGCCGTGGCGGCCGCTGCGCGCCTTTGACGACGGCCGCAAGGTCTACATCCAGATGCCCTCGGGGCTATCGCAGGGCGAGGCGCCGCCTCTGTTCGTGGCGGGAGCCGACGGTCGCCCCAATCTCGTGAACTATCGCGTTCGCGGCTCCTATTACATTGTCGATCGAATGTTTGGTGCCGCCGAACTGCGCATGGGAGAGAACCCGCAACGCATTGTCCGGATCATCCGGATCGACGCGCGACCCGTCTCGCAGGCAATCAGCACCGGGAGCGCTTCATGACGGATCGGCTGGACCAGGATTCTCCTGAACCCCTGGAGCTGCGGGCGCGCCCGAGACCGATCCGCCGCCTCAACAAACGTGCCTTGATGATCGGCTGCGCGGTGGTGGCGCTTGTCATTGCCGGGGCTACGATCATTGCGCTGCGTCCACCGCGTCTGTTCAAGAGTGAGGAGCGGACGGAACTCTATAATACCGACCGAAAGCAGACGGCTGAGGGGTTGAGCAAGCTGCCCAGGTCGTATGAGGACCTGCCGCCCTCCGTGCCGCGGCTCGGGCCACCGTCGCCCGGCGATGTCGGTCGGGCCTTTGCCGAGAACGAGAAGAAGGCGGGGGTGGCTGCAACGCCCGAGGCGGGCTTCCGCACCAATCCGGAGGAGGATGCCGAGCGCGCGGAGCGGATCCGGCAAGCGCGCATCGCCCAACAGGCAAAGGAGTCGGGGTTGTTTTTCCGGTTGTCGGAGAAGCAGGAGAAGAGAAAGCAGGCAGGCACGATGGAGCTTGCGGCCAATCCGGCATCCGCCTTCCGCCCGCCGGCTTCCGACTCAGCGCCGTCTGCTGCCGAACTGGCACAGGCGGCACGGGCGATGGTTGATCGTTCCGCCGAGATCATTCCTTCATCCCAAGCGCGGAAGTTAGCCTTTGTCGGAGCGAAGGCCGACACCGAGACCACCAATCCTCATGCTCTCGTGCCGGCTCCGTCCACCTACGCGGTGATGGCCGGATCGATCATTCCGGCGAGCCTTGTTACGGGTCTGAATTCGGACTTGCCCGGGGCTACCATCGGCCAGATTACCGAGAACGTCTACGATACGGTCACGGGTGAGCATCTCCTGATCCCGCAGGGGACGCGGCTCGTGGGCAAATACGATAGCGTTGTTGCATTCGGTCAGAAGCGGGCGCTCGTGATTTGGACACGACTCATCCTGCCGAACGGCAATTCAATCGTGATCGAGAACCTTCCGGCCACCGATGTTGCGGGCTATGCCGGGCTCGAGGATGAGGTCGATTTCCACACCTGGCAATTGCTCAAGGGCGTGGCTCTAGCCACGTTGATCGGGGTGGGGACCCAGCTATCGATCGGCAATGACGAGAGCGATCTCGTCAAAGCGTTGCGGGAAAGCACGCAGCAAACGACCAATCGCGCAGGGCAGCGCCTTGTCGAGCGCGAGCTCGACGTGCAGCCGACGATTACCGTGCGGCCGGGATGGCCGCTGCGGGTGATTGTTTCGAAGGATCTTTTGCTGAAGCCATACCGGGATGTTCAATCGGCAGCTAAGGGCAGATGACGATATGAAGCTTGCGAAGTTACCTGATCGGACGCCGGTGAAAATGAATGTTGTGCTTGCGCCTAGTCTCGCGAAGCGGCTGCGCGAGTATGCCGACTTTTATGCTGAGACTTACGGCAGCCGGGAGGAAGTCGCGGAGCTGATACCGTTTATGTTGGAGGCTTTTCTCGATAGTGATACCGAGTTTCGAAAGGCCAAGAGGACAGCCACCGCCGATATCGCATCGTCCTAACATCCGCCTGCTAGCTTGCGGTGGTTTTCATGGTAGAAATCGCGTGCTGTACGGCGCAGATCGATTTTTGAAGTCTTTCGAGCAGTACTCTTAGTTCGACCTCCGTCGTTTCTTCCATGTGAAGGTTGCTGGGCTCCAGGAGCATATTGACGAGCTCGTCAAGTGAAATAGTTCTGTTTGTAAAGCAGTAGTTGGACGCCAGGCCACTCGCGGTGGAAGTTATCTCTCCAGCCCCGGATAAGCTTATTTCAATCGAGACATTCGCAATAACGGTGCGTTCGATCAGCTCGGCAGGAAGCTCGACTGAAGCCACCACCATCCCACTCGATACATCTTTATATCCAACCGTCGAAGTGGTCTCCCCGCATTCGGCGAAGGGGCTGAGACGTGGGATGTGATCTGGCCACATGACAACTTCTTCCAGATTGGTGTCGCCTTGATGATGGAATTCCATTGATGGGGACTATAATCCCTAGAGACTATATGCCCCACCATGTTCGATCCTGCAATGCAGGATTGGCGCAAAATCGTCGGCAAAAATGTGCGGAGGATTCGCCAAGAACGAGGGATGACCCAGGAGAAACTTGCCTTCGAAGCCGAGATAGACCTGACGTATGTCGGAGGCATTGAGCGTGGGAAACGCAATCCAAGCTTGCTTGTTTTGGCGCGAATAGCCGAAGCGCTCTCCGTACATCTGACCAAGTTGCTCGCCGAGTAGTTCCAGTAAATGCCTGATTGATGGCCCTGGCACCCACACTTTAGCCCAATGTGAAAGCGCAAGCAGCTCGCTAGAGCAGTCGGTCGGCTGGCGGAAGACATGAATGCAATCTGGCCATAAACGATCGGCTGGCAATCCTATTGCCGGATCATCAAGACGACCTGTTCGGCCGCCGCAGACCAACGTACGCATCAGGCGTAGACGCCGCTCTATTCTCGAGCAACGCAGCAATGGCGATCGCTCCAGTCGGTATCTTGCACGGTATCACGCCGATCCCGAGCGCGGCGAGAAGTGCGCGCCCCCGCGTGGCCGATGATCGTGCGCTATTGGCGGATGCGATCTCGAAGAGTGGCATCGCCATTGACGATATGATCATCGTCACCACGGCTTCCCTAGCCACCAAGATTCGCGTTTTGGCCGGCCCAAAGTTTCAGGACGCGGTATTGAGCGGCTCGATGCTAGCTCCCGGCACGGTGATTGGGATTGTTCCGCGAGGTATGGCCGCGGGGTACGCGGGCAACCTCGAATTGGCGACCTCTATCGCCGTAGAGCTGCATATGGAGGACACGGCGCCCCTGCACATCGTCAGCGGGTCACCTCCCGTACCAGCCGCTCCGATGCTGTCTGCATTCCAGACGTGCCTCATCATCTTGAAGGTTTGTGATAAGGTGCGCATGGTGCGTCCAGCCCGGCCCGGTGGCAGTTATCGAGGGAGCAGATTGGTGACATACGAGGAAGCGCTGAGGATCGCCAAGGGGCGGGCGCGCGCCTGGTGAGCCCAAGGGGAGGTGCTGGAGCGCTGGTCCCGAAACATGCCTAAGCCGGAGCCGCCGCCGCGCCCGCGTGGCCTGGATACAACGCCGATAGATTGGTCCTTCGTGATCGCCTCCGGGATAAGGGCGGATCGCGCTTACATGATCGAGGTCGTCGGCCGGGCTCTTGGCGAGTTTCGCAACGACCTGCTCGACGAGTCGAGAGGATGATCTCGGAGAGCGCCGATCAGCCGCGCACCTCCGTGATTCCAGTTTATGATCGGTAGGTCCTGCTGCTGCCGAACCCGCTGCAGAGGCGAGGTGCAAACTAGCGGCCTCTGTCCTCAGAAATTGGCCAAGCGAGGAAGCGCGAAGCGCGGCGACCAAGCGCATACCCACATCTTAATTGGTCGTCCAAGGAAATCGGCCAGCTTTTCGCCGGAATTTGGCTGAACTCCCCTCCTGCCGGGGGGGCGATCGGGCGCACGGACTGGCCGCACACAGGCGCCTGGGCGGCACCAATTGCTGAACGGGAAGGGGGTAAGCGAGGGGTTCTGCGCTGGGACGCGAGATGCACCAGCAGGTCAGCAACGTGCAACGCTAAAGCGACGCGATTCGCCTCTTTTCTTGGAATCGGTCATAATTGATGCTTACAGTGAGCAAGCTCACCATTTTTGGTGAAGTAGTTAGTCCCAGGCAGGACGGCGTCAAATGGTCGATAGATTTACGACGGAGCAGCGATCGAGAATGATGGCCCGGGTGCGCGGTCAGAATACCCAGCCCGAAAGAACCGTGCGACGGCTTGCCCACTCGCTGGGATTCCGCTTTCGCCTTAACCGACGCACTTTACCCGGCTGCCCCGACTTAGTTTTCCCACGACTTCGCAAAGTCATCTTTGTGCATGGCTGCTTTTGGCAGCATCCAGGATGCCGAAAGGCCACCATACCAGGTTCAAACCGAGATTTCTGGGAACGAAAGCTCGCCCGGAATGTCGCTCGTGATGAGCGGGTGCTAAAGGACCTGCAAGAGCTAGGTTGGATGCCATGCGTGATTTGGGAGTGCCAGATTAGGCAGACGCAAGACCTTTACGATCGCATCGCAACATTCCTATCCGAAAACTCCTGCGACTCCAAACAAGCAGCTTGATCCAGTATTCCCGATAGTTCCCTAAGATGCCTTGGCCAACATCAAGCCACGAGTCGCCAGACGTCGATCTCGTCATTCCAGACGTCACGGCACCGCACTATTTGTGGGCGTTCCTGATGACGGATGGTCAGCGGTTTCGGACCAACGATTACGCAGGGGCGAGAGAGCAGCTCAAACGCGCCGTCGATCTCTTCTCTAGTAGAAAAACCGGGGGCCAAGCTCCAGACCCGAATGTATCGGAGCAACGTCTTCGAACTTGGAAGAGCGCCTTCGAAGAGATGGGTTTGCTCACCGTCGAAGATGACGGCACGCTTCGGACAACGCGGTTTGGGCGTGCCGTAATAGACGGTTGGTCCAGCCTCGACAAGGCCTTGGTGGGTACAAATCGGCACATTGCAGCATTAGGCGCCGAGGTTGCGAATCGCGTTCTTCTCGCCAAACCAGACAACAGGGGCAGACCGCCGGACGGCGTTCCAGAGGACGCTGACATTCTGCCTTTGCGCGCGATGTGGCGCGCATTTCGTCATTTAGGCGACCGGTTGCATTGGCAGGACGTCAATCGCGTGCTCGGTCATTTGCACTATGAGCACGAAGTTCCGACCGCGCTTGCCAAGATCGCAAGCTTTCGCCAGCAACACGCTGGGTATTCCGGCACTTCCCTAAACGCGCTCGGATCCGCGCTGACGGATGATCCGAGGCACATTACACCATGGTTCAATCGTGCTGGGATAGGGGGCTTGCTAATTCCCTCCGAAGCGGACGTTGACGGATTTCGGACGCTCCCACCGTCGACAGTCACAATACTCGACGAGCTACTTGGCAGCCCGCTTCCCAGTATTCCTCCGGAAGCACGCACGAACCGCGCCGCATATATTCGCTATTTGATGCGGCCAGTCGACAGGACCGCCAAGCCAGACATGAAAGATTACGATCAGCTTCTGATCAGCAAGATCGCCCAGGCGGCGACCGAATTTGGAAAAACAAAATTCGTTGTCCTCTCGGGTTTGCCGGGTACGGGCAAATCACGCGCAGCACGGCTAGCAGCAGATGTGCTGACTGACGGAGACCCGCTTCGAATCAAAGACATCCAATTCCATGAGAGCACTACCTATGAAGATTTTTTTGAAGGGTTCGTGCCGCGCCCTGACGGACAAGGTTTCGAGCGAAGAAATAAGACGTTTCGGATTATCAATCAAAGGGCTTTGGACGATCCTGGTCGCCCCCATGTGCTTCTCATCGAGGAGTTCACGCGCGCCAACACGCATTCCGTTTGGGAGAGCTTTTGACTTTCATCGAGCATCGCGGCCGGAAGTTCATCGTCGTCACGTGCTGCTGTCGTATATGGGCTACTACAACGACTCGCGAACTCACCTGTCGTTGAACATGGATGCACCTGTACCACGCACCATCCAAAGAAGGGGACGCATTATCTGCCAGCTAATCCAGGCGGACTGCATCATCAATATGCCCGGATTTGATTTGCGATAAGGACAACCGCGCTGCTCTTGTGCGAAAAAAACAGTCAAAATCGTCTTGCGCTATACTAGTTCACCACCGTACCCCACCAACTGAAGTCCAGGCCGGATACCGGCTTTCTGAGGTGGTCTGGAGAGAGCTTGTGCGGGGATTCGACCGCTGCATTTGGACCCCAAGCCGAACTCGCAAGCATAAACGTTTGGCGCTTCTCTCTATCCGGGGACCAAGATGGGTTATCTCTGCCATCCGATAGAAGGCCCCTCGACTTTCTACGGATCCAGGGTCGGCTTGATGCCCACCGAGCCTCGAGCTTCTTCTTGACCACCAGGAAAACCGCATACAAGATCTCCGAGATAGCAAGGGCGAGTTCACCACGGCGGCCGAATTCTATAGCTACTGGCGAAAATACCCGTTCAAAGTCGGTCGTGTTGTTCAGCAACAGCTCGACAAGTTGCTGCGCGCATCTACACCCGGAAACGCAGGCGCGGCACCGGGAAAGAAGGGTTCACGAAAGCACAAACAATAATAGATCGCACCAGGCCCGCGGGCGTGACCGGCTCGCCCAAGGATATCGACCAAAGATTATTTGGTCAGAAGCTCAATGCTACCCTCGTTGCTCGTTCCCCCTTTTCCGTTGCACAACCATAGGTTAAACGGTGCAGGGGGAGTGATGCATGCTTAAAAAGATTGTCGCTATCAGGAATATCGGGCGGTTCCGTAACTCGGCAGCCAGCGGTAATCCGCAACTTACCAAGCATACTTTCGTTTCGGGCGCCAATGGCTACGGCAAGACGACGATCTGCGCCGTCCTGCGGTCGCTCAAGACCGGCGACCCTTCACATATTCTGGGGCGTAAGACCCTCGGCGTAAGCGATCCAATGTCGGTCGAACTATTGTTCGATACTGGCCCGATCCGGTTTCACGAACAGGCCTGGACCACCACGCGACCGGCCGTCGCTATCTTTGACGGTGTGTTTGTGGCAGAGAATGTCCACTCCGGCGACGTGGTGGATATTGAGCAGAAGCGCAATCTGTACCGCGTCATCATCGGCAGCCAAGGTGTCAAGCTCGCTGAGCAGGATGCCACATTGGCCCAGCAGAGCCGCACCCTGACCGGCGAGATCAGCAATGCCGCGAAGGCGGTGCAGCCTCACATCCCGGCAGGCATGAAGCTCGAGCAGTTCATTGCACTGCCGGAGACGGCCGATATCGGCAGCCAGATCGCGACCCAGCAGCAAAAAGTCGATGCGGCCAGACAGGCTACCGCGATCATGGACCGCAAAGCCCTGGCTGAATATCCGACGCCGGAATTGCCGTCGAACTTTGCGAACCTTCTGGAACAGACGCTCGATGGCATCTCGGCAGACGCAGAAAAGCTGCTGGCAGACCATCTGGCCACCCACAACATGACCGACGGAGGCGGCAACTGGATCGCCGGAGGGCTCGTACATGCTTCCGACACCTGCCCATTCTGCGGCCAGCATATAACGGGCCTGGAACTTGTCGCCGCGTATCGCGCCATATTTAGCGAACGCTACGCTGCACTTGCCACTGAGATCGCGACTGCAATTGCATCCGTGGCTAATCTGCTCGGTGATGCCGCTCTTGCAAGGATGAAGACGCTGGCGGAACAGAACAGAGGATCTGTCGATTTCTGGACCCAGTATTGCCCGGTAGGTGCGCTGCCGCTTGAACCGTATTCCATCTTCTACGAGGCAGCGACCAACCTGCACAACGCTGCCTTGGCGCTTCTTCGGCGCAAGGCGGATACCCCGCTCGAAGCAATTGAGATGGGGACGGAATTCGAAGCCGCACTTGCGGCCTATAACACCGCAAAGGGCGGGTTGGACGCAGTGAACGCCGCAGTCAGAATGACCAACGTGTCGATCGCAGCAAAGAAGACCGAGACGGGCTCGGTGGACCTAAGAACGGCCGAGGTCGAGTTGATCCGGTTGAAGGCGATCCAGACTCGCCACACGTTGGCCGTTAAGGCGCTTTGCGATCAGCATAACAAGCTCGTCACCGACAAACAGACAGTAGAGGACCGCAAAGAGAAGGCGCGTTCAGCATTGGACGCTCACACCAAAAGCGTCGTCAAGCCTTACGAGAACCGCATCAATACGTTTCTGGAAGCCTTCAATGCCGGCTTCAAGATTGCCGAAACCAAGCACGGCTATCCCGGTGGCATCGCCACGTCGAGCTATCAACTCGTCATAAACAACACCGCGATCGACATTGGCGATGGCAAGACTTCAACGGCCTTGCCGAGCTTCAAGAACACGCTGAGTGCTGGCGACCGCACGACACTTGCACTGGCCTTTTTCCTGGCGCACCTGGAGCAAGATCCGCAAGCTAAGAACACGATCGTTGTCTTTGACGATCCCTTTAACAGCCAGGATGCCTTTCGGCGCCGGCAGACCGTGCACGAGATCATGAAGGTCGCTGCCAGCTGCCTGCAGGTCATCGTCCTCTCCCACGATGCAACGTTCCTCAAGCAGCTTTGGGACAAAGCGCCTCACTCCGAGCGGGTATCGCTCGGCATTTCGGATCATCGCGCTAATGGCTCGAAATTATCCATTATCGATCTGGAGAAGGCATGCCAAGGCCGCACCGCCACCGACATCGATGACCTGCAGTCCTACCTGACAAATGGGAGCGGCACGCTGGTTGACGTGATCCGGAAGATGCGTGTCGTGCTGGAAACCTATTGCCGCACTACCTATCCGTCGAGCTTTCTAGCCAATGACTGGCTGGGCGATATGGTTGGAAAGATCCGCGCGGGCGGGGCAACTCACCCGGCTCAGGCGCTTTACGATGAGTTGGACCAGATCAATGGTTATACCAGCCAATATCACCACGGGGAGAATGCGGCGGACATCACCCCGGATCACATCGATCCTAACGAGCTCACCGGCTACGTCCGAAGGACCCTCCGCATCGTAAATGCGCTTCAAGCCTAAGTTTGTGTTTTGCCTCGCTCGGAGCCCGATCCGCTTCCCCTTCGGATGACAGTCCGCTCTTTACTCGAACTGGAAGGTCAACTCTCTTTCCCACGCTCCAATGACTCATTTTGGAATAGAAGCGGTCAGGTCGGGACCGTTGAGGCTCACGTTGATCCGAAGCCGCCGTCTCACAGTGGCTGCTTGTTGTAGACTGCCTCAAGGAATGCAAATGTGGGCGCATGAGTGAGACAGATCGGCGGCTTAAAGACCACCTAAACACCAATCAGGCCAAGCGAGAACGCATGTGCCTAGAGATTCTTTCTGTCCAAGATGGTTATACCGACCTACAGCCTCGGCTACCAAGGGGAGGGCCGGACGGAGGAAGAGACATTCAAGGGTTCTATAAGGGAGAGCTCTGTTTTGGCGCCGTAGGGTTCGTAAATGACGCGAGCGACGCGGATCAACATCGCTCGCAAATTCAAAGTAAGTTCAGCGACGACCTGGAAAACGCTCTGAAACCCAAAGAAGACAAGCCGAAACCCAAAGGCTTTGTCTTCCTCACAAATGTGGGGCTCACTCCCGGTATCATCACGGATTTACAGAAGTTGGCCTATGGGCGGGGGATCGGCTATTGCGAAATACTTGATCGTGAGCGTTTGAGGATCATCCTGGATTCGAACCGGGGCTACGCTATTCGCTTTCGTTACCTCGATATCTCGTTGAGCGACGCCGAGCAGAAGGATTTTTTCAGCGCTTGGGCCGATGGAATCACATCGCTAATCGGTTCGGGGATTAAAGGAATCGATCAGACAACTAAGAGAATTCAATTTCTCATCGAGTCACAGCTTCTCTTGGACGATCTAACTACTATCGTAAGACTCGATGCGCCAATTTGGGAGGTTTGCAAGGGCGAGTTTTTCTTTCAAACCATGTTGTCACTCCGAGTCCATTCTCAAGGTTTGGTCAGCTTCACCTTTGGCGGAGGAACCGACAAGATCGTAGAGAGCCGAGACGAACAGCAAGCACGAGGGCGAGAATTAACCAGGAATACCCAGTATAGATTTGGCTTCAGTTGGATCATTCCAGAGACCGAACAGCACCTGCCGTTCAAAGGAAGCGAAGACAAGCTGGAATACCCCAAGGGCGTCCGTAAAGAAGACGGCATGCAGTACATTCGGACTTCTCGATCGCAGGGGATTTTAGAGGTAGGACAAAATACTCTTCACTTCACTATTCTTTCCGAGCCATTTCTCTTTCGCTTTGAGCCGACCTGCAAGCTCTTGGAACTCCACGGAAGTATGGTCATATTCGATTGCAGCAAGGAAATCGCCGATCATGTTTCGGAGATACTGATCGTCGGCGGCGGCTATGAGTTGTTGAAGCTCGATAGAAGGGATCTCAAAGGTGAGAAAGGCAGTTATGATCGCCTGAAGGTGCCTAAAGAAGGGAAGCAGGAGGCCGACAGTCACGAGTGGATCACGCTCAGACCTTCCAATTTGAATTCGGCGTTTTCGATCGACCTCATGCAAAAAACACCGAAGCGGTATGACTGGAGCTGAGTTTGTCAAATTCAGAAGATAAGGGGCTGCTTTCGGCATGCCCACATTGGGCCGCATTGGTGATCGAGCCGTAGTCCGCTTGTGGCCCAGGCTGTGTGAAAATCACGCATCTTGGGGGGCACTGGCGCATTTCGCGGCCGCCGAACTTCTAATTCGGTGGAATCGACCTCTCATCTCGGTGGCAATCAGGAGCTTCATGTAGGCGCTGATTTGGTCGCGCAGAGGCCGGCCTCACGCCCGCATCGCCTCCAGCAATCCGGCTACGCCCATGATCGTCATCACGCGCTTCATGTTGTAGGCGAGCACGGTGAGCGCCATCTCGGTGGCCACCTTCGGCAGCTTTTTCGTGAGAAAGTGCGTTGCTCCCATCCAACACTTCATCGTGCCGAACGGATGCTCCGCTGTCTGACGGCGGACACTCATTGCATTGGGGTTGTGGTCGAGCCGATCCTGAACTTTCTCCAGAACGGCTTCGTGCTCCCAGCGTGAGATGCGACGCTCGGGGCCTGTCGTGCACTGAGCTTTTAGCGCGCAGGTTTTGCAGGTGCTTGTCCAATAGCGACGCAGTGTCTTTCCGTCCTCTACGTTCGCATAGTGATAAGTTAGCCGCTCGCCGGCGGGACAGCGATAAACATCGTCGGCGGCGACATAGACGAAGTCCTGTTTGCCGAAGCGGCCAGCAGCTTTGGCGCCCGAAGTCATCGGCTTCGGCAACGTCAC